>DJHY01000239.1 GCA_002433335.1 Rhodospirillaceae bacterium UBA6608 | reverse complement strand
GCTGGGGGGCCGCGGGGCTGGCCGATTTCGGGCGCGAAGGCGGCTATGCCGCGCGTCAGGTCAAGCGCTGGACGGGGCAGTATCAGGCGTCGGCCACGGACGATCTGACAGCCATGAACAATCTGATCGAATGGCTACCGGAAAACGTGCCGCAGGATGCCGAGACGACCATCGCCCATGGCGATTTCCGGCTGGAGAACATGATCTTCCACCCGACCGAGCCGCGTGTGTTGGCGGTGGTCGATTGGGAACTGTCGACTCTGGGCGATCCTTTGGCCGACCTTGCCTACAACTGCCTGCCCTGGCATATGCCGGACAAACGGCGGGGGGATTTGCGGGCCAACGATCCGGGGGTCACCGGCATTCCGTCGGAACAGGATTACCTGGCGGCTTATGCCAAACGCACCGGGCGAGAGGATTTGGGCGACTGGACGTTCTATCAAGCCCTGTCTCTGTTCCGCCTGGGCGCCATCGCACAGGGCGTCTATAAGCGTGGCCTGGACGGGAATGCGACCAGCGCCGCTGCGTTGGAGCGGCGGGACGTCTGCCGGACCTTGTCGGAAATCGCCTGGGGGCTGGTCGAACGCGACGGGCGAGGCTAGGGACTTAAGCCGCGCGGCGGTGTGCCGCGTTTTCCATGCTTCCCGCAGCCTGTTCCCAAACCGGGATGAGGTCGCGCAATAGAACTTCCCGCCAGGAAGGAAAACGTTCACGGGCCATGGTCGCGGCGGCGCGGCCCCAGGCTTTTGCGCGTGCCGGCTGGGAAGTCAGTTGCGCCACGGCTTCTCGCCAAGCCGACGGGGTGTCAGACGGAAGATAGCGTCCGGTCACTGCGTCGATCACGTCTCCGGCGCCCGATCCCTGGTCGGAAACAAAGGCCGCTGTGCCGGAAGCAAGGCTCTCCCGGATGACGTTCCCGAACGTTTCCAGCTTGGATGGGAAGATAAACAAATCGGCCGAGGCCAGAGCGCGGGCGACGTCGGCCTGTGGCAAGACGCCTGGCAGGCTGGCGGTGTCGCCGAAATGCCTGTTCAACCGCAGTCGTTCCGGGCCGTCGCCGACGAATAGTAAATGCGCATTCATGGCCTGCATCAGATCGGGCGAAAAGGCGCGTGGCAGAAGATCGACGTTCTTGCAGCAGTCGAGCCGCCCGGCATAGGCGATCAAAAACCGATCCTGGGGAACAGCATATTTCCGATCAAGATAGGCGCGGTCCGCGGCGCTCGGCGTGAAGCGGTCGAAATCGATGCCTCGGGCCAAATGCCGTACGCGGTCGATGCCGGCGGCGGCGATAGCGCTTTCCCGTTGGTTGGCCGAAGACACCAGTGTAAAGGCGGTTTCGCTTTGATGGCGATGGAGCCGTCGCGCCAGGTTATGTTCCAGGCGCTCAGGCAGGGTACGGGTCAGAAAGCTATTGCCGAATACGGGGGTCAACAAGCGTTCGGTAACGGCCCGAGCGTATCCAGGGGTATCCGTGTGGACCGACGTGACCAATGGTGTTCCTGTTCGGTTGGCGGTCCGACGGGCGCTGCCGGTAAACGAGAAGTAGGCGTCGGTCGTGTGGATGACGTCCGCTGCGACTAGGTCTTCGCTCAGGCTGCGGTGGTGCGGGGCGATGTCGGTATCACCCGGCGTGGCGCCCAGGAACGGCAGGCTTCGCGTCGACAGGCGAGGTCGCCAGGTTTTCAGGCGTACGTTTCGCGACAGGTCTTCGCGGCCTTCCGCTTCGCCTAGAAAATGAACGGTCAGGTCGATGCGTTCTGGCAAGGTCGTCGCCGCCTCGGCGAACCGTTCCCAGGACTTAACGTGTCCGCCCGCGCCGGAATGCCGGTACAGGGCGACCAGTACGGCAACGGACAAGGGGAGGGCGGCTGGATGGGCATGTTTCATGAAGGACCGCTACAGCCCTAGTGTGACGCCCTGTTGACGAAGGTTTTAAAGTCCCGTTGCGGGACGGGGCGGGTTGATGATCCTTGCCTTGGGCAGAAACACCCGGACCGTCGTGCCCTTTCCGGGGGTGCTGTCGATGGTGATATGCCCACCGTGCAGATCGATCAGCGACTTGACCAGGGCAAGCCCCAGGCCCGTTCCGCGTCGGGGGGATATATAGTCCCGATCGTCCTCATGCATGAATGGCTCGAATACTCGGGGCAGGTCCTGTTCGGCGATCCCGACGCCCGTGTCGCTGACGGTGATGAGGCATTCATCTCCATCCATGCTGATCGAGAGGTCGATGCTACCGGCAGGCGGCGTGAACTTTACCGCGTTGGCCAACAGATTGAGCACCGATTGATAAATCGCGCGCCGGTCGGCGTGCACGAACAAGCCGGTATTGAGGCCCCGCGTGCCCAGGTGTAGCGCGCCGGCGGCTTCCCAGCCTTTGACGACCTGCAGGGCGCCATGGACGCACTTCCCGATGTCGAAATCGCTTTCCAGCAATTCGTACTTCCCGAAGTCGATCTTCGACAGATCCAAAAGGTCGTTGACCAGGGACAACAGGTGCCGACCGCTATCGTGGATGTCGTGAACGTATTCACGATGTTTGGCGTTCTCCAAGGGGCCGACATCACCGCGCAGAAGGACCTGCGCCAGCCCCTGAATTGAATTCAGCGGGGTGCGGAATTCATGGCTGATATGTGCGAGGAAGCGCCCTTTGCTGCGTTCTGCTTCGCGGGCGCGTTTCCCTTCGTCGTCCAGCATGCGATTGTGCTGCCTCAGCTTGCCGAATGCCCATAGGGCAGCCGCGCCGGGAATGCAGAGGGCCAGGATGACAAGGCCTGTGGCCTGCCACCCGAAAGTGAGAAAGTCGTGCCGAAGGGCCTGCGCTTCGGCGGTTCTGTCGATATATACCTCGGCCACGGCGACAATCCGTTCGTTCCGCCGGATCGGAATATAGGCCTCGACATAGACGTCGGGGCGGTCGACACGGTGACGTCCGTCCATCAAGCGGATGAAAGGCTCGCCGGTGGCGGTCACGCGAAGCGGGTAGATGCTGTCCTCGTCGCGGGCGGCGGGCATAGTGATACGCGAATTCAAATAATCGGACAGCAGGCGGAGAACGCCCTGGGGGTCATAGACCTTGAACCGAAAGATGTCGCCGAAACCGCGCGCGGATTGCAGAAATCGCCGTTCCTCCTCGGTCGGCGGACTGCCGGAGGCAAGCATTTCGATGCGGGTCAGATGGTCCCCGATATACCTTGCCCAGGCGAGGGAATGGCGTTCGGCCTGATCGGTGACGGTCCGATCCATGGTCGCGTTGAACCGTTGCACGCCGATTAGGCTAAGGAGAGCCAGGGCCCCCGCGCCAAAAATGGCGAACAGGATAAAACGGTATTTCAAGGCACCAATCCCACGTCATCGCCATTTGTCGGAAACAGTGCCATTTTATCCGTTCGCCCGAACGGCATAAATATGACCAAAGTCTGATATGACTATCAGGTAGGGCTCGCCATCAGTGACCAAGGAAATCGTAATGCGCCTGTGTAAGTTCTTTCGCTTCGTCCTTTTGTTGACCGGAATCGTTGCTGGCGCTGCTTCGGCTCGTGCGGCGGAGTTGTCGGAAGTCCGGCAGTTGCTGTCCCGAGGGGATCATTTCGTGATGATCCGCCATGCGACCGCGCCCGGTGGCGGCGATCCGGCGGGGTTCAAATTGGGGGACTGTTCGACCCAGCGAAACCTAAGCGACGAGGGGCGGGCGCAGGCCGTTCGTATCGGAAAGAAGTTGCACGCGGCGGGGGTGACGAAGGCGCGCGTTTTGTCGAGCCAATGGTGCCGCTGTCTGGATACGGCCAAGGGCTTGGGCTTGGGCTCGGTTACGGAACTGCCCGAATTGAATTCGTTCCACGGTCGACCGGATTTGAAGGAAAAGCAGATGAAGGCGCTGCGGGCCTGGGTCAAGGCACAGCCGTTTGATCAGGCGACGGTCCTGGTGACCCATTTCGTGGTGATCTCGGCTCTGGCCGGGGCCGGGCCACAATCAGGTGAGATGGTGATCGTACGGCGGATGGGCAACGGGCAGTTTACCAGCGTCGCGACCATTCCGACCGAGTAGCATTTCAAGGGGCGCGTCGTGGAAGGGGGGAGTCGTTGCGCCAAGCGCTGGACCCCTTGCAATGGGGGCAGATGCGCTCGCCGGACCACGTGCTCAGAAACCAGGTTTCACAACGCAGGCATGACCGAGGTTTGGCGCGGTCCCATGTTGGTGTGACCGGTGCCGTTTCGGCGTCCATGGCTTCGGCATTTCTTGAGTTGCTCATCTAACTAGGCCCTTTGGGTGAGAATTTCGCGCCTTGGACTGAACGCCTCGTCAGCAATCCTTCTCAGCATCGCGTTTGCGTGCATCGTCGCGCAGTGAAGAGCGAAGGGCCCGAACAAGACCCCGAAGGTCCGCCCTGTCGGTTTCTCGGTCTGTGCTGAACTTGTCAGCGGATGACTTCTGGGACGGCGCCTGTTCAGCCGACGGTGCTTTGTCGTCGCGACGCCACGGCGGTTTTGGCCTGCCGGGAAGATTATCGTCGTTCATAGCGTTGCCTGATCCTGGTCGCGATGTCTGGTGGTCCGTGCTTCGCGTAGGGGCAAAAGCGCGGCGTGCTAGAAGCGATGGAACTGTGGCAGAGTCTTCTTTGAAACTTTCTTCGCCGGCTTGGCGGTCGCCGATGTGGCGGCTTTTTCTTGTTCAGCCGCTTCGTGTGCGGCCTTTTCCATTGCCAGGCGTTTCGACTTCAAGTCGGCGACGTGTTCGGCTTTTTCGCGACGGACACGTTCTTTTTCTTCCAAAGCCTTCTTACTCTTTTTCTGAGCGGCTAGGAATTCTGTTTCCGCACGCGAGCGTGCGGACAGGCGTTCATGGCTTTGATTGGCCAATGCGTGACTCCTACTCTGCTTATAAATCGCAGGCGGCATGAGGGTCACGCTGCCCTTAACGGGGTGGAGGGGCCGCCCCCGGCAAAATGCCGACAGCGGCCGATCCGTGTTAGGCGAGCGACAGGTTTTCGGCGGAAGCCTTGCCGTTTCTGCCCGGCTCGAGGTCGTAAGAGACCTTTTGGCCTTCGTTCAGGGTCTGCATGCCAGCGCGTTCAACGGCAGAGATATGCACGAACGCATCCTGAGAGCCGTCATCGGGCTGGATGAAACCGAAACCTTTGGTCGGGTTGAACCATTTCACAACACCAGTAGCCATTGTCGTAATTCCTCGTTCAATGGGTAAATTAAAAGCGCTCCGCTCCATGCGGAAGCGCGAGAAAGCTACGTACACATTGTCAAGGGATAACGAAGCTAACCGGCGAGCCGGTATCTAAGATCGACATAACAAATGTAACACGTCAGACCATATGTGGGGATTCGTCGATAAAAGTCAATGATTACTCGACGCCTAGTGACGTGTCGTGGGTATTGACCTGCGCAAAACATAAAGAAAAACCGGCAAATAACCTATGTCGAACAAAGGCCTGAATGATTTTAAAATTTATTTGAATGGAAACATGCCGGGTAAATAAAAATCCCCGGCATGTTTCATTGTTCTGTAAGGGAAAGCGCGCGCCTAGCCGCGCCGAGGCCAGTCGACCTGACGGCGCAATTCCATGCGGGCGATCTGGCGGCGATGGACTTCGTCCGGACCGTCGGCGTAGCGCATGGCCCGCATACGCGACCAGAAATAGGACAGCGGCGTATCCTGGCTGACGCCGGCCCCACCGAACAACTGCATCGCCCGGTCGACGACGGTCAATGCCATGTTGGGGGCGGCGACCTTGATCATGGCGATTTCCTGCCGCGCGGCCTTGTTGCCGACCGTGTCCATCATGTAGGCGGCCTTCAGCACCAGCAGGCGGCACATCTCGATCTCGATCCGGCTTTGCGCGATGCGTTCCTGGGTCACGTCCCGGTCGGCCAGCGCCTTGCCCCAGGTTTCGCGTTCCGTCGCCCGCTTGCACATCAGCTCAAGCGTCCGTTCGGCGATGCCGATGATCCGCATGCAATGGTGGATGCGGCCCGGGCCCAAGCGGCCCTGGGCGATTTCGAAGCCACGGCCTTCGCCCAGAAGCATGTTGCCCGCCGGGACGCGCACGTTGTCGAAGGTCACCTCGCCATGGCCATGCGGCGCATCATCGAAGCCCATGACGTTGAGCATCCGTTCAACTTTGACCCCCGGAGTGTCGACCGGAACCAGGATCATCGACTGTTGGCGATAGGTTTCGGCGTCGGGGTCGTTCTTGCCCATCACGATCAGGATCTTGCAATGGGGCGAGCCGATGCCCGAGGTCCACCACTTGCGGCCGTTGATGACATATTCGTCGCCGTCGCGTTCGATCCGGGTCTTGATGTTGGTCGCGTCGGAGGATGCGACATCCGGTTCCGTCATCGCGAAGGCCGAGCGGATATCGCCGTTCAACAGCGGCTTCAGCCATTTTTCCTTTTGCGCATCGTCGCCGTAGCGCACCAAGGTTTCCATGTTGCCGGTATCGGGCGCGTTGCAGTTGAAGACTTCGGGCGCCCAGGGGACCCGGCCCATGATCTCGCACAGCGTCGCGTATTCCAGGTTGCTCAGTCCGGCGCCCAGATCGCTTTCCGGCAGGAACAGGTTCCACAGGCCCGCGGCCTTCGCCTTATCCTTCAATTCCTCGACGATCGGCACGACCTTCCAGCGGTTGCCGCCTTCGTTCAGTTGTTGTTCGAACAGGGCTTCGTTGGGATAGACCTCGGCGTTCATGAACGCAGTCAGTTTTTCGGCCAGTTCGAGGGTGCGGGGAGAAGGCGTTAAGTCCATGGTCGGGCCCTTGTCGGTTTCCAGTTTATTCTTTCCGGGCCTGCCGGACGCCCGATGGCGGCCATCGGCAGGCGCGGAAGTGTTAACCCTTCAACCTTGAAATTCAAGGCTCCCGCAGCGCCTATTTCGCATGGCGAACGGCTCTTTCACATCCGCTTGATTTCGGGGTCTGCATGCCGCCATAGTCCAACAAAACCGGGTGCAATGCCCGGCAAAAAGAGAAAACCAAGACCGCGTGAAGGAGGAATACCCTTGCAGGGACTGATGATGGACGTGCAGCTCTTGACGTCGAGAATCGTCAAGCATGCTGCCGCTTGGCATGGCGATGTCGAAGTGGTGACCCATCGGGTCGAAGGCGACATGCACCGCTACACCTATGCCGATGCCTACAAGCGCATCTGCCGTCTGGCGAATGCCCTGAAACGCCTGGGCGTTCAGGAAGGCGACCGCATCGGCACCATGGCCTGGACGACCTATCGGCACCTTGAGCTGTATTACGCCATCGGCGGGATCGGCGCGGTCATCCACACGGTCAACCCGCGTCTGTTCCAGGATCAGATCGAATACATCATCAATCATGCCCAGGACCGGGTGATGTTCCTCGACACGACCTGGCTTGAGCTGATGGAAAGCATTCAGGACAAATGCCCGACCATCGAAAAGTTCGTCATCCTGTGCGACAGCGACAAGATGCCGAAAACGAGCCTGCGCAACGCGGTCTGTTTCGAAGATCTGATGGCGGCCGAGGACGACGAATTCGACTGGCCGATCCTGGATGAACAGACAGCCTGCGCGCTTTGCTATACCTCGGGCACCACGGGTAATCCCAAGGGCGTTCTGTACAGCCATCGGGCGATGTCGCTGCACGCCCTGGCCGGGACGACCAGCGACCACCCGCTGTGCATTTCGTCGCGCACCGTTCTGCTGCCCGCAGTCAGCATGTTCCACGTCCATGGCTGGATGGCTCCGTATGCGGCGCCGCTCTGCGGCGCGAAGCTGGTCTTGCCCGGACCGCACATGCATGGCGACAACATCTATCGCCTGCTCGAGGACGAAAAGGTCACCGTCACCGCCGGGGTGCCGACCATTTGGATCGGCGTGCTGGAACATCTGAAAAAAACGGGCGCCAAGCTGAACCATCTGGAAATCTTGAACGTCGGCGGGTCGGCCCCGTCGCTGGCCATGATCCGGACGTTCGAAGAAGATTACGGCGTTCATGTCGTTCATGCCTGGGGCATGACGGAGCTGAGCGCCGCCGGGTCGACCGGTCGCCTGCGCAAGCTGCATCAGGACCTGCCGGCCGAGGAACGCTACAAAGTTCAGCAAACCCAAGGCCGCCCCCTGTTCGGGATCGAATTCAAGATCTGCGACGATCAGGGTAATCGCCTGCCGCACGACGGTCAGGCCATCGGTCAGATGTTCGTGCGCGGCCCCTGGGTCTGCGGCGCTTACTTCGAGGATGCCGAGGCGACCGCCGCCGCGTTCGACGAAGAAGGCTGGTTCGGTACCGGCGATGTCGCCAGCATCACGCCGGATGGCCTGATCCGCGTTTCGGACCGATCCAAGGACCTGATCAAATCGGGCGGCGAATGGATCAGCTCGATCGATCTGGAAAACTATGCCCTGGCCCATCCGGACGTGGTCGAGGCCGCGGCCATCGCCATCAAGCACCCGAAGTGGGAGGAACGGCCCTTGCTGGTCGTGGTCCTGCGTGAAGGGGCCCAGGCAAAGCCCGACGACATTCGCGCCACTCTGGCCGAGCATGTCGCCAAATGGTGGTTGCCCGACGATATCGTGTTCGTCGAGGAAATCCCCCATACCGCGACCGGCAAGATTTCGAAGAAGGACCTGCGCGACCGCTTCGCCGGTTACAGCTGGTCCGACGCCGAAGGGGCCGCCGACTGAGCAGGCTTTGACGCCACCCCAATGACACATGTTAAATTTCCGCCCGGACCTGTTGGGTCCCGGCGGGCCTAAGGGGCCCAGCGCCCCAGCCTTGAGGGAGACTATTGTTATGATTCGCGCCGCCGACGCCCTGGTGGATACGCTTGCCCTGCACGGTGTCGACCGTGTGTTCTGCGTCCCGGGAGAAAGCTACCTTTCGGTTCTGGATTCCCTGTTCGACCGGGAAGAAATTCAGGTTGTCGCCTGCCGCCACGAAGGTGGTGCGGCTTTCATGGCGGTGACCGACGCCAAGCTGACCGGCGCGCCCGGCGTGGCCTTCGTCAGCCGCGGCCCGGGTGCCACCAATGCCGCGATCGGGGTGCATACCTCGCAGCAGGACGCCGTGCCCTTCGTGCTGTTCATCGGCCAGGTGCCGCGCACCGACCTGGGGCGTGGTGCCTTCCAGGAAGTCGACTACCGCATCACCTTCGGCGATATGGCGAAACATGTCGAAGAAGTGCACGAGCCGAAGAACCTGTCCAAGGTCGTCGCCCAGGCATTTCAGATCGCCCAGGAAGGCACCCCCGGCCCGGTCGTGGTTGTCCTGCCCGAAGACATGTTGCTCGATCCGGTCGAGGGGGCGGGCACGGCCCCGATGGCCCTGCAAAAGCCGGTCGCGACCGACGATCAGGTTCGCGCCGTGGCCGCTGCCATCGCCAAGGCCAAACGCCCGTTGCTGATCGGCGGCGGACTGCTGCGCAGCCCGGGTGGGCGCACGGCGTTGCTGGCCTGTTCTGAAGTTTGGTCCACGCCTGTCGCGACCAGCTTCAAGAACCAGGACATTTTCCCCAATGAGCATGATCATTTCGCCGGGCACTTGGGCTATGGGATTCCTGCATCGATCCGCGAAACGCTGGAAGATGCCGACTTGATCGTTGCCGTCGGCACGCGTCTGGGCGATGTCACGACCCAGGGCTACCTGCTGCCCGAAGCGCCGCAGCCGCGCCAGCCGCTGATCCATATCTATCCGGATTCCGAACATCTGGATCACGTGTTCGAAACGTCGCAATCGATCTGCGCCGATGCCGAAGACTTCCTGGCCCGCTTGGCCGGCATCAATGCTCAGGAACCGCCCAAGGGCCGGGGCGAATGGCTGAAGCGCCTGCGCGACGCCAATCGCAAGATGATGGAATGGAAGCCCTGGTCCGCGTCGGACGGCGTCAACTTCGGCCATGTCGTCAGCGCCTTCCGCAATCAGCTGCGCGACGATGCGATCATCACCATGGATGCAGGGAACTTCAATTCCTGGGTCCACCGCTATTACCCATTCAAGCAGACGCAGGTTCTGATCGGTGCGGTCTCCGGGGCCATGGGCCTGGGCGTGCCGTCGGCGGTTGCGGCGGCGTTGCGCTATCCCGACCGGCAGGTCGTGACGGTCTGCGGCGATGGCGGAACCTTGATGACGGGGAATGAACTGGCCGCCGCCGTGCAATACGGGGCCAAGGTCCGGATTTTCGTGTCCAACAACAAATGCTACGGCACCATCCGCCTGCATCAGGAAAAGTCCTTCCCCGGCCGTGTCGAGGCGACGACCCTGGTCAATCCGGATTTCGCTAAATGGGCGGAAAGCTTCGGCGCGTTGGGCCTGCGTATCGACAAGCCGGAAGACGCCGATCCGGCGCTGGCCGAAGCCCTGGCCCATGACGGGCCGGTGGTGATCGATGTCAATGCGTCGCTGGAACACCTCAGCGCCTATACCAACTTGAGCAGCCTGAAACCGGGCAAGGCCTGATCGGCCCGCGTCCGCAAAAGCAAAAGGAAAGAAAGATCATGTCCGCAGAGCAGACTGAAAACCCCGTGTCCCTGGAAGTCCGGGATCGCATCGCCGTCATCACCATGGACAGCCCGCCGGTAAACGCCCTGGGCCATGCCGTGCGCGCCGGTATCGTCGCGGCCCTGGATCAGGCCGCCGCCGATGACAACGTTGACGCGGTCGTTCTGCGCGGCGGGGGGCGGTGCTTTTCCGGCGGTGCGGACATTCGGGAATTCGGCAAGCCGGTGGCCGACCCGGCCCTGCGCGAGGTCTGCGCGCGGATTGAAGACTTTCCCAAGATCGTCGTCGCGGCGATCCATGCCACGGCCTTCGGCGGCGGCTGCGAGTTGGCGCTGAGCAGCCATTACCGCGTCGGCGACGCCACGGCCAATCTGGGCCTGCCCGAAGTCAAGCTGGGCATCGTTCCCGGCTCGGGCGGGACGCAGCGCTTGCCGCGTATCATCGGCGCCAAGCGGGCATTGAAGGTCATCCTGTCCGGCGATCCGGTCGCCGCCAAGGCGGCGGCGGACCTGGGCATTCTGGACGCGGTGATCGACGGAGACCTGACCGATGGCGCGGTTGCCTATGCGGCCAAGCTGGTCGCCGACGGGGCCCAGCTTCGCAAGGTGCGCGACCTGCCGGTCGCCGACGCCGACCCGGAAGTGTTTGCCGAGGCGCGCAAGACCTGGGAAAAGCGGTCGCGCGGTCTGCTGGCGCCGCTGGCCTGCATCGACTGCGTCGAGATCGCGGCGACCAAATCGTTCGACGAAGGGATGAAGCTGGAACGCGAAATCTTCGTCAAATGCCGCGATTCCGAGCAATCGGCGGCGCAGCGTCATCTGTTCTTCGCCGAACGCGAAGCGGCCAAGGTCAAGGACGTGGGCAAGGACGTCGCCAAGCGCCCGATCGAGACCGCGGCCATCGTCGGGTGCGGCACCATGGGCGGCGGTATCGCCATGTGCTTCGCCAATGCGGGCATTCCGGTCAAGGTGCTGGAAACCTCGGAAGAGGCGCTAAAGGCCGGGATGGCCAAGGTCGAAAAGAACTATGCCGCGACCGTGTCCAAGGGCCGCCTCAGCCAGGACGCCATGGACAAGCGGATGAGCATGATTTCCGGCACGACCAGCTATGCCGATCTGGGCCCCGCCGATATCGTGATCGAGGCGGTGTTCGAGGAAATGGACCTGAAGCGAAAGATCTTCGGCGAACTGGACGCGGTGATGAAGCCGGGTGCGATCCTGGCCTCCAACACCTCGACTCTGGATGTCGACGCCATCGCCGCCGCGACCAAGCGGCCGCAGGACGTGATCGGGACGCACTTCTTCAGCCCGGCCAACGTCATGAAATTGCTGGAAAACGTGCGCGGCAAGGAAACGGCCAAGGACGTGATCGCCACGGTCATGGACCTGGGTAAGCGGATCGCCAAAATTCCGGTTCTGGTCGGCAACTGCGACGGCTTTGTCGGCAACCGCATGTATCACCGCTATACCCGTCAGGCCTATTTCCTGATCGAGGAAGGTGCCCTGCCGCAGCAGGTCGATAAGGTGTTTCTCGACTTTGGGTTCGCTATGGGCCCGATGGCCGTGGGCGACCTGGCCGGTCTGGACGTGTCCTATCTCGTTCGTCAGCGCCAGAAGCAGTTCATCCAGCCGGGCGAACGCTGGCCGGTGGTCGCCGACCGTGTGGTCGAAGCAGGCCGCAAGGGCCAGAAGAACATGATGGGCTGGTACAAGTACGAAGAAGGTTCGCGCAAGCCGCTGCCCGATCCCGCGGTTGAAGAGATCATCAAGGAAGTCTCGACCGAACTGGGCTTCGAGCGCCGCGAGATCACCGATCAGGAAATTCACGAGCGCTGCTTCTACGCCCTAATCAACGAGGGCGCGAAAATCCTCGACGAAGGCATGGCCCAGCGCGCGTCGGATATCGACATCGTGTGGATCAACGGTTATGGCTTCCCGGTCGCCAAGGGCGGCCCGATGTTCCACGCCGATCAGGTCGGTGTGGCCCACGTTTATGAACGCCTGGCCCATTGGGCCAAGGTTGCTTCCCCGGCGCTGGAACCGGCGCCGCTTCTTGAAAAGCTCGCCCGTTCGGGCGGCAAGTTTGCCGACCTCTAAGGCATTAAGAAAAAGGAACAATAAAATGCAACGCGCCGTTATCGTTTCCACCGCCCGCACGCCGATCGGCAAAGCCGGTCGCGGTGCCTTCAACAACACCCATGGGGCGACCCTGGGCGGCCATGTCATCAAACACGCGGTCGAGCGCGCCGGGATCGACCCGGCCGAGGTCGAAGACGTGATCCTGGGCTGCGGCATGCCCGAAGGCGCCACCGGTAAGAACATCGCCCGTATGTCGGTGATCCGCGCCGGTCTGCCCGTGACCACGGGCGGCACGACCATCAACCGCCTGTGCTCGTCGGGCCTGCAGGCCATTGCCGTTGCCGCCAACCGCGTGGTGCTGGACGGCGTTCCGGTCGCCGTCGGCGGTGGCCTGGAAAGCATCAGCCTGGTCCGCGACAACGCCATGGCCAACGAGGTCAAGGAAGAATGGCTGTGGGAACACAAGCCGGACATGTGGATTCCGATGATCAACACGGCCGACAACGTCGCCGAGCGTTATGGCGTCACCCGCGAGGCCCAGGACGAATTTGCGTTCGAAAGCCAGATGCGCACCGCCCGCGCCCAGGAAGCCGGGTTGTTCGACGACGAAATCGTGCCGCTGCCGTCGAAGATGCTGGTCAAGAACAAGGAAACGGGCGAGGTCACGGAAAAGGAAGTGACCCTGACCAAGGACGAAGGCAACCGTCCATCGACCACGCTGGAAGCCCTGAACGGCCTACAGCCGGTGATGGGCCCGGACAAGTTCGTGACTGCGGGCAATGCTTCGCAGTTGTCCGACGGGGCCTCGGCCTGTGTCGTGATGTCCGAGAAAGAGGCCGAGCGCCGTGGTCTGCAGCCCCTGGGTATCTTCAAGGGCCTGGCCATCGCCGGTTGCGAGCCTGATGAAATGGGCATTGGTCCGGTGTTCGCGATCCCGCGCCTGTTGGAGCGCCAGGGCCTGAAGATGGACGACATCGATCTTTGGGAACTGAACGAAGCCTTCGCCTCGCAGGTGCTGTACTGCCGCGACAAACTGGGCATTCCGCAGGAACTGCTGAACGTCAACGGCGGCGGCATTTCCGTCGGCCACCCGTTCGGCATGACGGGCGCGCGCCTGACCGGTCATATCCTGATCGAAGGCAAGCGCCGGGGCGCCAAGAACGTCGTCGTCACCATGTGCATCGGTGGCGGCATGGGTGCGGCGGGCCTGTTCGAGGTCTGCTGACGAAATTCCGGGGTTAGGCGGCGCTGGCGGTCTTCGGCCACAGCGTCGTCGCCACGGTGCCTAGGCCGGGCGTGCTCTCCAACGAGAACCTGCCGCCGTTCAATTCGATCAGGCGATTGACGATATATAGGCCCAGGCCCGCGCCGCGCGCGGTCGTTGCTTCCTGCAGGGTGTATTCATACGGCGTCTGCGCCTGCGGGAACGGCTGGCCGATGACCTTCATCAACTCGGCGGGGATTCCCGGGCCGTTGTCGGCGACCATGATCCGGGCGAACTCGCCCGACGTATCCTGTTCCACCCGAATTTCGACCTGTACGTCGCTGCCGCCGTGAAGGATCGAATTGTTCGTCAGATTCAGGACGATCTGGCGGAACGACTGTCGGTCGGCGGTCACCAGGACGGGGCCGTTGTCGGTCGAGACCGAAAGACGCGGCTTGGTCGCCCGCAAGGTCGCACGCAGCGGACGGAGGATTTCCTCCACTTCCTCGACCGCGTCGAAGACTTCGGTCTGCAAGGTGCGGGAGCCGGACTCCATGACCGACACGTCCAGGATCTCGTTGACGAGTTCCAGCAAATGCGTGCCGCTGTTGCGGATGTCGCCCAGGTATTCCTGGAGGCGCGCCGGGTCCTCCCGCATTTCCTTCATTTCCAACAATACTTCGGACAGGCCGATGACCGCATTCAGCGGCGTGCGTAACTCATGGCTCATGTGGGAAATGAACTCGGATTTCGCGTGGTTGGCGTTCTCGGCCTCTTCCTTGGCTTGGGCCAGGGCCAGGGCCGCGACCATCCGCTCGGTAATATCTCGAAGGGCGGCGATCAACACCGTGCGACCATTCTCCCGCACCTCGGACAACACGGCTTCGAGAAATACCATCGAGCCGTCTTCGCGACGGCCGACGACTTCGAAGCCCTCGCCGTTGGGATTGCGGGTGCTGGGATCCAACAGGTAGCGCATCAATTTGCGTTTGCCGACGGCGCTTTCCGTTTCGGAGATAAAGGCGGTCAAGGGCCGCCCGATGATGTCATCCGATTTGCGCCCGAAAATTTTCTCCGCCGCCGCGTTGCAGGTTTCGATTCTGCCGCTGGAATCCAGGGTGATAACCGCATCCGCGACGTTATCCATGATCAAGCGAAGGCGCGCTTCGGTGACTTGGGCCTGATTGACGGCTTCTTCGCGCTGGAAGATTTCTTTCGACAGGCGCCGGTCGAACACGACCGCAGCGATCCCAGCGATCAGGATCAACGACGCGACAATCGCGGTCGCGCCGGCCAGGATGCCCGGGCCCAGGTCGCGCAGCGGCAGTGCGTTGCTTGTTTGAGCCAGGCAGACGGTGGAACTCATCGCGGTATAGTGCATCCCCGCGACAGCCGAGCCGATCAGGATCGCGGCTAAGCCTTCGCCGGTCAGCGACCGGGCCGCCGTGCGGCGCGACGTCTTGAACGCCACCCAAAGTGCCCCCATCGCCAGTGCAATGGCGACGACCAGTGACAAGGCGAACAGCGCCGGGTCGTACCGGATGAACGCGTCAAAATGAACGGCGGCCATGCCGGTGTAGTGCATCAGGCCGATCCCGCCGCCAAGGACGACGCCACCGATCACCAGCCGGGTGCGGCTGACGTGGGCCCGCGCCACGATCTGCAGGTTCCAGGCGCTGGCAAGAACGGCGGGGATCGCGGAGATCAAGGTGATCCACGGATCGAATGTGACCAGGATCGGAAGTTCATAGGCCTGCATGCCGATGAAATGCATGGCCCAGATGCCCAGGCCCATGATCAAAGCGCCACCCGCCATCCAGATGTGGCGGGAGGGTGAAGATTCTCGTTCTGCAATTCGATGCAGCAAATGGACGAAGGCAAATCCGGCAAGTACGGCAACGAAGAAGGAAAGCAGCACCAGCACGGGATCATGCGAAGACGGCAGAATCGTCTTCGGATCGATGTCGATCGCGAAAAATGATTTCAGATCAATATCAAAAGGCCACATGCATACGCATCCGGATTGCCGGTCAACACGTTTACCCCCGAACGGGACCCTTATTGGGATCGATGCCGGGGGCGACTTTACTGCGGTTGAAGCAATCCACGTGCCAACGCGCCGCAAGAACGCTGCGGCGGAAAAAAACACGGGCAATCTCCAACCCCAATTGGTTCAAACCCGGATTGATCGTGCCATAAATGAGACCGATTACAATAGGTCAGTGTAATTTGCAGTCGGCGGGGGATTGCCCTCGGGCGTTCCCTGGGGATTGCAATGGGGGCGCTTTCCCGCGTATGAGGCGGGGATGACAAAACAGATCGCCCTTATTCACGCTACGCGCGAAGCCATCGCCCCGGTTGAAACCGCATTCAAGGACCTGTGGTCCGATGCCTCTTATTGGACCCTGTTGGACGAAAGTCTGACCATGGATTTGGCGGCGGCGGGCGGCAAGATCACCGATCCCCTGACCGAGCGGTTTCTCAATCTGACGGCCTATGCCAAGGCGCGAAAGCCGGACGGTATTCTGTTCACCTGTTCCGCCTTCGGCGCGATCATCGACCGGATCGCTTCTGAAAGCGACGTGCCGGTGATGAAGCCCAACGAAGCGATTTTGGATGCGGCGTTGGAGCAGGGCGGTCAGGTCGGCTTGTTGGCGACCCACCCCCAGACGTTGCCGGATATGAAGGCCGATATGGAAGCCCTGGCCGATAAGCGGGGCGTCGATCTGACCGTCGAACCCTGGCTGGTCGAAGGGGCCTGGGCGGACCT
Organism: Rhodospirillaceae bacterium UBA6608; assembly: GCA_002433335.1. The sequence continues at coordinate 19,052 of DJHY01000239.1, read as the reverse complement.
GGGGGCCGGGCGGCGAGACGCCCACGACCGCGCGGTGGTCGAAGCCGCGCCGAACCTGAAGGACTGCGGCTGTATCGTCCTGGCGCAATTTTCAATGGCGCCCCTGGCAGCGGAAATCAAAGAGCGCACGGGCCTGCCGATCTTGACCAGCCCGCATGCCGCCGTCGCGGAAATGAAGCGGCGGGTTTTGGGTTCCTAATGTTGCGCCGCAATAATCTTTCTTGACTTTCCCGCGCTGAAAGCGCCTTGTGTGCCCAGCGATACTCCCATCCAAGTCGATCTTCGATCGCTTGCCGAGGCCGATGCGTCGGTCCGGTTTACTATCCTAACCGACAATGCGGGCGTTTCGTGAGGCGAGGACTTCCTGAACCGGGAAGCCGCCGACAAATGCTTGCACAATGCCGGCGATCCGCAACCCCGTAACGATCAGTGGGGCGCGGAGGATAAAGTTTGATCGCGAAAGAACGAATTTAAATGACTGATTTTAGCGGGCTGAATCTAGCCCAGCAGCTTGTTCGCGCATTGTCCGAAGAGGGCTATGCCAATCCCACTCCTATTCAGGAAAAGTCCATTCCGCCGTTGCTGAACGGGCGTGACCTGTTGGGCATCGCCCAGACGGGCACCGGTAAGACGGCCGCCTTTGCCCTGCCGATCCTGCAGCAGTTCGCGAACGAACCGCGCAAATCGCGCAGCAAGCGGCCCTTCGTCCTGATCCTGGCGCCGACGCGCGAACTGGTCGTGCAGATCGCCGACAGCATCAAGGTTTACGGTCGCCACCTTCACCTGCGCGTGCAGGCGGTGTTCGGCGGCGCTTCGATACGCCCGCAGATCACCGGCTTGGTGCGCGGCGCGCATATCCTGGTCGCGACGCCGGGGCGGATGTTGGACCTGATGGAACAGCGTCACTTGATCCTGGACGGGATCGAAGTCTTCGTCCTGGACGAAGCCGACCGCATGCTCGACATGGGCTTCATCGGCGACGTTCGCCGGGTCGCCAAAGCCGTTCCGGCCGACCGGCAGACGGTTCTGTTTTCGGCTACGATGCCGAAGACGATCTCCGGTCTGGCGGACGAACTGCTGACCGATCCGGTCCGGGTCGAAGTTACGCCCGAAGCGACCACGGTCGAACGCATCGATCAGCGCGTTCTGTTTGTCGCCAAGGACAACAAGCGTGCGCTTCTCAATGAGTTGATGAACGACGATAACATCGAACGCGCGGTGATCTTCACCCGCACCAAGCATGGTGCCGACCGTGTCGCCAAGCACCTGCACCAGCATGGTGTTAAGGCCGATGCGATCCATGGCAACAAGGCGCAGAACGCCCGTCAGCGGGCGCTGAAAGGCCTGCGTGACGGCGAAATCCGTGCTCTGGTCGCAACCGACATCGCGGCCCGTGGCATCGATGTCGATGGCGTGACCCACGTCATCAACTTCGACCTGCCGGTCGATCCGGAAAGCTACGTTCACCGTATCGGGCGTACGGCCCGCGCCGGCGCGTCCGGCATGGCGATTTCGTTTTGTGACCATGACGAACGCGACAGTCTGCGGGACATCGAGCGCTGCATCCGTCAGCCGGTGCCGGTGTTCGAAGAGCATCCGTACCACGCTTCGGAAATCGCGGACCTGGCCGAAGCGCCCTCGGGTGGCAAAGGCCGCGGCGGCAAAGGACGGGGCGGGCGGAACGGCCCGCGCGGCGGCTTCCGCAAAAGCGGTCCTCGGCCGGAAGGTGCGGGAGGCCGTAGCGGTCGCCCGCGTCGTAAAGGCAAGGGCGGCCCGCGGCGCGATGCAGGAATCGCGGCCTAATCGACGAGCCCCCGAAGCGATGGCTTATGGGGGCGTCGTCTTTACGACCGTTTCGTAAAACCCGAACAGCATGCCCGCTGCTTCGTTGGCGGCTTTGTTCAGGCAATGCCCGATGCTTTCGATGAACGCCGCATCGTTGATCGACGCGATCCCGTCGTATCGATTGTCCATGTCGGCTGGTGACATCACCGGTGCGCGACCCTCCCAGGTGAAGCGCCCGGTCCGCACCACGGCATCGTAGGCGGTGCGCGGCTCGAGCTTGCCGTCCGGGAAAATGAACCTTTCGAACAGGCTACCCTTTGCCGCCGGGGTCAGGGTCGCGACCCAGGCCTCGAAATCGTGGTGATGGGTTTCGCCCTTTACGGTATGGCCGTACTGCGACATGTCGCCGATGTAATGCATCGCGGCGCCCAGGTAAAAGGCGGCGTAGTCCGCCCGCCCATCGCGAAAGGCCGCGATTGCTTTGCCGTACTCTTGGCCCGCGCGCATGGCCGGGTTGTCGTAGGTGACGTTCCCGAAATCGTCGAATCGCAGGTCGTGGCGGCCTTTGCCGGTGTCGTTGTACCCGCTGTTCGGGATGCCGCACTTTTGGCGAATGTCGGCATAGTCCGGTGCTTCGGTGCCGATCAGAACCAGATTGCGAAATGGGGCCATCCAGGCCCTGGCCTCGCGCGGCAATAACAGCATCGCCTGATCCGCGATCCAGTCATGCGTGGCATAGGGCGGAGAGATGCAATCGGCGGCGCTGTTGGTGACCTTGTTGTTCGGGGGGCCGTTTTTCCATGCGTCGGCGCTTCCGGCCACCGCCGATAAGGCAGTGGCCAGGATCGCGATGATCAGGGCGCGAGGTGCCCGCATGTCCGGCGACTAGCTGTACCGGTTGCCGGCGGCGACACCGCCACCGTCGACGACGATGGTCTGACCGGTGATGAAGCTGCCTTGCTTCGACGCCAGCAGGATTGCCGTCCCGGTGATGTCCTCCGGATCGCCGAGGCGGCCCAGGGGGTAGGCGGATTCAGCCTTGGCGCGGGCTTCCGGATTTTCCCACAGGGCGCGGGCGAAATCGGTCTTGATCAAACCCGGCGCGATCGCGTTGGCGCGAATGTTGTGCGGGCCCCATTCAACCGCCAGGTTGCGGGCGAGCTGCATATCCGCGGCCTTGGACACGGCATAGGCGCCCAGGTTCATCGAGCCCTTCAGCCCACCGACCGACGAGATCAGAATGACCGAACCGTCCCTGCGCTTGGCCATGTCGGGCATGACCATGTTGCACAGCTTCAGCACGTTGGTGACGTTGACCTGCAGAACCTTTTCCCAAGCGCCGTCGTCGATTTCCGCCATCGGGCCGTGATAGGGGTTTACCGCCGCGTTGCAGACCAGAACGTCGATGCGCCCCCAGGTGTCGATCACCGTATCGACCAGTTGTTTCAACTGTGCCGCGTCGGACACGTTGCAGGCAACGGCCATGGCTTCGCCGGGCGCTTCGGCATTTTCCTCGTTGATGGCTGCGGCGACGTCTTCGCAGGCCTCGATCTTGCGCGACGAGATCACAACCTTTGCGCCCTGGCGGGCATAGGCCTCGGCGATGGCCTTGCCGATTCCCCGGGTCGAGCCGGTGATCAGCGCGACCTTGCCCGTCAAATCGAACATTTCGCTCATGAATGTCTCCTTTTCTTCTTTTTGGTGGTATTGGGCGGAAGCCCCCTTGATCCCGCCACTTTTTCACGGATTTTCCCCTTTGGGAACGGGCCTTGGCGGATTTTCACTTCCGGATGATCGGACGGGTTGACCCTGCGCCGTCCATGCATTTGACTATAGTCAAGCAGAGGGTGGGATTCCCGCCACATAGAATGTTCCCGTGACCAACACGGGGCGCCGTGCTCAAGGGGGCCTGTTTTGGCCACGATAAATCTGCGTGCGTTTACCGTCCTGGTCGTCGATCAGGACGATGCCCACCGTTGGATGATCCACAACCTGTTGCAGGCGCTGGGCGTCGGCGAGGTTCTTACCGCTACCAGCAACGATGACGCCCATGCCTTGTTGAAGCGTCTGGCGCGAAAACCCGTGAGCGAACGGATCGACACGGTCGACTTCATGATCTGTAACATGTTCGAAGCCGCCCTGAACGGGATCGAACTGCTTCGCTGGGTCCGTATGCACCGCGATTCCCCAAACCGCTTCTTACCGGTGATCCTAATGGCGGGTGGATTCAAGCCGGAAGAGATCGCTTCGGCCCGGGCCTATGGGGCGACGCATTTTCTGATCAAGCCGGTGGCGGTCGATGTCCTGGTCGATCGGATTCTGACTCTGATCAACCGTCCACGTCCGTTCGTCTACAACACGCGATACTTCGGCCCGGATCGGCGCGGCAATGCCAGAGAGGTGCCGGAAGATCGCCGCGATACGGCCCCCGCCGATGTGCGCGTCGATCGATCGCCTTTGGTAACGGCGCTGGAGCGGTTTCCCAACGACAGCGTCATTCGTATTTTCCGTCCCCCCAATCATCTGAAACGAAAAGCGGGCGGGGCCGGCGAAGAGGACGCCTTGTTCACCGAGGGCGCGGTATTCAAGGCCGAGCGCGCCCTGGAAAAGTCCAAGGGGGACTACCTGGGCACGGCTTTGGATTACGTCGATAGCCTACGCCGGATCATGTCCGAAGGCCAGGCGGTCGCCGACAAGTCGGAACATTTCCTGCGAATCCATGCCGTGGCGAAGCAACTGGGCCTTCAGGGCGAGACTTTCGGATATCCGCTGGTTACGACCATCGGTAATTCCCTGATGCGTTTCGCGGGCAGCGGCCTGCCGAACAATGCCGCCGGAGTAGAGCTTGTTCGTGTGCATATCGATTCTCTGAACGCTGTTCTAAAGAACCAAATTTCAGGGGACGGAGGCGATATCGGGCGAGAATTGGTCTCCGAATTGCAGGCCGCAATCCGGAAGATCACCGGCGCCGCTGCGGCCGGATGACAAAATATATCTTGTTTTAAATGCAAAACTGAATTTAAAATCGCCTTCACTTGCGATCCGGCCGGTCGGTCGAGCAAAAGGAGGTATTCAGGATGACGAGCAGCAAAACCGCTTTGAAAGCCGCGGCGGCCATTATTCTGTCGGCGGTCGTGATGACCCCCGTGGCTGCCGTTGCCGAGGCCGGTTCGGAAGACGATATCGGTGGCACGTTCGTGCTTCCCCTGCCTCAGGATCAGGACGGCCCCGCGGTGACGGCTCGGCCTGTCGCGGCGGTCGAACAGTCGATCCTGGATGATGTCGCGACTGAGCCGAACGATTTCGATGCCTTGGTTACATTGACGCCTGTGCCCGTCCGGCAGGACGCGGCTGTGGTTGTCGTCGCTGACGCGTCATCCGTTGCCGAGGATGCTGAAACCGCGATGTGGCGGCAGGCCGATGCCTCGGGCGACGCGGAACGGGTGAAGGTGTATATGTTGACCTATCCGCAGGGACGCTACCTCGATGAGGCGAAGGCCCGGTTCGTCGCTTTGTTGCGGGCGATCCCACGGACACCGACGGCAACCCCGGCGGTTATTTATCAGCAGGTTCCGGTGCCGGCACCCGCGCCCTTGCCGGCGCGGGAATACCGTCGCCACCCGCATAAGGATGTGCCGCCGTTCAACCGAGGGCGGCCGTTTCAGGATCCGCACCGGCGCGGGTTTCTCTAAGGGCGCATAACGAGGGCAGGACAAAACCGGAATGGTCTTCATCCAACCGTCATGGGGGCTTCATGTCCGGGTCACGCGGGGCATGTATTTCCCGGTGCCATGTTCGCAGCCCCTCGAATTCCCGCCCGCACCGTGAGCGAGGCCAGCCTCACAGGCATCTTGGTACTGGTCGTTGGACCGTCCGGTGCCGGAAAGGACAGCTTGATCGACGGCGCGCGCGATGTGCTTGCCGATGGTTCCGACGTTGTTTTTCCTAAACGCGAGATAACCCGTCCGGCCGATGCAGGGTCCGAAGACCATATCGCCGTCACGGAAGGACAGTTCCACGCCCGCCGAGATTTGGACGCCTACCTTTTGTCCTGGGGCGCGCATGGCCTTTGGTACGGTATTCCGGCGGAAGTGTTGAGCGAGCTCAGGTCCGGAAAGGTCGTTGTGATCAATGCCTCGCGGTCGGTGATCGATGAGGCGCGAAGCCGTTTCCCGCGTCTGCGCATTATTTCAGTCAACGCCGACGATGAAAACCTGCGCCGCCGCTTGGGCGCGCGTGGGCGCGAACAGGACGACCAGGTCGAACGTCGCCTGGAACGCGCCCGAGCCTTCCGCGTGGAAGGCCCGGACGTGGTCGAGTTTCCCAACGACGGGCCGCTCGACGAAGCGGTTGGCCGCTTCGCCGATTTGTTACGCGGTCTGATGCAGGGCTGATCGGTCAGCGCAAGGCGACGACTTCGACCCGTCGACTGCCGTTGAACCAGAGCCAACCGGGCGCCGTGTCGCCGAACGCTTCCGCACGCGATGACAATGCCAGGTTCTCCGGCTCGATCCCGGCGCCGATCAGGCGTGCTGCCACGGCCCGGGCCCGGTTCATGGCTAACTTGTCATTGGCGTCGACGGGGCCGCGTTTGTCGGCCTGCCCGATCACGCAAATCTTGGAGTAGGGCGTCAGCTCGTTGGCGTAGGCCTGAATTTCCGCCTCTTTCTCGGCGGGGACGGCCGAGCTGCCGGTTTTGAATCCGGTGATGATCAGCGGGACGGGCTGGCCACGGTCCGCATCGAATTCGCAGGCCGCGTCAAACGGTTCAGCCGCCTGGGCGGCTTTTGCGGCCAACAAACCAGTGGCGTATAGGCCTGCCGCGGTCAGGCTCGCGGCGACGAGGCCGGTTGCGATCAGTCCCGCCATAGCCTGGGGGCGGGGCTGGGGCTGGGCCTGGGGGCGGGGACGGGGTCGGATATCGATGCGAGGCATGGTTCCTTCTCCTTTGCCGTATTGATCCGATGGCAAAGGTTATCGCCCCCGAACACGGCGTTTGTTCGTGGAAAAAGAGACCATTTCGTGTCGAGTTCGCCGTATTTCGGGCAGGCCCCGTGGGTCAGCGTTTGCGCGCCAGGGTCAAACCATCGGCGATGGACAGCATCGCGATCGAGACACGCGGATCGTCCTTCAGCCCGGCGTTGAAGGCCCGGATGGCCAGGGTGTCGACGGTTTCGTCCGTCGCGTCGACGACCCGCCCGTGCCACAGCACATTGTCGATGGCGACTAAGCCGCCGGGACGCACCAAGGCCAGGCAACGGTCGAAATAATTCTGATAGTTTTCCTTGTCCGCATCAATGAAGGCGAGGTCGAACGTTCCGCCCTGGCCGCCTGCGATCAGGGCATCCAGGGTTTCGACCGCCGGGGCCAACCGCAGGTCGATGCGGCCATCCACCCCGGCTTCGGCCCAATACCGGCGGGCCACGGCGGTATATTCCTCTGACACGTCGCAGGCGACCAATGCGCCGTCGTCCGGCTGTGCCAGCGCCATGGAGAGCGAGCTATATCCCGTGAAGGTACCGACCTCGACAATGCGTTTGGCGCCCAGCAATTCGACCAGCAGGCTCAGGAACTGTCCCTGGTCCGGTGAAATCTGCATGCCGGCGCGCGGATGGCTGGCCGTTTCCTTGCGCAGACGGGCCAGAATTTCCGGCTCCCGCGAGGTCGTATCCAAAATGTATTGGTAGATGGCTTCTTCAAGCCCGGTGGTCGATTTACCCAAGGCAATTCCCTCCCGTTCGGCGACGTAGCACCGTGAATGGAAGCTTATCGTTACCGCCTTGGGACGGCGGGGACAACTGCCTCAGATATGTTCCACGTCCACGTCGTGGCAACGCCGCCCGTAATGATGGCTCAAATGCGCGGCGTTGGTCGTGACGCAGGGCGGCTTCTTATGGCTGTCCTCATGCCGCCGGTGCGGCAGGGGGTGGTAGACCTTCCAAACCCCGTCGATAGCGCTTTGCCATAGGTCGAAACCCATTTTCGTGTAGGCGCGCCATGCCTCGAAGTAGAGGTTTTGGAGGTTCAACAGCCGATCAACATGCTTGTTCATCGTATCCTCCTCTCGGCAATGGCGAATTCTATCACAACTGACAGGTGCTGTGATTGCGCCAGATCAACGAATAGAGGGGTATGGTTATTCGGCCTGTTCGACGCTTATCGCGGCGCCGGGGGCAACGGCGGCCAAGGTTTTGACGTCGTCGATCGCGTCCGCCCAGATGTTACAGGGCGAGGCCAACCGGCATTCATCCCCTTGGGAAATAGGCGTGCGGCCAAACCCGATGGCGATGCTGTCGCCGTCGGTCCAGAAGGCGATTTCACCGGGCTCGACGATGGCCCGGGCATCGGCTTCCCGATCCGGAGAGACGGGGGTCGAAAAATAGACTTCTTCGCCCCAGGTGCTGGCGCGCGAGGTAAAGGGGGCGGCGTCCCAGATCGCATCGGCTGTCGGGGTATCGCGCAGGGCGACGTTCAAGGTGACAGAACCGATCGTCATTTTGATCGTTTTCATGGGCAAGGCTCCTCCGCTGGGTGTTGTCTTTGCTTTGTCCCTGCGGGGCCATCCTAACCGCTTTTCACGCGACCTGTCGTCTATTGCAGGGTTGATTCCGGGACGCCGAAGTCAGCTGCAATGTGGTCCTGGCAGGGCCCGGCGTGGTGATGGACCATGCGCCAGACCGAACCGTCGCGGACGAATACGTTCGTGACCGACATCAATCGGCCGCCGACTTTCTCGAACCCTGTGACGTAGGCAGCGTCGCCCAGCACGAAGACTTTTGGGTCGATGAAATCGATCTCGGCTCCAACGCTGGAGCTCAGGATCACTTCCCAGCTTTCCATGATCTGCTCACGCTCGGTCAAAGGACGCCAACCCGGGTGAACGCATGAAATTTCATGGTCCTTGCTCCAGATCTCATTCATCTGATCGAAACTGCTGCTTCGAAAGGCCACGTAAAAGGCGTCGTTGGCGAACAAGATGGCGTCTTTGGCTGGCATTCGAACTCCCGTGGATAAAATGGCTGTGTCCAGCAACGTCAGTTGATTGATCCTAATCGATGCCAGGGCGTGAAAAAACTGGCCAGATATAACGATCATCCTAGAGAATTGTACGAGCAAGCCCGCCGGGCTATCGAGTTAAATTCTATGTAGGGCGCCGGAAAAATGAATATTCCGTCTGAGAGCGATGCAACGGTCGGGCCCCCGGATGAAACCAAAATAGGTCTTCCGATTGATGTCTTCGCGGCCGTGCCGGGGCTGAACCCGCGCGATATGTCCGTGCTGATTGTTGGTGGCCTGGGCAAAGGGATTACCTTGAACGCCGGGGTCGATAACGGTGACGGAACGGCAACGCTTCTGGACCGGGACGTGCAGATTCAAGGTGGCCTGCGGTTGCGTTTTCCGCCCGGCGCCAGCGGGCCGCATACTTTTGCCGTTACGGTGATTTCCGGCGATGGTCACGTCCGTACGGGCAGCCTGACGGTCGAGCCGGGCTTGGCGCCGCTTGAGGCCGGATTTCAGTTTTCCGTCGATACGCCACAGGCCTCGGATGACGGCAAACTGCTGCGTTTTCCGATTGGCTGTGCGTTCAGCCACGGCATGGGCCGAATGGTCGGCGATATCGTGTTCAGCCTGAAAGCCCTACCGCAAGGGGTCGAGGTCTCCGCCGGTTTGTCCGGGGCCGCAATGGATGACGGCTCGCGGGATTGGCGTTTCGGGATGTCGGATCTGAACGACCTGGAACTCGTGGTTCCGGCCGGGTCCGAAGCCTTTGATCTGAATTTGTCCGTCGAGGCCCGGGGTCAATCCGGCGGGCGGTTGAATTTTTCCCGCTCGGCCAGGATTGTGCCGCCGGGTGCTCGGGCGCGGGTTGAGCCCGTGTCGAAGGCCCCCCCGGAGCCGAAACCCCGGGAAGGGGTTCAGGCATCGGTTCAGACGGCACCGGAACCTCGGGCCGAACAGCCCGCGTCACCGCCGGTCACGGACTGGCTGACAGGCAACGGCGTGTTCATTTTCGCATCGGGCCACGGCGGCGACTTGTTCGAAGGCGGGTACGGTTGGAGCGATCAGGCTGCTCCCGCCCAGAATGCCTCCGAAGGGGACATGGAGTTGAGGCTGTTGTCGGGCGGGCCGGTGATCGGCGGTCCGGACCCGGTGGTTTGGTAAGCGGGCTCAGTTCATGGCCGTCCCGGGCCAAAAAACTGGGTCCTCAATCGCGTCCGCCTCCAACATGGCGCGGTAAATCTTGGCGGCTTGGGCTTCGTCAATACCGCCCGCGCGGGCGCCGGCCTGTGTCATGGCCGGAGACGGTTGCGCAGGTACGAATTTGACGCCTGATTCGATCAGGTCTTCCAGTTCGTCGATAACGCTCGCTAATTGCGACGTCGGGGATTTCTTGCTGCTGGCCATCTTTCTCACTTTTCGTGTCTTTTGCTGCTTCTTCGTGTTCCGCACGAATTCAGGGAAGAAATAAGCAATCCTTGTGCCAAAGCGAGTGGCCCTGGACGTAGGTCATAATAGGAGCACATGGTGCGGGCCCGTGGTCGCGGTTCCCTCGGCGGGCAATGTGCTCTAATCTCCGGCACTGCCGAGACAACCGCCGGAAAATCCCATGAATACAACCGATCCCGCCATCTATCACATGTGCCGCAAGGAAGAATGGACCGCCGCCGAACAGGCCGGTTCGTACGGCGGATCGTCGCAGGATCAGGCAGACGGTTTCATCCACTTTTCGTCCGCGGCGCAGGTCGTCAAAAGTGCAGCCAAGCATCGCGCGGGGCAGGCCGGTCTTGTCCTTTTGCGTGTCGATCCGCAACGCCTGGGCGATGCATTGAAATGGGAAGCCTCGCGGGGCGGTCATCTGTTCCCGCATCTGTACGGCGTCCTGCCGGTCGAGGCCGTGATCGCCGCATACGATGTGCCGTTGGATGCCGGTGGTCGCCATGTCTTCCCGGCGGAACTGAATTTGGTGGAGGCTGAATAACGTGTCCCTGGTCGATCACTTGATGCCCTTGCTCTATCGGGTCGATCCCGAGACCGCGCACAACCTGGCCCTGAAGGGCCTCAGCTGGGGGATCGTTCCGCCGGTCGAGGCACAACCGGACCCATTGCTGAAATCCCGGTTGTGGGGGATTGATTTCGCTAGTCCGGTCGGCCTTGCCGCCGGGTTCGACAAAGACGCCCGCGCGCCGGGGCCGCTGTTGGGGCTGGGGTTCGGTTTCGTCGAGGTCGGCAGCGTCACGCCCCGCCCGCAGCCAGGAAATCCCAAGCCGAGATTGTTCCGTTTGACCGCCGATCGGGCGGTGATCAACCGCATGGGGTTCAATAACGCGGGCCACGCCGCGATGGCCGCGCGGATGGAAAAGTTCCGGGCCGGGCCCTTGGGTAAAGGTATCGTCGGGATCAACCTGGGCCGAAACAAGGATTCGACTGACGAGGTTCAAGATTACGTCCTGGGTGTCGAACGCCTGGGCGCTTTGGCCAGCTATCTGGTGGTCAATGTGTCGTCGCCGAACACGCCGGGCCTGCGTACGTTGCAGGATCGGGGGCCGCTGACGACGCTGCTGTCGGCCGTCAAGGTCGCGCGGGACAGGTTGGCCAATCGCCCGCCGCTGTTGGTCAAGATCGCGCCGGATCTGGCCCAGGCCGATCTGGAAGATATCGCCGCCGTGGCGGCGGACGTCGGTATCGACGGCATCATCGCCACCAACACCACGATCAGCCGACCTGACAGTCTGAGCGATCCGCAAAAGGGTGAAACCGGCGGTCTGTCGGGCGCGCCCCTGCGTGGCATGGCGCGGGACGTTTTGTCGGATCTGTATCAACTGGTCGGGCGGGAAGTGCCGCTGATCGGCGTCGGCGGGATTGCGACCGGGGCCGATGCCTATGCGCGCATCCGCGCCGGGGCGTCTCTGGTCCAAATCTATTCGGCGATGATCTACGAAGGACCGTATCTGGCGGCGAAGGTTTCCGCGGAACTGGCAGCGCTGTTGGAACGTGACGGCTTCAAGACGCTAAGCGCCGCCGTCGGCGTCGATCACCGATAAATCTTAAGCCTTGTTGGCGGCCTGGGCCCGCTCCAACACGCCGCGCAACAGCTTGAACGCGATCGGCGCCATGGCGACCAGGAACATCACCCGCACCATGTGATGGACCGAGACGAAGGCCACGTCGATCCCCAGCGACAGACTGATCAGGGTCATTTCCGCCAGTCCGCCGGGGGCGAAGGCGAGCCAGACCGTCTTGACCGGCAATCCCGTGACCAGATGCACCAGATAGGCCGCGCCCAGCGCCGTGCATAGGATGAAAATGGTAATCGCGGCGGCGCGGGCCATGGTTCCGAACACATGGCGCAAGGACACGCCCAGGAAGCGGCAGCCGATGGAGGCGCCGATCACGATCTGGGCCAGGGCGATGATCTCCTGGGGCGGGCGGGCTTCGGTCACCCCGGTCATGTGGACGATGCCGGAGATCAGCGTCGGGCCCAGTAGCTGGGCGGCCGGAAGACGTAGGCGCTTCGCCACGAAAAAGCCGACCACGGCGCAGGCGATCAGGATCGCCGCATCCTTGAGGCGCAGATCGGCCATGTTGCCGAGCGCCCCCATGTTGCCCGGCTGATAGCCTTCGAAGAATTTGAACCAGAATGGGATAATCAGCACCGTCAGCATGATGCGGACGGAATGGTTCAGGGAAATCTTGCGGTCGTCGGCCCCCATGGCTTCGCCCAACAGGGTCATTTCCGAAAAGCCGCCGGGCGAGGCCGAGAAATAGGCCGTGGTCGCGTCCCATTTGGCGACCCGCACCAGGTAGTAGGACACCATCGCCGTCACCCCCAGGGCATAGACGACCAGCATCGACAGCGACGCCGCCCATTCCGTGACGTGACGGATCGCCTCGGGCGTAAACCCGGCCCCCAGCATCACGCCCAGGATCGGCACCATCATCATGCGCAGGCGCTTGGGCCGCGCCAGGGGAGCGCCCGCCAGCGAGCCGACCAGGGTGAACAGCAGGGCCCCGATCATCCAGGGCAGGGGCATGTGCAATTCGTGGAACAGCACGCCGCCGATGCCGCCGACCACCAGGGTCAGGGCCATCCGCCAAATACGGGTTTTCGGGTCGCCCTGGGCGTGCGGGTCGGGCATGCCCTCGTCCGGATCGGCCCCGTCGGCGTTTGATGGCGTCGGTTCCGATTGGGGTGTTTGGTTGGGCGATGTCACGGTTCGAACTGCTCCTTGAGGATCCGTTCCTCGAGGTTATGTTCGGGATCGAACAACAGTTCAAGGCGGTGGGTCGGGTCCTGATGGATTTCGACCCGTTTGACGTCGCGCACTTCGGTGTAGTCGGCGGTTGCGCTGACCGGCCGGAAATCCGGTTGCAAAATGTCGAACGCGATTTCGGCCTTGCGCGGCAGCAAGGCCCCGCGCCAGCGCCGGGGCCGGAACACGCTGATCGGCGTCAATGCCAGAAGGTCGGCCCCCATGGGGATGATCGGCCCATGTGCCGACAGGTTATAGGCGGTCGATCCGGCCGGGGTCGCGACCAGGACGCCGTCGCAGATCATTTCGTCCAGCCGCGTCACGCCATCGATGATGATGCGGATTTTCGCCGCCATCCGGGATTCGCGCAGCAACGAGACTTCGTTGATGGCCAGCGCCGTGGTGGTGTCGCCGTTGACGCTGATGGCGGTCATCTTCAGCGGGCGCAGAGCGACCGATTGGGCCCGCGCGATCCGTTCCGGCAGGTCCTGGTCCCGGTATTCGTTCATCAGAAAGCCGATGGTGCCCCGGTTCATACCGTAGATCGGAATGCCGCTGCCGATGGCCCCGTGCAGGCTTTCCAGCATGAAGCCGTCGCCGCCCAGGGCGACGATCACATCGGCTTCGTCCGGCGGCATGTTGCCATAGCGATGAGCCAGGATGCGCAGGGCGGCCTGGGCTTCCGGCTGCTTCGCCGCGACGAAGGCAAGTTTCGAAACTGAGCGTGTATCGGTCATGATGGTCATCGGGAAAACCGTGGAACTTTCCGCAACTTAGCGGCTAAAGCATAGTTGCGGAAGCCTTGCGGTAAATTCATACTTCCCGGTATGGCGCGCATTTACAAACCGGACGAGACCAGACGGCAGATTTTGGCCGCCGCTTACGAGGTCATTCACCGCCAGGGATACCAAGCTGCGGGCTTGAACGACATCCTGGCCATGACCGGCGTGACCAAGGGCGCGATGTACCATCATTTCCCCAACAAGCAGGCCTTGGGCTATGCGGTAGTGGATGAAATGGTGACGGCCTATGTCGAGGAATGGTGGCTGGCCCCCCTGGACGGGGTCGAGACCGCGGGCGAAGACCCCTTGGCGGCGATTGCCCGATCTATTCAAGACAACATGACCGACCGGGTTCCGGCGATCCACCATCTGGGCTGTCCGCTCAATAATCTGGCGCAGGAAATGTCGCCGTTGGACCTGGGGTTCCGTCAGCGCCTGGAAGACCTTTATCGTACTTGGCGGCGGCGTCTTTCCCGGGCCTTGACCCGGGGGCAACATGCTGGATTGGTCGATCTGGGCGTCGATACGGACGAGGCCGCGACCTTGATTGTCGCGGCAATTCAGGGGGCCTTCGGGCAGACGAAATCAGCGCAATCGATGACGCCGTTCCATGACTGCATGGCCGGACTGAACCGGTATCTGATGGGATTGCGGCCTTAGAGCAGGCCTGGGATTAGACTTCGATCCCGCCGGATACGACGAAGCCCTGTTCCACGGGATATCGGCGCACCGCTTTGATGCGGGCTTCTTCCATATCGTCGCCGGAAAATTCGATGAAATGGGTATCGGCCCATTCGTCCTTGAAGAAGCGGTGACGTTCACCGTTCTTCATCGCTTCACGAACGTCTTTGTTATGAATCTCGAATTCGAAAACAGGCATTTTCACCCCACCCGCTGCAATTGTGATTTCGTCTTGCGCAGCGATCCGGAATTTACGGGGCGACGATTGGGCAATCTGTGACTTAGGTCACATATTCGTTAAACCCTTGGAATCGCGGGGACGAATGCCCCGCGATTCAACAAGGGAAGGGGCCTTACATCGGCTTTTCGCCGATCACCGTGCAACGTTCCAGATAGCGGTCGGCGGAATAATCCTTCACCGCGTAATGCATCAGCTGGCGGTTGTCCCAGACCAACAGGTCATGGGGCTGCCAGGAATGCCGGTATTGGAATTCCGGCTGGGTCGCGTGCTGGTACAGGAACTCCAGAATCGCCCGGCTTTCGGCCATGGAGAAGCCGTCGAGGTGCGAGGTGAAGCCCGGATTGACGTAGAGCGACTTCTTGCCCGTGTCGGCGTGGGTCCGAACGACCGGGTGAAGGCATTTGTTGGCGCCGTCGAAATCCTTGTCGATGACGATCGGCTTGGCGTACTGCGTCGCCGCCGCGACGGCGAAGTCGTGCACGGCCTGAACCCCGTCCAGGACGTTCTTCATCCCGTCGGACAGGGCTTCATAGGCGGCCGTCATGTCGGTGAAGATGGTATCGCCGCCATGGGGCGGGATTTCGATGGCATAGAGCACCGAGGCATGGGCCGGGCGGTCGCGGAATGACACGTCGGAATGCCAATAGGTCCCGGCGCGGGCGCGGCCCTGCGGCTCGCCCTTGGCATCGACCTTGTTCGAGACGCGATACAACTGCGGATACTTGGGGTGCAGATAACGGCTGACCGTGTCCTGCAGCGGCGGCTGTCCTTCGTCGTGGAACAGCGGGCCGAAGCGGCGGGGGAAGCCGATCTGTTCTTCCTGGGTGATGTCCTGATCGCGGATCACCATCAGGCCCCCGGCATCGAGCCAGGCCTGCCGAATTTCGCCGAACAGGTTGTCGCCGGAGTTTCCGGCCAGATCGTCGCCGACATCGACGCCGGTGATTTCGACTCCCAGATTTCCGAGGGGTTTGGTTTGAATGGTCATGTTTCCTGTCTTCCTTGGATAGTCCCGCCCTTGGATCGTTCCGGTTTTCCGGATTCTTATCCTTGGGCGGGTCGTGATGAGGACGGCCCGGCTTGGGGGGCCAAAACCGGACCGTCCGTCGCGGTTACCCGCGTTGCGAGAAGCGCCGCCCGACCATGGACGCCGCGATATTGATCTTCTGAATGTCGATGGCCCCGCCGGCGATGCCCCAGGCCCAGGCGTCGCGCATTTTCTGTTCCATCGGGTATTCGGTGGAATAGCCGTAGCCGCCCATCAGTTGCACGGCCTTGCCGGTCACGTCGCGGACGATTTCGTTGGCGAAGCATTTTGCGATGGAACTGTCGCCGACCGAGGGCATATCGCTCGACGCATTGACCACGGCCCGGTACAGCAACAGCCGCGCGGCGTCGCACTTCATCTTCATCTCGGCCAGGTGCAATTGCACCGCCTGGAAATCGACCAGCGATTTGCCGAACTGCTTACGTTCCTGAACGTATTCCAAGACATAGTCCAAGGCCGATTGGGCCAGGGCCAGGCTCATGGTGGTGTTGCCGCAGCGCTCCAGGTCGAAGGCTTCCATCAGCTTCTTGAAGCCGTTGGCCGGGACGATCTGGTTTTCCTTGGGCACGCGGACGTTGTCCAAATAGATGTCGGCGCTTTGAATGCCGCGAAGGCCCATGTGCTGTTCCGGCTTGCCGAAGCTGATGCCGTCGCGGTCCTTTTCGACCAGCACGGCGCCGATGCCCTTGGCGCCCGGATCGTCCGACATGCGGCAGTACACGACATAGGCGTCGGCATGTCCGGCGCCGGAACACCAGCGCTTGTTCCCGGTCACGACGAAGTCGTCGCCGTCGGCCACGGCCTTGGTCGTCAGATCGGTCAGCGCCGTCCCGGCGCCCGGTTCCGACATCGACACGGCGACGATCATTTCACCGGCGCAGACCTTGGGGATGACGCGCTGCTTCAGGCTTTCGTCGGCATAGTGCGAGACCGCCAGGATCGGGCCGAAGCAGGATTCGAAAATCGGGAAGGCGATGGCCGACGAAATCTTGGCAACTTCCTCAAGCGCGATCACCGCGTCCAGATGCGACAGCCCCTGGCCGCCGTATTCTTCCGGCAGGTTGATGCCCAACAGGCCCATCTCGGCAAAGCGCTTCATGAGGCTGTGGTCGGGCGACTTGCCGGTCTTGTCGATTTCGCGGGCGATGTCGGTCAGCTCGGCGGTCGCGAACTTTCGCACCGATTCCTGCAGGGCGAGTTGTTCCTCGTTGAGGGTGAAATCCATGTCGTCCTTTTCCTTGTGTTTCGACACTCAAGTTTTTCGGGGGCCGGTTTCAGCCGCCCCGTCATTCCGTGGCGGGAAAAGTGGAACAGCCTTGATCATTTGTAAATGAAACTGTATTTCATCTGCTGAAACGATTAAAAAAACAGGCAGAGAGCCGACCGCATGAGTTCCTACAAACCGGTGAATGCCGTCCTGCGCGGGCTGGACGTTCTGACCGCCGTCAACAAGCTGAAAGACCGCGCGACCATTGGCGAATTGCATCGGGAAACCGGGATCGACAAGGCGACCATCGTGCGCATGCTGGAAACCCTGATCCATGCCGGGTTCGTGTTTCGCGACGAAAACCGGGGTGCCTACGAAGTGACCGGAAAGACGCTGCTGCTATGCGGCGGCTACGACCGGCACCGCGCCGTCGGGCGGATCGTCGCGCCGATCATCGCGGCTTTTCGCAATCGGGTCGGCTGGCCGTCGGACGTGGCGATCTTCGACCGTGACGCCATGGTCGTGGTCGAAACCTCGCGCGTGCCGGGACAGATGTTCATGATCCGCGATCCGGGCTACCGCGCGCCGATGCTGGGGACCAGTCTGGGGCTGGCCTATCTGGCGTTCACCACGCCCGAGGAACGGGCCGGGGTGCTGCGCTACGAGGCGGAAAATTCAGCCCCTTGGAACGCGGTCGCCCGTGAACAGGCGGCGGCGGAAAGCTTCCTTGCCGATATCCGGGCCCAGGGCTACGCCACCATGCACGACGAATTTTCGCGGATCGAATACGGCCGGCAGATTTCCACCGTCGGCGTGCCGATCCTGATCGGCGGCGTCTCGGTGGCTTCGGTGAATGTGCTGTATCTACGCAGCGCCCTGACCCGCGAAGAAGCAATCCGCACGACCTTGCCCGATCTTCAGGCTTGCGCGGCGGAAATCGCGGCGGCCTTGGCCGCCGGGCCGGGGGGAATCACCCGCCCGTAACGCTCATGTGGCGGCCCACGGCGGGGGCGGCGCCCGGCCGATCGATGACGAAATCGTGGCCCTTGGGCTTGTGGCGGATGGCCTCGTCGATGGCGGCGTCCAGCACTTCGTCGGCTTCCGACGCTCGCAGGGGGGCGCGCAGGTCCGCCGCGTCGTCCTGTCCCAGGCACATGTACAGCGTGCCGGTGCAGGTCAGGCGCACGCGATTGCAGCCTTCGCAGAAATTATGGGTCATGGGCGTGATGAAGCCCAGGCGATGGCCCGTTTCCGCAACCTCGGTATACCGCGCCGGGCCGCCCGTCTTGTACGGGATGTCGGTCAGGGTCCAGGTCTTTTCCAGCCGCTCGCGCACGGTCGACAGGGGCAGGTACTGGTCGGTGCGGTCCTGATCGATTTCGCCCATCGGCATGGTTTCGATCAGCGTCAAATCAAAACCCTGCGCGCCGCAGAATTCGACCATGCGGTCCAATTCGTCTTCGTTGAAATCCTTAAGCGCGACGGTGTTGATCTTGATCTGCAGGCCCGCCTTCTTGGCGGCCTCGATCCCTTCCATCACCTTGTCCAGCTTGCCCCAACGGGTGATGTTCTCGAACCGCTCCGGGTCCAGGGTATCCAGCGACACGTTGATGCGGCGCACCCCGGCATCGACCAGCTCGTCCGCGAAGCGCGCCAACTGGGATCCGTTGGAGGTCAGGGTCAGTTCTTCCAGATCGCCTGTCTTCAGGTGACGGCCCAGGGAATGGATCAACGACATGATATTGCGCCGGACCAGCGGCTCGCCGCCCGTCAGGCGCAGTTTCTTCACGCCCTTGCGGACGAAGGCCGAACACAGGCGATCGAGTTCCTCCAGCGACAGAATGTCCGCCTTGGGCAGAAACGTCATGTCTTCCGCCATGCAATAGACGCAGCGGAAGTCGCAGCGGTCTGTGACGGAAACGCGCAAATAGGTTACCGCCCGACCGAAGGGGTCGATCATGCCTGTCATGAGGTCTGTCCGGTCATGTCCTTATGGTCTGCTGTCGCCCGGTACGGCGACCTCGGCGGGGCCGTTCGCAACCCGCCGCATCCTTGG
>DJHY01000158.1:6159-6422 GCA_002433335.1 Rhodospirillaceae bacterium UBA6608 | reverse complement strand
CCGGCGCCTTGGGAGGCCTCCCCGGCGGGGTCGTGGGTGTCGGCGGCGGTCTGGCCCAGGCCACCTACGGTACGGGCGACACGTTCGTCCTGGCGGCCAACACGGCTGGTGCGTTCCAGAGCGGTGTCGACTTCGTGGCAGAAGGCCAGGGTTCCGACGCCGATACGGTCATCGCGGGCCTCGACTCGGCTCTGACCACGCTGCGTTCGCAGTCCCAGAAACTGGGTTCGAACGTTGCTCTGCTGCAGACCCGTCTGGACTTC
>DJHY01000158.1:0-5875 GCA_002433335.1 Rhodospirillaceae bacterium UBA6608 | reverse complement strand
CTGCTGCAGACCCGTCTGGACTTCACCGAGCAGTACACCAACACCCTGGACGAAGGTGCCGGCAAGCTCACGCTGGCCGACCTCAACCAGGAAGGCGCCAACCTGTTGGCCCTGCAGACCCGGCAGCAGCTGGGTATTTCGGCCCTGGCCTTCGCCGGTCAGTCCGAACAGGGTATCCTGGCGCTGTTCAACTAATCGCCTTAGGAAAGAGGCGCCCCGGCGTCTCTTTCCGGCAATTGGTCGAGAAAGCCGCTACCACCGTTTTCGGTGGTGGCGGTTTTTCTTTTAGACTATGCGGAGTAGGGGCGCGGGACTCCGCCGCCCGCCATTAGCCGCCCGCCATTAATGGAAAGAGCTCTGCCTTCATGTCGACGATGGATGAACGACAGATCGAAGAACTGCTGACCCGGGTCGAACGATGTCTGGGCGAAGAACGGCCAAAGGACGCGATCCCCGATCTACAGCAGTTGTTGGCGGTGCTGCCGAACCATCCGCGCGTGTTGTGCGATGTCGGGCGGATCAGCATCCAATTGGGCGACAATCCGGCGGCTTTGCATGCGCTGGATTTGGCTTTGTCCCAACAGCCCGACAATCTCGAAGCCCTGAACGCGCGCGGCGTTGCCTATCAAAACCTGGATCGATTGGAAGACGCGGAACGTGATTTTCGCCTTGTCTGCGAACAGGTCGGGGACAACCCCGGGGCGTGCCTGAACCTGGGAAGCGTGCTTGCCGCAAAGGGGGCGTTCGGCGAGTCCGAGGAATGGTTCGAAAAGGCGCTGCAGGCATCGCCGGACAACCCCACGGCAAGCTACAACCTGGGGCTTGTGCGGCTCGTGACCGGGCGGCTGACACAGGGGTGGCCGGGGTTCGAGAGGCGATCGCGGGCGGATAACGTCGGTTTGGCGCGCGGCCGGTCAGACCGGCCCCGTTGGTCGGGGGAGGCCCTGCCCGATGCGACCCTTTTGATTCAGGCGGAACAAGGGTTGGGCGACAACATCCAATTCGTTCGCTATGCCGCGATGGCGCGCGGGCGCGTCGCCCGGGTGATCGTCGAAACGCCCAAGCCGTTGGTCGACCTGGTCGGTGGCGTGGAGGGTGTCGATGCCGTCGTCGGGCGGGGGGATCCGCTGCCGGAACACGACGTCTTCATTCCGGTTATGAGCCTGCCCGCCGTTTTCGAAACCGAGGTCGAGACGATTCCCTGGTCCGGGCCCTACATCGAGGTTCCGGAAGACCGCACCGCCTATTGGTGCAAGCGGTTGAGCACCATGGGACGGGGATTGCATGTCGGCCTCGTCTGGGCCGGGAACCCATCGCATAAACGCGATCGGCAGCGTTCTATTCCTTTGTCGACCCTGGCGCCGTTGACGGAAGTACCGGGTGTCGCCCTTCACGCCCTGCAAATCGGGCCGGCTTTGGCGCAATTGGACGACGTTTCATTCGGGCGAAAGATACGACCGCTGTTCCGAAAGGAGCGGCCCTTTCCCGAAGTCGCCGCCGTCATGTCGGCACTCGATCTGATAATCGGGGTGGACACGTCCCTGGTTCACTTGGCCGGTGCGATGGGGCGTCCGGTCTGGACCATGGTCACCGCGGTGCCGGATTGGCGCTGGATGCTGGCGCGCGCGGACACGCCCTGGTATCCGTCAATGCGATTGTACCGGCAGCCGAATGCGGGGGATTGGCAGAGCGTTGCCGATTCCGTCGCGGCGGACCTGAAAGACTTTGCCGCGGGACAAGAGTAGCTGCGATTACTCGATCGGGATCGAGACCAACTCTTTTTGTTCTTCGGTCAAACCGTCATCGTCGTCATCGCCACGCAGATATTCCTCGCGCAGTTCGAGACCGTTGCTCAGAACGCGAAGGTATTTGGTGCAAATCTCGCGCATCCGCTCGGACATGACGGTGAATTCCTCACGCACGATATCCATCGCCCGTTCGTACTTGTCTTCTTCGGTGATGCGCGCGAGGTAGTAGTCGATACAGATCAAAGCCTGGTTGAACGACCCGCGCAGCAATTGTCCGGCGTAGGTATCGAACACATCTTCCTTGTGTTGGTAGAACAGCGGCATGACCTGAAGCATGTGGTCGGTACCGCGCACCAGATCGTTACTGGCGACGATATCCAGGACTTCGTCGATCGTCCCGTTGAGGGCGTCGATCATCCGTTCCGGTTGCCAGTGGTTGTTGAATTCCTCGGCCGTCATCTCCGGGAAACTCTCGATGATCGAGCGCACGACCTCGGTCCGGGGCGTTTCCAGTTCCGGCAGGTCCAGCGTTCGCGACAGTTTCGGCGTCGCCCGGTTGATTCTGACCCCGTTGCTGCAGTTATAGAACCGAGAGCCGGGCCCGGCATATTGGATGCAGCGCTGGACCGTATCCAAGGCCCAGAACAGGCCGGAGCTGGTATAGGCCTTGCCGCCGAAATTCGCGGGCATCTCGATGTTGAAGACCTGAAGCCGCTCGTCCTTCGCCTTGTTCGAATAGTGGAACGAAGACGTAGCGTGGTGCTTGTCGCTGTCCTTTTGCCCCAGGTCCGTGCCGAAGAAGTAATATTCCTTGAACCCCATTTCGTTCGCGAAGCTCAGGCCGACGTTCACGACCGTCGGGTCCGGGTGCTGCAGGCAATTCATGGGGTCGTTGGAAAAGATCGGATAGGGGCACAGGGCCGGGCGGAAATAGTAGACGACCTGGGTGAAGAAATCTTGGATCTGGCGCTCGACGGTCGAGCTGCAAACCAGACAGATTCCCGAAAGGTCGTGGCGCTCGGCGGCGTATTCCATGACGCGCATGACGTCGATGTTTTCCAGCTCCAGCTGGAAATCGGGCCGGATGCCCGCATCCATCAGTGGCCCCAGGGCCGAGCCGCAGGAAAAGATCACCGCGCGGTCTTCCATCCGCTTGATGTCTTCGATGTTCTTGTCCAGCGATGGACCGCAGCCGACGATGATCGCCGGTGCGGGCTGAACGGTTTCCCTCGGGGCCCGCAGGTAGATGCGCGAATCATGCCCGACCATGTTGTGGTAGGTGTTCCGCATCATGATTTGTTCGTCATAGAAGAAACCCAGACCCGTCAGCAGGAATTGGGATTCCTTGTTGAACTTGGCCGAAAACTCGACGAACAGGGGATTGGTGTAATGAGTGTAGACGAAGGTTCCGTCCAGGGAATTGGGGTTCGTCGCGCGGGTTTGATAACGTAGGCCGTCCATCCAGTCCTGCGCGGTTCCGCCGATGAAGAAGAAAACGTCGCCGTCGCGATCCTGCATCTCCATCAGAAGGACGCCCCAGTCGATCAGCTCCAGGCTGTGATGGAAGCCTTCCAAATTGGGTTCCAGAAGGAACAGGTTCCGGCATTTGGTGTTTTCGATGAACTTGGGAATGTGACGTCCCAGCCCGATCCCCATGACAATGCCGTAGAAACCTTCCGGATAGGAACGTCCGACGGAAAATTTGACCTCTGCCTCGTCATTGAGGCGCAAAAGCATCGGCTCCAGGAAACGGCTGACATGGGTGTCCACCGTATGCGGAGCGGGGGGCGCGACGCTCAATCGGTTCGGGTTTCGCCAATACATGGTGAACTGGCGGTCGGTGAAATCGATGAGATCGCCGTCATAGAACTTGGTGTCCGCGAAAACCATGTCCGGCTGACCGTCCTCGTCGAAGATCAACTCCGAACGAGGGGTGAAGCCATTGAGGCGGTCGAAAACGACAGGATACTTCCGCTCGAACATGTTCATGTTGTGCGCCCGCAGCCGCTTCCGTTCCTCTTCCGAGGTTGGGGCCAGCCAGCTTCGCTCGAACAGCGACTCGGGCGCGTCGGCGTCGGTGGTCGCTTGTTCGTTCGTGGTGTCCGTATCCATTGGGGTGCGGGTCCTGTTTCTGCGGCGGGAACGATGCGGATTCAACCGAATGAAATCAACACGAACTGCCTTAAAATCACGTAAATCTTACATCGCCGAGCGATTTAATCACGCTTTTCCCAAGCGATCGTCGTTGCCGTGCCTGCGCCGTGCGCATTTCGGGCGGTGACCGTCAATTTGATCGCGCCGGATGGCGGTGGGGCGAGGGTGATGTACCTGTGAACCGGTGTCGTATCGCATCCAAGCGGCAGGTCTTGGGTGTCGCCGCCGTCGATTTCAAATTCAAGCCAGGAAGGGGTGCCCATCGCATTGGCGCGAACCTGAAACACTAGCTTGTCGGCGGTCTCGATATGGGGCCGAACATGGTGGACCAAGGGGCGATCGCTGCTTTCGGGCAGGCGGAACGATTTGACTTCTCCGAGTGCTTCCATATCGCCCGCGCGGACCGAGGCCCGATAGTAGATTTCTCCATCGGGCGAAAGGCCGTTGATATCGGCCGAAACCATAACCGGAGCCTCACTGGCTGGAGGGTGAAAGTCTCGGGCGAAAACCTCGATCGACTGTAGACCCCTGCCTTGGCTACCGGCGGCGTCCAGAAGCTCGATAGACACCCGCGAATAGGTGCCGCTCCCTTCGAAGGAAAGAACCAGGTGACTGGTTGCGGAATAGGCCGCATCCAAAACGGGCAGGGCCACGTCCCAGCTGTCTCCTTGGCCTGTTTCGTCCGACAAAGTCACCCGGCAGGTCGCCGTCGGCATGATGGGATCCTGGTGCAGGATCACGGTTGTGATCGCAAGAGGCTGGGGAAGGTCCCAGGTGAACCTGGGCGGCGCGCTTGGGGTGCCGAGGCTGTACCAGCCCGCGTCGGGGTCGCCATAGATTCCGTTGGTCAGGTTCATCGGGTCACAGGGGCTGACCGTTGGGAATTCGATCAGGCGGGTGCCTGTTTGGGGCCTCAGGATGTTGTTGTCGCGGTAGTCCACCGAGACCTCGCCAAAGGCCAGTTCCCCGGAAATCGTGTCCTTCGGGTCGCCGAATGGCGCAATCAGCACGAGGTTTCCTTGATTGCGGCCGAGCGCGCTATCCAGCGGCCCGTAACCGTATCGGCCATGATCCTGTTGCTCGGCTTCGTTGTTGCCGGCGCAGGTCCAGTCCGATGGGTCGGCGGACAAGTGAAAAACCAATTCCTGTGCGCCGTCGGCTGGAATATCGACGGCCTGACTCGACAGCATCCAATATGTTTCGACATTGCCGACGCCCAGGCAGTACAGCCGCTCGTGGCTTTGCAGTCCCTCCGCCCGCAACCGCAGTCGAACCACCGCATCGCGAAGGTCCGAACATTCCCACTCGCGCGCGGTCCGGTAACCGTCATGTTGGACGCTGTTGTGCCAACAGGCGTAAAGCAATTCCATGAACCCGATCCCGGATATGTGGTTCGGGTCTTGGGCATATGGCCCGCGGGTTTTCAGGTAGGGGAGCGGACCGCCGATCCAATCCGTTTCACAGCCGTAGTACCAACTGCGCAATGGCGTCCAGTGGGGGGATGATACGAAGCGTGCATTGCGCGGGCCGGGAACGGGCTGCCAGGGCGTCGCCTGGGTCAAGGCGTCGGGCTTGTCTCCGTATTCGAAGCGAAAGGCGGCTGATTGTTGCGCGCCGGCGGCGACCTCGCCGACAAGGGTCGCACCCGCCGGGCCGGCTTCCGACGCCGTTTGCGTCACGGCCTGTGCAAACGGCGTTGCGGGCATGTTCAAGTCGACATCCTGGCCTGTCAGCGTCGCCCCGTCTTGGGTTTCCAGGCACAGACGAACGCGATGCCGGGCCCCTGGCTTTCCGGTAAAGGGCGCTTGCCAGACGGTCGCGTCATCGCCGGATGGCGAGGCGGGAATTTCGTGTTTGCCGTCGATTTCGAACCAACCGCGCGCTCCTTGGGTGCCGACGGACCAGCCCTGGAGGATGAAATCATCAAAGGTGTTTCCCTGCCTCGGCGCCCAGGTCGCAACTTTGAGGGGGTG
>DJHY01000237.1:10181-17890 GCA_002433335.1 Rhodospirillaceae bacterium UBA6608 | reverse complement strand
TATCGCCTTCGGCGGGCACCAATGTCATGCCGTCGCGCGACCGGGTGACCAACACGGCTGTCAGCCCCAGGTCGTTGACCAATCCGCGGGCCGCGGCAATGACCTGTTCATCCGTGCCGACGGGCAAGCGTGTCGCGGTCGCCAGTTCCTTGAGGTTCGGGGTCAGAATTCCGGCTCCCCGATATCGGCTGTAGTCGGACCCCTTTGGGTCGACGATCACTAGGGCGCCGGCGGCGCTGGCGGCGGAGATGACGCGGGCCAGTGTGGCATCGGACAACACGCCCTTGCCGTAATCGGACAGGACCAGAACCTTATGATCCTGGGCCGCAGCTTCGGCGGCGGCGGCCAATTGATCCTGAAGGTTGTCGTCGGTCTGCCGCGCCGTTTCGCGATCGGTCCGGAGAATTTGTTGTGTCCCTGAAACAAACCGGGTCTTGATGGTGGTCGGCCGCCCGGCGACGGTGCGCAGGTCGCCGTCGACCCCGGGTTCGTTCTCGACCAAGACGCGGACTTCGTCACCCGCCGCGTCGTCGCCGACGACGGTCAGGAACCGGGTCTTGGCGCCCAAAGCGGCTAGATTGCGAACGACGTTTCCGGCACCGCCAAGCATGCGGGTTTCCCCAGTGACGCGCAGGACAGGGATCGGTGCTTCCGGGGAAATACGGTCGACGTCGCCATGCACGAAGGTGTCCAGCATCACATCGCCCAGGCAGAACACCCGCGCCTGCGGCAGGGCTTCGACCAGGGGGATTAAATCCGAACGTTCCGTCATGGCAACTGTCATGAATGTTATCCGGCTTTGACCAGACCCAATTCTATCTCAAGCGCGCCGCAAAGCATTTGCCCAAGCATAATGTGCATCTCCTGAATGCGCGCGGTGGTATCGGAGGGCACGATCAAAAGCGGGTCGGCCAAGCCCTTCATCCGGCCCCCGCCCTTGCCACTCAGGCCGGTCGGGGTAATACCCATGTCGCGGGCGGCACTTAGGGCTTCCAGCACGTTAGGGCTCTCGCCGGATGTCGAAATACCGATCGCCACATCTCCAGGTTTTCCAAGGGCCTGTAGCTGTCGGGCGAAAATTTGGTCGAAGCCGAGATCGTTGCCGCCGGCGGTCAGGGCCGAGGTGTCGGTGGTCAAGGCGATGGCGGCGATCGGGGCGCGGTCGGTCTTGTAGCGAACGGTCAACTCGGTCGCCAGGTGCTGGCAGTCGGCGGCACTGCCGCCGTTACCGAAGAACAGGATCTTCCCGCCTTGATTCAAGGACTTGGCACAGGTTTCTACAAGCGCCTTGAAGGGTGCGGCAAGGCCCGCGCGGGTGGCTTGCGCAACGGTGGCGTGTTCTTCCAGTTCGCTTTCAAAAAAAGCATTCAGGTCCATGATTTTACGCCAGTTTCCGAGTTCAAGCCGGTTGCTTAGAGAATGCTTCGGAAATAATCGATGGTTCGTTCCAGGCCGTCTCGCAGCGGAATGGTCGGGTTCCAACCCAAATGCTCCTTGGCGCGGGTGATGTCCGGGCAGCGCTGGGTCGGATCGTCCTGCGGCAGGGGCATCTTGATGATTTTCGTTTTGGCACCGGTCATTTCGATCACCAGCTCGGCCAGTTCCAGGATCGTGAACTCGCCCGGGTTGCCCAGGTTGATCGGTCCGGTGATTTCGTCCGGCGCGTTCATCAGACGCATCAGACCGTCAACCAAATCGGTAACGTAACAAAATGACCGGGTCTGCCCGCCGTTGCCGTAGACGGTCAGGTCCTCGCCCTTTAGCGCCTGAACGATGAAGTTGGAGACCACGCGCCCGTCGTTGGGGTGCATGTTCGGGCCGTAGGTATTGAAAATACGGGCGACGCGGATGTTCAACTCGTGCTGCCGGTGGTAGTCGAAAAACAGCGTTTCGGCGCAGCGCTTGCCTTCGTCGTAGCAGCCGCGCGGGCCGATCGGGTTGACCCGGCCCCGGTAGTCTTCGGTCTGCGGGTGAACTTCGGGGTCGCCATAGACTTCCGAGGTCGAGGCCTGAAGAATCTTCGCCCCGACCCGCTTGGCCAGGCCGAGCATGTTGATCGCGCCGTGGACGCTGGTCTTGGTCGTCTGCACGGGGTCGTACTGGTAATGCACGGGCGATGCCGGGCAGGCCAGGTTGTAGATCTCGTCGACCTCGACATAGAGCGGGAAGGTCACGTCGTGGCGCATCACTTCGAAATGCGGATGATCCATCAGGCCCAGGATGTTGTCCTTCGATCCGGTATAGAAATTATCGACGCAGATCACGCCCGCACCCGTGTCCAACAGACGCGCGCAAAGATGCGAGCCGATAAATCCGGCCCCGCCCGTGACGAGGATGGTCTTGCGAAGAGCCATGAATGGGTCACCCGTTCTGATTTTTGCGTTCGAGGCCGATAAGTCGCCGAACCGGCATTTCTTATAGCCCGCAAGTATTAAGAAACCGTCGCTTATGGCCCTCAAGCGGGCCTCAGGTCAAGCGGCCAGAGCGGGCCAAGATATGCTCTCGGGAACGATTGAGCCGGAGAATTTCCGCCGCGGGCCAAGCGCTGGAAAAGAAATGACTTTTTTAACGATTTGACTTTAGCATGGCCTTGATTAGTCGATTAACGGAAGAGCTGGCGCCGCCGGGCCAAGGCCAGCCGCAGGGACAGCCGGCATCGAAGCCCCCGAACGGGGCCGCAATGCGCGTGGGAGTATCATGGCCGAGATTCCGTCACCGGATACGCTCGAAGAAAAGCTTCTGCTGGACCGCCTCAACCGCATGGATGCGGGCGGGGCCGGTTACTATGCCGTGCACCTACATCTGTCCGAGCTGAAGACCACCAATCGCAAGCCGCACTTCATTCGATTGGCGGCGCGCAACTTCGACTCCTTGATCAACCAGTTCGAAGCCACGTTGTTCCAGATGAAGAACGCGGACTTGATCCTGTTGTGCCGCAATGTGCCGGTCAACGAGGCGGAAATCCCGGTCGAAAAAGTCCGCTCCCTGTTTTCCGAAGACCCCCTGACGCAGATCGACGAAACCGGTCTGGGCGAGGATCGGCTGTCGACCTGGTACGATCTGTCGGAACAGGAAGACTTCCGCATATTCGTTCGTGTCTTGGGCTCGTTGGTGCTCGAGGCCGAGGAAGTCGCCAAACGAGAAGCGGCCGAAGCCGTCGCCCAGCAGAAATCCGTCGGTCAGCCCCTGACGGCGCAGCACCTGACGGCGTTGTCACAGGTCCTGCCTCGGGTGCCGATCGACGATCTGATCCGCGAACAATTGTGCCTGCATATCGGCGCCAACGGCCCCGACGGCGTGTTGTTCCGCGAGATCTTCATTTCCATCGGCGATCTGAAAAAACGGGTCGCGCCGGGCGTGAACCTGTTTTCGTCGGCCTGGTTGTTTCAATACCTGACCGAGGCTTTGGACCGCACGATCCTGAAGAACATGTCGGGCCGCAATTTCGAATTGCTGGAAGAGCCGATCAGCCTGAACCTGAATATCGGCACCGTGCTGTCGCGCGATTTTCAGAACTTCCACCGCGCCGTCGGCGGCCATGCCGAAAACGTGGTGATTGAGATGCAGGTGATCGACATCTTCTCCGACGTCGATGCCTTCACCATGGCCCGCAATATGCTGCAACAGAACGGCTACCGTGTTCTGGTCGACGGCATTTCGCCGGTCTCGATGCAGTTCTTCGATCCGGCCGATCTGGGCGCCGATTTCATCAAGATCAGCTGGGGGCGCGAATTCGAGAACGAAGACGAGGATCAGGGCAAGGTCGAGGAACTGCGCCGCATCATCCGCGACGCGGGTGCCAAGTCGATCATCCTGTCGCGGGTCGATTCAGAGTTCGCCATTCAATGGGGCCTCAGCTTGGGCATCAGCCGGTTCCAGGGCTTCCTGATGGACCGCTTGATCGACACCGTGCGCTCGCAAGGGCGTCTGGCGCGGATCAAGAAGGAACGCGCCGGGGCGAAAGCCGCCGCGGCCCAGGGCGCGGCCCCCGCAGCGGCCAAAAAAGCGGCTCCGCAGGCGTAAGGTTTTAAGGGACGGAAACGGTATCATCATGGCGATCGCGCCCGACAATCAAAAGAACATGCCCAGTCAGGAGAACCTTCTCCTCGACTATGTGCGCCGCCTGGAGAAACACCGGGACGGCCGCCAGGTGGTGCATGTTCATTTGTCGCAGCTGCGTCCCTTCAACCGCCGCGAACAACATATCCGGGCCGCGACCTCCAGCTTCGATCCGTTGATCAGCGCGATGTCGGGGCAATTGTTCTCGTTGCGCAATTCGGACCTGATCTTCGTTTTCAAGGCCGAAGCCCGACCCCAGGTCGAAACCGTGGTTCAAAAGGTCCGGTTCCTGTTTTCGGACGACCCGTTGATCGCCGAGTTCGCGACCCACGAAAAACCCTTCGCCAACTGGTACGACGCGGAAACGGAATACGAAGACATCCTGCGTCTGGCCCGCGAGCTGGCCGAGGAAGAAGAGGAGCGCGTTACCAAAGTGCGCTCGCGCATGGATGCGCGGGCCTCGTTGCGCGCCAAGCAGCAACAGGGCGAGCCCCTGACCCCGGCGGTTCTGGCCCGGGTCGAAGACGCGCTCGGCCGCGCCGACCTGTCGAACTACGTCCGCCGGCAGTTCGTCTGTAAGGTCGATTCCAAGCTGATCCCCGAGCAGGAATTCTCGGAGCTGTTCATTTCCATCAACGACCTGCGCGAAACCCTGATGCCGGGCGTGAACCTCACGTCCAATCGCTGGCTGTTCTACCACCTGACCGAAACCCTGGACCGCCGCATGCTGGCCATGCTGTCGAAGACCGACGCCATCACCATCACCGGCGAAATTTCGATCAACGCCAATGTGAAGACCTTGTTGAGCGACGATTTCCAGGTGTTCGACGACAACGTCTCGGCCTCGCGCCGGGGGGCGATGGTGATCGAGCTGCAGAAAGAAGACATCTTCGCCGATTTGCCGGCCTTCCTGATCGCCCGTGAATTCGTGCAGGAACGGGGATACCGGGTGCTGCTCGACGGGTTGAACATGCAGACCATGTTCCTGGTCGACCGGGAAAAGCTGGGCTGCGATCTGGCCAAGCTGATTTGGACGCCTGCCCTGGCCGACGCCGGGGATGAGGTCAAGGAACGCCTGCGCACCATTGCCGCCCAGGGCGGCGGGGGCCGGATGATCCTATGCCGCTGCGATACGCGGGAATCGGTCGAATTCGGCCGGTCGATCGGGATCGAACGGTTCCAGGGCCGGTTCGTCGAAGGCCTGATCGCCGAAGACGGTCGCCGCCGCGATTTGTTGAAGCTGAAACACCGTATTCAGCGCGGCACCGCGTCGGACGACGAAGAAGAAGAAATGGTCGATTGAGTTTGAGGCTCAGTCCTTAGGCGTTCTTGCCGCTGACCCCGGCATCCCCGAAAGTCGCCATCTCGGAATGACAGGCCAGCGCCCCGCGCACCAGGCCGACCGCCAGGACCGCGCCCGAAGCCTCGCCCAGGCGCATGTTCATCTGTAGCAATGGCTCCATGCCCAGCTTCGCCAACAGCCGCTCATGCCCCGGCTCGGCCGAACGATGGGCCGCCTGGCAATGGCCCAGGGCGTCCGCCCGCGCGACCTGTAGGCAGGCCGCCGCCGCCCCGCAGACGAACCCGTCCAGCAGAACCGGCACCTGCCGTCGCCGTGCCTGGATCAAGGCGCCGGCCATGGCCGCCAGCTCCCGCCCGCCCAAAGCACGCAGCACGCCCAGCCCGTCGGTCGGTGCGACGGCATTCGCCGCGACGGCCTGTTCGATGACCTGGGCCTTGGCCCGCACATGGGCATCGTCCAATCCCGTGCCGGGTCCGGCCCAATCGGCCCCGCTGCCGCCGTATAGCCCCAGACAGACCGCAGCGGCGGCGGTGGTATTGGCGATCCCCATTTCGCCAAGGCACAACAGGTCGATCCCGTCCGGCACCGCGGCCGCACCGGCGGCGACGGCGGCGGCGAAGTCGCCTTCGGTCATGGCCGGGCCTTGGCTGAAGTCGGCAGTGGGGCGGTCGAGATCCAGGGGGATCACGTCCAGGTCCACGCCGAAGGTGCGGCACAGCTGGTTCACCGCCGCGCCCCCGGCCTGAAAATTGGCGACCATCTGCACCGTGACTTCGGGCGGAAAGGCCGAGACCCCCCGCGCCGCCACGCCGTGATTTCCGGCGAAGACCAGGGCCTGCACCCGGTCCAGGCGCGGCGCGGCGCGGCCCTGCCAAGTCGCCAGCCATTCGCTCAAATTTTCCAGCCGGCCCAAGGACCCGGCGGGTTTGGTCAATTGCCCTTCGCGGGCCTGCACGGCGGCCAGGGCCGCGGCATCGGGACCGGGCAGGTCCGCCAATAGGGCGGTGGGGTCGAATTCGGTCGGGTCGGTCGGGCTGTCGGACATGGGCGGGTTCCGTCGCGGGTCTTGTTTCCGGTTGCGGGGTCGGTCACATATAACCCATTCGAACGCGGGGGGCGGGATTTTCCCGAACGCCCGCGATCAACGACAAACGCCTGAGGAGCCATCCAACTTGCCGACGGACCCATCCCCCGGCCCGGATACACAGACCACGCGCCCCTGGCCCTTGCGGCTATGGGACGATGCCTTGTTGGCGGTGGCGTTTCTGACGCGCTTGCCGGTCCCGGCGCAGCACGACCTGCCGCCGGGGGCGCTGGCCCGCGCCGGCTGGGCGTTTCCCATCGCCGGGGTGCTGGTCGGCGGCCTGGGGGGCATTGTGGTTTGGGTGACGGCGGGGGCGGGCCTGCATCCCCTGGCGGCGGCCCTGCTTGCCTTGGCGGTGATGGCCATAACGACCGGGGCGTTGCACGAAGACGGCTTGGCGGATTTCGCCGATGGCTTGGGCGCGCAGGACCGGGCCCGGCGGTTGGAGATCATGCGGGATTCGCGGATCGGCGCGTTCGGCGTCCTGGCCCTGGTGTTCGCCACGGGGTTGAAGGCGACGGCCCTGGCGTCCCTGCCCGGGCCGGGCACGGCGGCGTTGGTCCTGATCGGCGCGGCCGCGCTGTCGCGGGCGGCCATGGTGCCGACCATGCGGCTGATTACCCCGGCGCGAAACGACGGCCTGGGCCAAGGTGCCGGGCGCCCGCCGGCCTGGGCCGCGGTCTTGGCGGTGGTGTTGGGCCTGGCGGCGCTGGCGCCGTTGTGGATCGTGTTCGGCCCGGGCATCGCGACCCTGGCGGCGGCGGGATTGGCGGCGGGGTTGTTCGCCTGCTGGGCCATGCATGCCGCAGTCGGCGGGCACAGCGGCGATACCCTTGGCGCGCAACAACAATTTGTAGAGACCGCGATCTATCTGGTCGCGGCAACGGTGGAGATCAGCCTGTGAGTAAGAAACTCGACAACGTCACCCGCTGGTGGTGGGTCCGTCATGCGCCGGTGCCGTCCGTGGTCGGCACCATCTATGGCGGCAACGACGTGCCCTGCGACGTGTCCGACCGCGATAGCTTTCGCGCCCTGGCCGGGGCCCTGCCCGCCGACGCGGTTTGGCTGACCAGTCATCTCAGCCGGACCCATAAGACCGCCCAGGCGATCCGCGAGGAAGGGTTGGATTTCCCGGCCCCCATCGCCGAGGAACATCTGGGCGAACAATCGTTCGGCGATTGGCAGGGATCGACCTGGGACGAGATGGAAAGCCGCGACCCGGAGACTTTTTATGCGTTTTGGGAAACGCCCGCGCGGTCGCGC
>DJHY01000237.1:9397-9882 GCA_002433335.1 Rhodospirillaceae bacterium UBA6608 | reverse complement strand
AGCCCGCGCGGTCGCGCCCGCCGGGGGGTGAAAGCTTCGCCGATCAGATCGCCCGCGTCGGCGCGGTGATCGACCGCTACACCGCCGACCATGCCGGGCGGGACATCGTCGCCGTGACCCACGGCGGCACCATTCGCGCGGCCCTGACCCATAGCTTGGGCCTGACACCCGAAGGCGGCATGTCTTTTACGGTGTCGACCCTGTCGGTGACCTGCCTGGAACATGTGCCGGGCGGATTGCTGCGTGGGCGTGGTGGGGCATGGCGGGTGGTTCGGGTCAACGCACCGCCCCATGCCGTGACCTCGCAGGTCAAGGGAGGGCACTGAGCCATGCCCGATGCCCTGCCCCCTGTGACCCTGATCCTGGGCGGTCAACGCTCGGGAAAAAGCCGCTTGGCCGAAACCCTGATCGAGGATGCCGCCGGCGGGGGCCTATATTTGGCCACGGCTGAAGCCCGCGATGGCGAAATGACCGACCGCATCGCC
>DJHY01000237.1:476-9066 GCA_002433335.1 Rhodospirillaceae bacterium UBA6608 | reverse complement strand
GCGGCGCGGCCCCGATTGGGAAACCATCGAGGAGCCGCTGGATATCCTGGGCCAAATCCGCGAGCACGCCGCCCCGGGCCGCCCCATCCTGGTCGACTGCCTGACCCTGTGGTTGTCGAACCTGATGGAAGCGGGCCGCGATCCGGACGCCGAGGCCGAGGCCCTGGCCCTGGGGCTGGACGGTGTTGCCGGGCCGGTGGTGTTCGTTTCGAACGAGGTCGGCCTGGGCGTGATCCCGGCCAATGCCCTGGCCCGCGCTTTCGTCGATGCCGCCGGGCGGATCAACCAACGTCTGGCCCAGCGCGCCGACCGTGTGGTATTCACGGCGGCCGGGTTGCCTTTGGTTCTGAAGGGCAGCCCGCTTTAAGAATTCAAAAGACGCAAAGGTCCGCTTTTCCATGAAAATTCCCGCCACCGTGATCACCGGCTTTCTGGGCGCCGGCAAGACGACCCTGATCCGCCATCTGCTGCAAAACGCGGGCGGGCGGCGCATCGCCCTGGTGATCAACGAATTCGGCGACCTTGGCGTGGACCGCGAAGTCATCAACGGTTGCGCCATCGAGGGCTGCGCCGAAGACGACGTGGTGGAACTGGCCAACGGCTGCATCTGTTGCACCGTGGCCGATGACTTCCTGCCGACCATGGAAATGTTGCTCGACCGGCCGAACCCGCCGGATCACATCGTGATCGAAACCTCCGGCCTAGCCTTGCCCAAGCCGCTGGTGAAGGCCTTTACCTGGCCGGAAATCCGCGCCCGGGTCACGGTCGATGGGGTGATCGCCGTGGTCGATGCCCCCGCCGTGGCGGCGGGCCGCTTCGCCGACGATCCGGACGCGGTCGCCGAACAACGCGAAGCCGACGACAACCTGGATCACCATTCCCCGCTTGAAGAGGTGTTCGAGGATCAGTTGCTGTCCGCCGACATGGTGCTGCTGAACAAGGCCGACCTGATCGACGCGGCGGGACTGGCCGAAGCCCGCGCCCGGGTCGAGGAAGAATTGCCGCGCGCGGTCAAGATCGTCGAGACGCGCCACGGCACGGTCGATGCCGATGTCCTGTTGGGCCTTCAGGCCGGGGCCGAGGACGACCTGGACGCCCGCCCGTCCCATCATGAAGACCATGACGATCACGATCACGACGATTTCGAAAGCTTCGAGGTTCGCCTCGGTGGCGCCGCCGAGCCGACGGCGCTGATGGCCCGGATCGAAGCCGCCGCCCGCGATCACGATATCCTGCGGATCAAGGGCTTCGTCCATGTCGAGGGCAAGCCCCGTCGCCATGTCATCCAAGGGGTGGGGGCGCGTATCGACGGCTACTACGATCGCCCGTGGAAAGACGGCGAAAACCGGGAAAGCCGTCTGGTCGTCATCGGCCGCCACGGCCTGGACCGCGACGCCGTGACCCGCGCCCTGCAGGGCTGAACCTCGCCAGGGTAAGGCGATCGGGTTAACCCCTGGGCCGTCTGCTCCTATATAAATGACCGCATCAACCTGAGCAGCGGAGCGCGCTTTGCATCTTCTCGCCGCCCAACCCGGCATTGTCGACGACGGATCGGAAGCCCTCGACCTGGGGCAGACGCCGGGCGACATCGTCGTTCTGTCGGCGGCGGATACGGAATTGGCGGCCCTGGCTCAGGCGCAACAAGGCCGCGCCGAGGATGGCGGGGATGCCGCGCCGTCCCTGCGCCTGGCCAACGTCATGCACCTGTCCCACAACATGAGCGTCGATCTGTATGTCGATGCGGTGATTCGCCATGCGAAGCTGGTGGTCGTGCGTCTGTTGGGCGGGCGGGCCTATTGGCCCTATGGGGTGGAGCAGTTGGCGCAGGCGGCTTCGGCGCGGGGCATTCCCCTGGCGTTCCTGCCCGGCGACGACGCGCCCGATGCGGAACTGGCCGATTGGTCGACCCTGCCGCGCGAGGCGCAACACCGCCTGTGGCAATATCTGGTTCATGGCGGGCCGGTGAACGCCGGCCGGTTCCTGGGCTATGCGGCGGCGTTGCTCAACGACAGCGATGACTGGCTGGAGCCGGAACCCCTACTGTCCGCCGGGATCTATTGGCCGGACGCGGCGATGCCCGACCTGGACCGCCTGCGCGCCCATTGGACGGCGGAAGCACCTGTGGCAGCGTTGGTGTTCTATCGCGCCCTGGTCCAGGCCGGGAACCTGGACGCTGTCGATGCGCTGATCGCGTCGTTGGGTCGGGCGGGGCTGAACGCCTTGCCGGTCTATGTCAAAAGTTTGAAGGACCCGGTCTCGGCGGCGACCTTGGACGGTTTGCTGGACGAAGCGCCCCCGGCGGTCGTCCTCAACGCCACGGGCTTTGCCGTGGCCGCGCCGGGCACCGACCGCCTGGGCGGCGGGCGCGACCCCAGTCCCCTCGACCGGCCCGGCGCGCCGGTGTTGCAGGCAGTGTTCGCGGGCGGCGGCCTGGAAGCTTGGCGCGACGGCACCCAGGGCTTGGGTCCGCGCGATATCGCCATGAACGTCGCCCTGCCCGAAGTGGACGGGCGCATCTTTACCCGCGCGGTATCGTTCAAGGGCCTGGCCCGGCGCGACGACGCGACCCAGACCGATATCGTGCGCTATGAGCCGGTTGCCGACCGGGTCGAATTCGTCGCCGACCTGGCGGCGGCCTGGGCGCGGCTGGCGGGCAAGACGCCGGACGAACGGCGGGGCGCCCTGGTCCTGGCCAACTATCCCAACCGCGACGGCCGCATCGGCAACGGCGTCGGCCTGGATACGCCTGCCGGGACGGTCCAGGTTTTGAATGCTCTGCGTGACGCCGGATACGCGGTCGACAACCTGCCCGCCGACGGCGACGCCTTGGTGACGCGCCTGTTGGCGGGGCCGACCAATGACCTGTCGGCGCTGCACAGCCGGACCTGGGACGAAACCCTGTCCTTCGCCGAATATCAGATGTTCTTCGCGGCCCTGCCAAAGGCCGTGCGCGACGCGGTGACCGACCGCTGGGGCGCGCCCGAGAGCGATCCTTATTTCCGGCCCGGCGAATTGGACTGCGGGCATTTCGCCGTCGCCGCGTTCCGCTGCGGGCGGGTCGCGGTCTGCCTGCAACCGGCGCGGGGCTATAACGTCGATCCCAAATCCAGCTATCACGACCCGGACCTGGTGCCGCCGCATTATTACCTGGCATTCCATGCCTGGCTGCGGCGGGAATTCCGCGCCGACGCCGTGGTTCACATGGGCAAGCACGGCAACCTGGAATGGCTGCCGGGCAAGTCCCTGGCGCTGTCCGCCGATTGCTTCCCCGAGGCGGCTCTCGGCCCGCTGCCCAATATCTATCCGTTCATCGTCAACGACCCCGGCGAGGGCACCCAGGCCAAGCGCCGCGCGGCGGCGGTAATCGTCGATCATCTGACGCCGCCCCTGACCCGGGCTGAAAGCTACGGCCCGTTGAAGGACCTGGAAGCCCTGGTCGATGAATATTACGAAGCGGCGGGCGTCGACCGGCGGCGGCTGAAGGTGCTGGAACAGGAAATCCTCTCGCTTTGCCACGCTACCGGCATCGGGGCCGACTGCGGCATGGCCGCCGACGATGCCTCGGGCGACGCCTTGGCCAAGCTCGACAACTATCTGTGCGAGCTGAAGGAAATGCAGATCCGCGACGGCCTGCACATTCTGGGCGTCTCGCCCGATGGCCGTCAGTTGACCGACCTGTTGGTCGCCCTGGTCCGCGTGCCGCGCGGCGGCGGGGCCGAGGATGCCTCCCTGCTGCGCGCCCTGGCGGCGGACATGGATTTGGGCCGCGAGTTCGATCCCCTGGCCTGCGAAATGGCCGCGCCCTGGACCGGCCCGATGCCCGAGGTCTTGGCCGGATTGGCCGAAGGCCCGTGGCGGACCCATGGCGATACGGTCGAGCGCTTAGAACTGTTGGCCGCCGATCTGGTGTCAGGTGCGCAAACCGCCGACCCAGCCTGGACCGCCACGGCGGCGGTGCTGGATTTCGTCGCCGATCGCCTGCGGCCCGCCGTCACGGCCTCGGGCGGGGCCGAGATCGCGGGCGTGCTGACCGGGTTGAACGGGCGGTTCGTTGCCCCCGGCCCGTCGGGCGCGCCGACGCGCGGGCGGCCCGACGTGCTGCCGACTGGGCGTAATTTCTATTCGGTCGATACCCGCACGGTGCCGACGCCCGCCGCCTGGCAACTGGGGTGGAAGGCCGCATCGTTGCTGGTCGAACGCCATGCCCAGGATCATGGCGACTGGCCCAGCGCCCTGGCGATATCGGCCTGGGGCACGTCCAACATGCGGACCGGCGGCGACGACATTGCGCAGGCCCTGGCCTTGCTCGGCGTCAAACCGCAATGGGACGGGCCGTCGCGCCGCGTCACCGGGTTCGAAATTTTGCCGGTCTCGGTCCTGGGCCGTCCGCGCGTCGATGTGACGCTGCGGATTTCCGGGTTCTTCCGCGATGCCTTCCCGGGCCTGATCGACCTGTTCGATTCCGCCGTGCGCGCGGTCGCCGCCCTGGACGAAAGCGCCGAGGACAACCCCCTGGCCGCCCGGGTGCGGGACGAGGCGGCGCAGCTTGCCCCCGCCATGGGCGGCGACGCCGATGCCGCGTTCCGGCGCGCGGCCTATCGGGTGTTCGGCTCGATGCCGGGCGCCTACGGGGCCGGATTGCAGGCCTTGATCGATGAAAAAGGTTGGGAGACCGAGGACGATCTGGCCAAGGCTTATGTCGCCTGGGGCGGCTATGCCTATGGCGCGGGGGCCGAGGGCCAGGCCGCGCACGGCCTGTTCGAAACCCGCCTGAAAGCCGCCGAGGCGGTGGTCCAGAATCAGGACAACCGCGAACACGACCTGTTGGATTCCGACGATTATTACCAGTTTCAAGGCGGTCTGACCGCCGCCGTGCGCAGCCTGTCGGGCGCGCAGCCTGCCGTTTATTTCGGCGACAATGCCCGCCCGGAAAACCCGCGCGTTCGTACCCTGGACGAAGAGATCGGCCGTGTCGTCCGCGCCCGCGCCGCCAATCCGAAATGGATCGAGGGCGTGATGCGCCACGGCTATAAGG
Organism: Rhodospirillaceae bacterium UBA6608; assembly: GCA_002433335.1. Next base: position 4,031 of record DJHY01000237.1, on the reverse strand, counting down.
GAGCGTTCGAAATGGCGGCGACGGTCGATTACCTGTTCGCCTTCGCCGCGACGGCGCATTGCGTCGCCGATCATCACTTCGATGCCGTGTTCCAGGCTTATCTGGACGATGCCGACGTGCGCGCCTTCCTGGCCGACCACAATCCCGACGCCTTGCGCGACATGGCGGCCCGATTCCTCGAGGCCCAGGACCGGGGCCTGTGGCGGCCGCGCCTGAATTCGTCGCGGGCGCTTTTGGAGCGGTTGGCCGGTGGTGGTTGACGGATGGGGGCCGAAGCCGGGATAAGTGAGGACAGCCCAAGGCTAGTTGCATAAAAAGCTAGGCGCATTAGAGGAAAGAGCGGCATGAACGAAAAGGTCAAAGACAGCCTGAGCGAAGCGGAGCTTGACGCCCGCCATGCCGAGAAGATGCGCAAGAAAAAGGCCGCGCGGGACAAGATTCTGGCGACCAAGACCGAGGAACGCGGTCTGGTGATCGTGCATACCGGCAAGGGCAAAGGCAAATCCACCGCCGCCATGGGCATGGCGATGCGCTGCGTCGGGCACGGCATGCGCGTGGCGATCGTGCAATTCGTCAAAGGCGTATGGGAAACGGGTGAGCGCGACGTGCTTGCCGCGTTCCCGGACCTGGTGACGATCCGCGCCATGGGCGAAGGGTTCTCCTGGGAAACCCAGGACCGGCAGCGCGACCTGGCGGCGGCGCGCGCGGCCTGGGATGCGGCCAAGGATTTGATGGCCGACCCCAGCTACAAGATGATCATCCTGGACGAACTGAACATCGTGTTGCGCTATGGCAATCTGCCGCTGGATGAGGTGGTGGAAACCCTGCGCAACAAGCCGGACGACCTGCACATCGTGGTCACCGGGCGCAACGCCAAGGATGAATTGATCGAGGTCGCTGACCTGGTCACCGAGATGACCCAGGTCAAACATCCCTTCCGTGCGGGCGTGAAGGCCCAGGCGGGTATCGAGTTTTGATCGACGGATTGGAGTAACGCCATGGCCGCCGGCATTCGTGCATTTCTGATGGTGCTTCTGACCGGGGCCGTATTGGGCGGCTGTACCCGGTTGGAATCGGACCCCCCGGTGGCGGCGCGGCATGTCATCTCGTCGGCGACGGCGACGGTCGAACGGTTTACGACCGTGCCGCAGCTGGCCGACGCGGCGAAGCATATTCCGACCGCCCATGCGATCGTGGTCTTCCCCGATTTGGTCAAGGCCGGCTTTATCGCCGGGGGCGAGGGCGGCAACGGGGTGCTGTTGTCCAAGGCCGCTGCGGGCGGCTGGTCGCAGCCGGTGTTTCTGTCCCTGGGTGCCGCCAGCGTCGGGTTCCAGGCCGGGATTCAGCAGACCGAGGTGATCTTGATCATTCGCTCCGAAGGGGCATTGCAGGCGGTGCTTAAGAACCAGGGCACGCTGGGGGCCGAAACGGGCCTGACCGTCGCGGTTTACGGTGCGGGGATCGAAGGGGCCGTCACGACCAACGCCGGGGCCGACATCATCGCCTTCGCCAATTCCAAATCGGGCCTGTTCGCCGGGGTGTCGCTTGAGGGGGCGGTGTTCATCCGCCGCCGCGATTTGAACGAAGCCTTCTACGGCGCCGGCGCCACGCCGGAAAGCATTCTGGCGGGCAAGCAGTCGAACCCCGCCGCCGCGCCGCTGATCGACGCCCTTGCCGCCGCAAAATGATCCCGCCGTGTCTGCCCGCGCCCTGATGTTCCAGGGTACGGGCTCGGATGTCGGCAAATCGCTGATCGTCGCGGGACTGTGCCGGGTCTATGCCCGCCGGGGTCTGACCGTCCGCCCGTTCAAGCCGCAGAACATGTCCAACAATGCCGCCGTCACCGATGACGGGGGTGAGATTGGCCGTGCGCAGGCCTTACAGGCTTTGGCGGCGCGACAGCCGCTGTCCGTCCATATGAATCCGGTGCTGTTGAAGCCGCAGACCGATATCGGCGCACAGGTCGTGGTTCAGGGTCGGGTTCGCGGCAACGCCAAGGCGCGGGATTATCATGCGATGAAACCGGACCTGATGGCGGCGGTGCTGGACAGCTTCGCCATCGTCGGCGCAAACGCGGAGCGGCTGATCGTCGAAGGCGCGGGCAGCCCGGCCGAGGTCAACCTGCGCGCCGCCGACATCGCCAACATGGGCTTCGCCCTGGCTGCCGGAGTACCGGTCGTGCTGGTCGCCGATATCGACCGGGGCGGGGTCATCGCCAGCCTGGTCGGAACCTGGGAGCTGCTGACCGATGAGGAACGGGCCTTGGTGGGGGGCTATGTGATCAACAAGTTTCGGGGCGACGTTTCGTTGTTCGATAGCGCCATCGACATCATCCGGGCGCGCACCGGCATGCGCTGCTTCGGGGTGGTGCCGCATTTCGCCGACGCCCGTCTGTTGCCGGCCGAGGACGCGGTCGCCCTGGATGCGCCGCGCGTGTCGAACGGGGGCGCGCCCGACCGGGTTCGTATCGCCGTGCCGCGCCTGCCGCGCATCGCCAATTTCGACGACCTGGACCCGCTCAACAGCGAAGATGGGGTCGAGGTGCGACTTATCGAGCCGGGCCAAGCCATCCCCGGCGATACCGACGTGGTGCTGATCCCGGGGTCGAAGGCGACGCTGGCCGATCTGGCCGCCGTGCGGGCGCAGGGCTGGGACATCGATATCCTGGCCCATCATCGGCGTGGCGGCATCGTCGTCGGGTTGTGCGGCGGCTATCAGATGCTGGGCCGCACGGTCGCCGACCCGGATGGGGTCGAAGGCACGGCGGAAAGCGTGCCCGGCCTGGGCTTGTTGGCGGTCGATACGGTGATCGGCCAGGCCAAGACCCTGCGCCCGGCAGCTGGGCGGGACCGGGTGCATGGCCAGGATATCACCGGGTACGAGATGCATATGGGCGAGACCACGGGCTTGGGCCGGGACCGGCCCTGGCTGGATTTAGGCGGCGGGACGACCGACGGCGCGGTATCCGACGACGGCCGGGTCATGGGGGCCTATGTCCATGGGCTGTTCGCCGCCGACGGGTTTCGCCGGGCTTTTCTGACGGCGGTGCGGGCCGGGGACTATGCAGCGGCGTCTCATGCGGTGCAGGTCGAGGCGACGCTCGACGCCCTGGCCGATCATTTGGAACAACACCTTGATATGACGGCGCTGGACGAAGCTTTCGCCTAGGCGCTCGCCAAAACACGAACTTCAAAGGAGGAGACGATGGAGATTGCCGGACATACGGCGCTGGTGACGGGTGCCGCATCGGGCCTGGGCGCGGCGACGGCGCGGGCGTTGGCGGACAAGGGCGCCAAGATTGCCTGTTTGGATTTGAACCTGGCCGGGGCCGAGGAAACGGCAGCGGCCATCGGCGGTAAGGCGTTCCAGGCCGACGTTGCGGATGCGGACTCGTTGGAAGCTGCCGTGCAGGCTGCGGGCGATGCCCTGGGCGTGGCGCGGATCGCGGTGTCCTGCGCCGGGATCGCGCCGCCCAAACGGATCGTCGGGCGCGACGGGCCGCAACCCCTGGCGACATTCAGCCAGACGATCCAGGTCAACCTGATCGGCACCTTC
>DJHY01000237.1:0-168 GCA_002433335.1 Rhodospirillaceae bacterium UBA6608 | reverse complement strand
GTCAACCTGATCGGCACCTTCAACCTGATGCGTCTGGCGGCCCATGCCATGCAGGGGCTGGACCCGCTGCCGACCGGCGAGCGCGGGGTGATCGTCAACACGGCATCGGTCGCGGCCTTCGAAGGGCAGATCGGACAGGCGGCTTATTCGGCGTCGAAGGGCGGGGTC
>DJHY01000313.1 GCA_002433335.1 Rhodospirillaceae bacterium UBA6608 | reverse complement strand
CGGCACCGGCATCGGCCCGGCGGCCAAGGCCCTATGGGCGGCGGGCGCACGGGATTTCTTCGTCGCTCATGCATCCGAGGGGGTGGCCCTGCGCGGCCATCTGGCCGAGGCGCGGATTCACGTCCTCAACGGCGCGACGCCCGGCTCGGAAAATGCCTTCCAAGAACATCGCATGATCCCGGCCCTGAATTGCCTGGGCGATGTCGAACGCTGGCGCGAATTCTGCGGGCGCATCGGCCAATCCCTGCCCTGCGTCCTGCATGTCGACACCGGGATGTGCCGCCTGGGCCTGGACCTGCGCGAATACGCCCGCGTCGTCGCCGACCCGCGCCTGTTGGACGGCATCGACATTCAAACGGTGATGAGCCACCTGGCTTCCGCCGACGAGGACAGCCCGCAGAACGCCTTGCAGCTGACCTATTTCCAGGAAGTCCGCAGTCATATCGGCATGGGTCGGGCGTCCTTCGCCAACTCGTCCGGCGTGTTCCTGGGACGCGACTATCATTTCGATCTGGCCCGCCCGGGTGTCGCCTTGTACGGCGGAAACCCGACGCCGGACGATGCCAATCCGATGGCGCAAGTCGTTCGTCTGCAAGCAAAAATCCTGCAAGTACGGGACGTTGACAGTCCCGAGACCGTTGGCTACGGTGCCACCCACAAGGTCGCGGGCCCATCCCGCATCGCAACCCTGCCCATCGGCTACGCGGACGGTTTCCTTCGCTCGCTCAGCAGTCGGGCCACGGTATTCATCGGGGACTACGAAGTGCCGCTAGTGGGACGGGTATCCATGGACCTCATCACCATCGACGTGACGGCCGTGCCCGAACAATTGTGCCGCCCCGGCACGATGGTCGAACTTCTCGGCCCGCATCACACGGTCGATGATCTGGCCGACGAAGCCGGCACCATCAGCTATGAAATCCTGACCTCGCTGGGTCGCCGTTACCACCGCGTCTACGCGGGCGGCGCGGCCTGACCGCGATGGGTCTGCTGCAAGGCATCGGTCGGGTCTTCCTGGCCTTTCTGGGCACCACCGGGCGGCTGACGATGTTCGCGCTGACCTCGGTCACGCATTGCTTCCTGCCCCCCTACTACCCGCGCATCATGGTCCGCCAGATGATCGAAATCGGGTATTTCTCGCTGCCCGTGGTCGGCCTGACGGCGATTTTCGCGGGCATGGTCCTGGCATTGCAAAGCTATACCGGCTTCGCCCGATTCTCGGCCGAGGGCGCGATCGCCAACGTCGTCGTGCTGTCGATCACCCGCGAACTGGCCCCTGTGCTGGGCGGATTGATGATCGCCGGGCGCGTCGGCGCCTCGATGGCGGCGGAGATCGGCACCATGCGGGTGACCGAACAGATCGACGCCCTGACCACGCTGTCGACCAACGCCATCAAGTATCTGGTCGTGCCCCGGGTCATCGCCGGGGTTGTGATGCTGCCGATCCTGATTTTCGTCGCCGATATCATCGGCGTGTTCGGCGGCTTCCTCGTCTCCGTCTACAAGCTGGGCTTCAACCCGTCGATTTATCTGCAGAACACCTGGGACTTTCTGGAGCCGCTGGATGTGATCTCGGGCCTGGTCAAAGCCGCCGTGTTCGGCTTCCTGGTGTCCCTGATGGGCTGCTACCACGGCTATTATTCCAAAGGTGGGGCGCAGGGCGTGGGCGCCGCGACGACCAATTCCGTGGTCTCGGCCTCGATCTTGATCCTGTGCTTCAACTACATCCTGACCGAAGCCTTCTTCGGACTGTAAGGGGCCAGCCATGAGCCAGCCCGAAACCCAGATGCCCAAGATACAAATGAAGGGTGTGACCAAGGCGTTCGGACCGAAAAAGGTCCTGACCGGGGTCGACTTGGACGTCGCCAAAGGCGAAAGCGTGGTCATCATCGGCGGCTCCGGCACCGGCAAATCGGTGACGCTGAAATGCATCCTGGGCCTGCTGACGCCGGATTCAGGATCGATCAAGATCGACGGCAAGGAAGTGGTGGGCATGAGCCTGAGCGATCGCGACGAGATCAACCGTCAGGTCGGCATGCTGTTTCAGGGGGCTGCCCTGTTCGATTCCCTGCCCGTGTGGGAAAACGTCGCCTTCGGCTTGTTGTCGCGCAAGCAATGCAGCCGCGCCGAAGCCCGCGAGATCGCCGTGCAGAAGATGGCCCAGGTCGGCCTGAACACGGGATTGGCCGATACTTCGCCCGCCGATCTGTCGATCGGCATGCAAAAGCGCGTCGGTCTGGCCCGCGCCATCGCGACCAACCCGGAAATCATCTTTTTCGACGAGCCGACCACGGGCCTGGACCCGATCATGGCCGACATGATCAACGAGCTGATCGTCCATGTGAATCAGGAGATCGGGGCGACCGCCATGTCGATCACCCATGACATGGAAAGCGCCCGCAAGATCGGCGACCGGATCGCCATGCTGTATCAGGGCAAGATCGTCTGGGCCGGACCGCCCGACGCCATCGACGGCGAAGCCAACGAGGTCGTGGATCAGTTCGTGCACGGCCGGGTCGACGGCCCGATCAAGATGCAGATCAGGGCTTAAGCCACCTCCCCCCGTAAGCAGGGACCCGAATACAAGTAAGGCCGGACCGATAGTCTCAGCCCAGCCTTACCCTCCCCCACATGAACCGTCGTCAGGCGGCAGATGCCTTGAAGGCATCCTTGAAGCGCACCCGACAGGCCGCCAGATCCATATCCCGCTTAAAGGTGCAAGGATCGGTCGGCAGAATTCGCACCAGCAGGAACCGGGGCCCCGGGGCTTCCTTGATGAACCGGATGGCATCCGCAATCTGCCCCGGCTCGGAAATCGTCATCGTCGACTGGATGCCGGCGGCCTTGGCCATGGCTTCCAGGTTCGCGACCCGCGAGGTATGCCCGGTCTGACGGCCGGTCTCGCCATGCATCGCATTATCTTCGCAGACGATGGTCAGGTTGTTCGGCGATGCCGAAGCCACAGTGACCAAGGAGCCGATGCCCATCAGCATTTCGCCGTCGCCGTTGATCACGGCGACGTCGCGGTCCGGCGCGGACAGCGCCATGCCCAGGCCCATCGGCACGGCGGACCCCATGCCGCCCGCCATGGAAAACAGGTTGGGTCCGTCCTTGGTCAGGTCGGCGGCGTCCTTGGACGCACCGGCAAGGCCGCTGACGAACAGCCAGTCCTGTTGATTGGGAAACAACTGCGGCAGCAATTCGCGCCGGTCGATATTGCCCGTCGGAGAGGTCGTCATGATCAGAACCCTTTCGCGCCAAGAAATTTCTGGGACAGCACGATGGCCGCGGCACGGCCGCCTTTGCCCGACGCATTGACCGCGGCGGTGGTCGCCGCTTCCAGTTCATCCGGTCGGTCGACCTTGAAGACCAGGATATTCATCGCCTTCAACAGGTCGTCCGTAGCTTCCCCCATGGGGTACTGCCAGGGGTTCTGTTCGCCGAAATCGCCGCGCATGCTGATCATCATCAAGATCGGGAAGCGCCCGCCCTTGGCCAAGGTCAGATAGTTCGGACAGTTACCGAGGCCGCTGGACTGCATGCAAAGCACCGCCCGCTTGCCCACCAGTTCGGCCCCCGCGCAGATCGCGACGCCTTCTTCCTCGGTGGTCAGAAGGACCGCCTGCGTTTCGTTATGTTCCTCGGCAAGCTGGATCAGCGCGTCATTGCCCGCGTCGGGCACGTGCGAAAACAGCGTAATGCCCGCGTCGCGCATGATGTCGAACATCTTGCCCGACCATTCCGCATGGGGGTGCTTGTCTGCCATGTTTCCTTTCCCTCGTTGTTCGTCCCGCGCCGCCGACCTGGGCGTCCGATAGACCGCCAGCCCCAGCAGCTTCATTCTGTTTAGGTATTGAATTTCAAGCCTGGATCTAGATGCGCCGCGAAATAGCGTCGCTAGGCACTAATATTCGCGGTTATAAGGCATGTAGCTATTTCAAATGACGGCCGTGGTATAAGTTTTAGCTATAATTATGCTGCGTCGCACAAATTTGGACGACAATGGAAACGACCTTTCCCAATCTTCGCCACCTGCGCGCCTTTCTTGAGGTCGCGCGCTGTCGCCAAATCGCCGCGGCGGCGGACCAGGTCCATATGTCCCAGCCCGCGATAACCCAGGCCATCGCCAAACTGGAACGACGGCTTGGCGTCCGCCTGTTCGATCGCCTGCCGAACGGCATGATCGCCACCCGGATCGGCGCGCTTTTCCAATCGCGGGTCGAACGGATACTCGACCATCTGCGCCGGGGCGCGCGGGAGGCCACGCGCCTGGGCTCTCGGCGCACCAACCAGTACGGCGATTTCGATCACCTGCTCACCGTCCCACAACTGCGCGCCTTGGTCGCCATGGCGGACTTTCGGAACTTCAGCCTCGCCGCCCGCCATCTCGGCATTTCCCAACCTTCGGTCCACCGCGCCGCCCGCGATCTGGAGCGACGATCCGGTGAGACCTTGTTCGAAGCCACGGGCCTGGGGCTCAACCTGACCCGATCGGCCCTGGCCCTGGCCCGGCAAACGCGCCTTGCCATGGCCGAGTTTGAACAGGCCTATACGGAAATCCAGGAGGCCCTGGGCCACGACGTCGGTTGGATCAAGATCGGCACCCTGCCCCTGTCCCGCACATTCGTCCTGCCGACCGCGATCAACCGCCTGACCGAGGAACGCCCGGACGTTCGCATCCGCATCGAAGACGGCCCCTATGAAGACCTTCTGCACGACCTGCGGCACGGCGAATTGGATATTTTGATCGGCGCCCTTCGCGACCCAACACCCTCGCCCGACGTGGTGCAGCAACCGATGTTCGAAGTGCCCCTCGCCGTGGTCGGAAGGACGGGCCACCCCCTGTCCAACAGCACCTCAATTTCACCGGCCGACCTTGCCGCCTATCCCTGGGCTGTACCCCGCACAGGGGCCCCGACCCGGACGGCATTTGACAGCTATTTCGAACAGGCAGGCGTGGCGCCGCCCAACTTCATCGAAGCCAGTTCCCTTGTCTTGATCCGGGGATTGCTCCTGGACAGCGACCGGCTGGCCCTGATCCGCGCTCACCAAATTCTCCACGAAGAACAGGCAGGCGAACTGATCCGCCTTCCGGTCGACATCCCGACCCCGCTGCGCCAGATCGGGCTGACGATCAGAAAAGGGTGGCGCCCGACGAATAGCCAAAATCGCTTTCTGGAAATCCTGCGCGAGGCCACTGCGCAGATTTAGCGTCCACCCGGACCTGAATTTCGCATCTCGAAACAGCGCGATCCTCGGTCTTTTCACCGGCTTGGCGCGATGGCAGGCTAACATCATAAAAATCAAAAATACGGCCCCTCGCCAATCCTTGAACAGTCGCCGGGGCCAGACAGTTGAGAGGAAACGACCATGGGAGCCACCATCGCCCCCCTGAGCAAAGTTTGCGGCGCCGAAGTCACCGGCATCGACGTCACCCAGCCCCTGTCCCCCGAAGACGCCGCGGCGATCGAGGCTGCGTTCAACGCCCATAAGGTTCTACTGTTCCGCCAACAACCGATGACCGCCCGCCAACTGGCGGACTTCTCCGCCCATTTCGGCAGCCTGCAGGTACATGTTCAAACGGCCTATCAGCACCCCGAGGTGCCTGAGGTCGTGCAGATGACCAACAAGAAGCCAGACGGAACCTTCGACGAGGTCGGCGCGGCGCGCGGCGCAGCGGAGAACACCCGCGACGGATGGCATTCGGACCTGTCGTTCGAACGCCAACCGGCGAAGGCGACCTTGCTGCATGCGATCGAGGTTCCGGACCGGGGCGGCAATACCTGTTTCGCGAACACGACGATGGCCTACGCCGCACTACCGGAAGACATCAAGCGGCGGCTCGACGGCTTGACCGCCGAATTCGTCTACGGCCAGGCCAAGCGCAATGCGCTTGCCGCCAAGGCCGCCGAGGCGCTGAAGGGCAAGGCAAAGACCGAAACCGTGGCCATTCAACCGGTGATCGTCCGCCATCCGGCAACCGGGGAGCCGGCGATCTTCGTCAATCCCTACACCACGTCGCATATCCTGGGTTTGCCCGAGGCCGAAAGCGAAGACCTGATCGAAATGCTGACCGACGTCATGGAGGATCAAGCGTTTCGTTGGGAACACGTGTGGTCACCGGGCGACACCTTGATGTGGGACAACCGGGGCGGGTTGATGCATTCCGGGCGGATGGATTATCCGCGCGACCAGGCGCGGCGGTTCATCCGCACGACCGTGCGCGGCAACGAATTGATCCCGTTCAAGCTAAGCGCCTAGGCGCCCGCAGACCCCGCCATCTAGAGCGGACGCCGGGCGATGATCCGGCGCGCCCGGCGGGCGATGGACTCGTTGACCATCTTGCCGTCGACACGGGCTGTGCCCAGCGGGTCGGCAGCGGCGGCGGCCAGCACCCGCTCCGCCCAATCGACCTGCTCCGCCGTGGGCGTAAAGGCCGCATGGATATGTGCGATTTGGATCTGGTCGTAAGATGCCTTGCCGGTGAACCCCATCGAGGCGATGCGGCGGGCTTCCTCGATCAGGCCCGCTTCGTCCGTCGGGTCGAACCAGACACCGTCCATGGCGTCGATGCCCGCTTCCTGCGCTGCCAGGACCGTTTCCGCCCGGGCATGGGCCAGGGCGTCCCAGCCCAGGTCCGAACCGATGGACGCCGAGAAATCGGCGGTGCCCAAGAATAGGCAAGATACCTGGGGCCCTGTCGTTCCCTGTGTTGCGCTGGCAATTTCCATGGCGTTCTTCACGCCGCGCGGGCTTTCGATCAGAACGATCAATTCCATATCGGGGTGCCTGGGGCGCAACAGATCCGCAACCCAACGGATTTCTTCGGCATGTTCGATCTTGGGCAGGATCAATCCGTCCGGCGGCGCGGCGCAGTCTAGCACCGCGATTAGATCGCGGATGCCGTCTTCCGTGCGCGGGTTATTGATACGCAACAACCGCAACGGCTGGCCTCCTTCTTTCCCACCGGCGTAAAGGGCCAGCACAAGGGGCCGGGCCTCGGCGCGGCGTGCGGGCACGGTACCATCCTCCAGGTCGAACACAATCATGTCCGCGCCAGAGGACATCGCCTCATCCCAGCGCTCAGTACTCAACGCCGGATAGAACAGCACACTCCGCCGCAGGGTCATGGGTTCGCCTCCGTCCACAGGTCGTGCAGCACCCCCTGCACCACGGCATCTTCGGGGATCGTAATACGGCGGATATCGGCAACCTGACGTTCCAACGCGCGCCCTCCATCGCCCGCGATCAGGCGCCGTATCAGGTCGACCGCGGCATCCTTTCGATCAAGCAGGACCAGGGCATAGGCTTTGTAACCTTCAACCTCTGTGCGATGCGTCGCATCTGTTTGAATCGCCAATGCCCGGTCGAAATAAGCCAGCGCTTTCTTGAGCTCCCAACGGAAATCCCGCGCCGATTGTTCGTCCACATCAGCCATCTCGGCACGCAGGGCTTTGGCGTCCATCAACTGGACCATGCCCAGCCCACCCAACGCCCGCGCCCATTGAATGCGGGTGGAGGGCTCGGAGGCGAAGCGCAAGGCATCGTCGACCGACCTAAAATTGATCAGGGCTGTAGCCCAATCCTCATGCGACAACGCAGCCATCCCCCGATCAACCCGCTCGGAAGCGGCGTCGGGCGTCATCCCCGTCTCGGTCGTCGATTGGTCCGTCATGCATCCTCCCTAAGTATTTATCGCCGGAAATGATGCAATCGGGCAAGAACGCTCCCCGGTTTGCCTTGCCCCCGGTCGCCCCACGCGATAAGAGAGGCAAACTCCGATCGCCCGTGTCATTCAGCCCAAAAAGGCGAGGTTCCATTGGCCAAGCGCCCGGCGAGCCAATACGTCTGTCAGGAATGCGGCGCCGTCCACCCCAAATGGACGGGCAAGTGCGACGCCTGCGGTGGCTGGAACACCCTGGTCGAGGAAAAACCCGCCGAAAGCGCGCCCAAGGGCCTGGGCACCGCCCGCAAAGGCCGCAAGATCGAATTCGTCGGCCTGAAGGGAGATAGCCCCCATCCCCCCCGTTGGCAGGCCGATATGGTCGAATTCGACCGGGTCACCGGCGGCGGTTTGGTGCAAGGCTCGGCCGTATTGGTCGGCGGCGATCCCGGAATCGGCAAATCGACCCTGTT
>DJHY01000207.1 GCA_002433335.1 Rhodospirillaceae bacterium UBA6608 | reverse complement strand
GAAAGGCGACCGTCTAGGAACCTTGACCCTGACGTTCCCGGAGCGCGAAGCCATGGAAGTGCCCTTGGTCGCCGGTGACGGCGCCGAGCGCCTGGGCCTTTTCGGTAGGGTGATGAGCGCCCTGCGGTCTATTATCCTGGGCGTTTCCGGTTAAGCCAAACCACCAGTAAGCGGGGTTCCGGCAAGTGGCCAAGGGTAAATTCATCACGTTCGAAGGCGGCGAGGGCGGCGGAAAGTCGACCCAATTGGGGCTATTGGCAAAAGCCTTGGAAGACGCCGGGATCGACGTCATGACAACCCGCGAGCCTGGCGGCACCCCTGGAGCCGAGGAAATTCGCGAGCTTCTGGTCAATGGAACAACGGATCGCTGGCCGCCATTGGCCGAAGTTCTGCTGCATTTCGCGGCCCGGGTCGATCATGTCGAGAAAGCTATCCAGCCCGCGCTTGAAAGCGGTACCTGGGTGCTCTGCGACCGTTTCACCGACTCCACCATGGCCTATCAGGGCGCCGGTCACGGCCTCGGCTTTGATCGTATTCAATCGCTGAAGGCGGACATTTTGGGCGATTTCGCCCCGGACCTGACCTTCGTTCTAGATATTCCGGTCGAGGAAGGCCTAGCCCGCGCCTTTGGCCGCGCCGGGCCCGAGGACAGCCCAGAGGATCGTTACGAGCGCATGGACCTGGGTTTTCACACCCGTATCCGCGCGACCTTCCTGTCGATTGCCGAGGAAGAACCCGAGCGCTGCGTCATCGTCGATGCCTCGGGAAGCGTCGATGACGTGCAGCGCGACATCTGCGCCGCCGTGTCCCACCGCCTGGGCGCTGATTTGAGAGCGGCAGGCCGTGAATGAGCGATGACGACGAAGACGGCGGCCTGACCCCGCGCAATAACCCGGAATTGATCGGTCATCTGGAGGCTGAAACCAGCCTTCGTACGGCGCTAGAGGCTCAGCGTCTTGCCCATGCTTGGCTGGTTACCGGGCCGAAAGGGATCGGCAAAGCCACATTGGCGCATCGCTTCGCCCGCTATGTCTTGGCCTACGGTGCCGCGGCGGCGAAGGCCGAGGATGCCGGCCCAAGCCTGTTCGGCGATGCGCCCGAGCCTGCCGCGCCGCAGGGCGGGGAGGGGCCGGGACTTTATGTATCCCCCGAACACCCGGTGTTTCGGCGCACCGTTTCCGGCAGCCACGCGGATCTGATGGTCATCGAGCGGGCGGTGGACGAGAAAACCGGCCGTCTGAAAGGCCAAATCCCCGTCGATGCCATCCGCTCGGTCAAAAGCTTCCTCAGCCTGACTGCGGGCGAGGGCGCTTGGCGCGTGGTCATCATCGACAGCGCCGACGACATGAACCGCAACGCCGCCAATGCCTTGCTCAAGGTATTGGAAGAACCGCCGCCACAGGCCTTGGTGATCCTGGTGTCGCACAATCCGGGTAGCTTGCTGCCGACGATCCGCTCGCGCTGTCGGCGCTTGAGCCTGCGCCCGCCCGCGGTCGAGGACGTGGCAAGGCTTTTGGCGCGCCGGGATCCGGGCTTGGCCCCGGCCGAGGCGACGCGCCTGGCCGAAGTCGCCGAGGGCAGCATCGGCTATGCGCTGGAGCTGGGAGAACAGGGCGGCCTTGCCATGCTGGACGAGGTGTCGAGCCTGTTATCCCGCCTGCCGGATGGCCTGCCGGTCAAGGAATTGCACGATTTCGCCGGGCGTATGGGCGGGGCCGGAAAAGAGGCCGAATTCGAGGCCTTCGCCAAAACCCTGCGCTGGTGGCTGGAACGTCTGATCATCGCCGGAGGCGGCGGGCCGCTGCCGGGGATCATCGATGCCCAGGTCGCCGAACGGCTGAACGCCATGGCGAGCCTTGATCGCTGGCTGGAGGTATGGGAAAAGGTGTCGCGCCTGCTTGCCGCAACGACCGCCGTCAATTTGGACCGCAAGCAGGTGGTCCTGAACGCGTTCATCACTGCCGAAGCGGCGGTTCGGCGATAACGCGGCGGACGTTTCGCCCAACGACCCAGTGCCATTGGAACCCTACATGTCGGCCAAGCCCTATTACCTGACCACGCCCATCTATTACGTCAACGACGCGCCGCACATCGGCCATGCTTACACGACGCTGGCCTGCGACGTGCTGGCGCGCTTCAAGCGGCTGGACGGCTATGACGTAAAGTTCCTGACCGGCACCGACGAACATGGGCAGAAGGTCGAGAAATCGGCCCAGGCCAAGGGCATCGACCCGCAAAGCTTCGCCGACCAGGTGTCGCAGAACTTCCGCCATCTGGCCGAGTTCATGAACTTCAGCAACGACGACTTCATCCGAACCACCGAGCCGCGCCACGCCGCCGCCTGTCAGGCGATCTGGAAGCGCATGGCCGACGCGGGCGATATCTATCTGGACAACTACGGCGGCTGGTACGCGGTCCGGGACGAAGCTTTCTACGCCGAGGGCGAACTGACCAAGAAGCCCGACGGAACGCGCGTGGCGCCGACCGGCGCGGAAGTCGAATGGGTCGAGGAGCCGAGCTATTTCTTCCGCCTGTCGGCCTGGGAAGACAAGCTGCTGGCCTTCTACGACGCCAATCCCGACTTCATCGCCCCGCAAAGCCGCCGCAACGAGGTCATCAGCTTCGTCAAAGGCGGCTTGCAGGATCTGTCCGTGTCGCGCACCACGTTCAAATGGGGCATTCCGGTGCCGGGCGACGATACACATATCTTCTATGTCTGGCTCGACGCTTTGACCAACTACATCTCGGCCCTGGGTTTCCCCGACGAAAGCGGCGATTACGCCAAGTTCTGGCCCGCCGACCTGCATATGGTGGGCAAGGATATCCTGCGCTTTCACACGGTCTACTGGCCGGCCTTCCTGATGGCCGCCGGGCTGGAACCGCCGAAGCGCGTGTTCGCCCACGGCTGGTGGACCAACGAGGGGCAGAAGATCTCCAAATCCCTGGGCAACGTCATCGATCCCATTGAATTGGTTGAGAAATACGGCCTGGATCAGGTGCGGTTCTTCCTGCTGCGCGAGGTTCCGTTCGGCAACGACGGCGATTTCTCGCATACCGCTATGGTCAACCGCATGAACGGCGAATTGGCCAACGATTACGGCAACCTGGCGCAGCGCGTTCTGTCGATGATCGCCAAGAACTGCGACGGTCAGGTGCCTCAGCCGGGCGATTTCACCGACGAAGACCGGGCGTTGCTCGACCCGGCGGCGGCCTTGCTCGGCCAGGTCCGCGATGCTTTGGATCGTCAGGCATTCCACGAAGCCCTGGAAACGATCTGGGTCGTGATCCGCGCCGCCAACGGCTACGTAGACCACCAGGCTCCGTGGAAGCTACGTAAGGACGACCCGGACCGTATGGCGACGGTGCTTTACGTGCTGGCCGAAACGATCCGCCGTCTGGCGCTGCTGACCCAGCCGTTCATGCCGGAAACCTCGGCCAAGCTGCTCGACCAGCTCGCCGTGGCCGACGATGCCCGCGATCTGACGCATCTCGCCGATGGTGTGGCCCTCACGCCGGGCACGGAATTGCCGAAGCCGCAGGGTGTGTTCCCGCGCTTCCAGGACGACGAAGCAGGGGCCTCGTAAAGCCATGGACGGCGCCGCGCATCCTTTTCTGGTCGATAGCCACTGCCATCTGGATTTCCCGGATTTCGGCGAGGAACTGGACGCCGTGGTGGCGCGCGCGGTCGATGCCGGCGTGGCCTATATGGTCACGATCTCGACCCATCTGTCGAAGTTCGATCAGGTCAAGGCCGTGGCCGAACGCTTTCCCAACGTGTTCTGCACCGTCGGCATTCACCCGCATCAGGCGGCGACGGAACGCCTGACCACGGCCGAGGAGCTGACGGATCTGGCCCAGCATCCCAAAGTCGTCGGGATCGGCGAAACGGGGCTGGATTTCTATTACGAGCGCAGCCCCCGCGACATCCAGGAAGCGCAGTTCCGCGCCCATATTCGGGCCGCGCGGATCACCGGCCTGCCGCTGATCGTCCATACCCGCGATGCCGATGACGACACGCTGCGCGTGATGGACGAGGAATACCGCTACGGCGGGCCGTTTCCGGGCCTGATCCATTGCTTTTCCGCGACCCGCGAGGTCGCCGAGAAGGCCGTGGAGATGGGCCTCTACATCTCCATTTCCGGGATCGTGACCTTCAAAAACGCCGAAGACCTGCGGGAAACGGTCAAGGACGTGCCGCTCGACCGCCTGTTGGTCGAAACGGACTCGCCCTTCCTGGCCCCCATTCCCAACCGGGGCAAGCGCAACGAGCCGGCCTTTACCGCCCTGACCGCCGCAAAAGTGGCGGAAATCAAGGGTATTTCAAACGACGAGTTGGCCCGCCAGACGACCCGCAACTTCTTCACCCTGTTCGCCAAGGCCGCCGCGGCGGTGGGCGAGGCGGGGTAGGGAGCACCACGCCGTGAAGGTCACCATCCTAGGCTCCGGTGCCTCCAGCGGCGTGCCGTCAATCGAAGGTGGGTGGGGCGATTGTGACCCCGAAAATCCCAAAAATCGGCGCACGCGCCCTTCCTTGCTGATCGAACGCGACGGCAAGAAACTGTTGATCGACACGGCGCCGGATTTTCGCGAACAGATGCTGCGCACCGGTGTGCGCCACCTGGACGGGATTATTCTGACCCATGGCCATGCCGATCATCTGCATGGGATCGATGACGTTCGCAGCATTAACCGCGCTATGAACGCCGCCATCGACCTGTGGGCTGATGAGGAAACGCTGCAGGCCGTGTCAGAGCGCTTCGCCTATGTCGTGGCGCCACTGCGCGAAGGCTCGGGAACTTTTTACAAGCCGACCCTGGTCCCGCACGCGTTTCCGAGCAGCAGGCCGTTTTCGGTCGCCGGGATCGATATTCAATGCTTCGAACAGGACCATGGGTTCTCGACAACGCATGGCCTGCGGTTCGGCCCATTGGCCTATACGACCGATCTGGTCGATCTGCACGACGATGCCATCGAGGCACTGCAGGGCGTTCATACTTGGATCGTCGGCGTGTTCGCCTGGCATCCGCATCCGACGCACTTACATGTCGATGCCGCGTTGGCGCTACGCGAGAAGATCAAGCCGCAGCGTACCGTCATCACGCATATGAGCCCCAAGATCGATTACGAAAAACTGATGGCCTATGTGCCGGAAGGCGTGATCGCTGGATACGACGGCCTGTGCCTGGATGTGCCGGAAGCATAAGGCGGTTTCCGCCGGATATTAGACAGCACCAGATTCACGGCCCGTCCTAACTTATTGCAGAAACATATCTATCCTCTATTTTCCATAATATACATTATGCGATAAATGGATGCGTGAATAAACGTCGCTGCCTCGATCTTGTTACCGTCCGGATCGAGAATGAACGCGGCATAGTACGGCGCGGTTGATGCATCGCGCATGCCCGGCGCGCCGTCGCAGCGTCCGCCGTTGGCCAGCGCCGCGGCGTGAAATGCCTGAACGGCTTCCTTCGTTCGTGCCCGCAGGCAGATATGAACGCCGGTGCCGTCCGCGACCGGCTGCATCCCCGGCCGTGCGTTCAGCCAGAATTCCGCGTAGCGCTTCCCAAAGCCGATCGTGGCCGGTCGCTCGACCAACCGCATTAGGCCCAGCGGCGCCAGCACGGCTTCATAGAATGCGGCGCTGGCCTGCAAATCGGATACAGCGATGGAAATATGGTCGATCATGGTCGTTCCTTGAAACCCGCATTGGCGTCCAGCATCGTCGCAATGTAACCTGCCCTTGGTCCACCGTCCCAGAGCGAAGGATGCCGCCTTGTCCGACGACGCGCTTTCTCACGACAATCCCACGGAACGCCTCCGCGCAATCATGGCCCTGCTCCGCGATCCCGACAAAGGCTGCCCCTGGGATGTTGAGCAGGATTTCTCGACCATCGCGCCCTACACCATCGAGGAAGCTTACGAGGTCGCGGATGCCATCCAGCGCGGCGATATGGCGTCGTTGAAAGACGAATTGGGCGATCTGTTGCTTCAGGTCTTCTTTCACGCCCGTATGGCCGAGGAAGCCGGGCATTTCGCCTATGACGACGTGGCCCAGGCCATCGGCGACAAGATGGTCCGCCGCCACCCCCATGTGTTCGGCGACACGGATATCTCCTCGGCCGAGGCCCAGACGGTCCATTGGGAAGAGCTGAAGGCCAAGGAACGGGCCGAGAAAGGCGAAACCGCGCCGGATGCGGAGCCGAGCGCGCTTGACGGCGTGGCGGTCACCCTGCCCGCGCTGACCCGCGCCGAAAAGCTGCAGAAACGGGCCGCGCGCGTTGGTTTCGATTGGCCCTCGGCGGATCAGGTGATCGCCAAGATCGAGGAAGAATTGGCGGAATTGCGGGCCGAAATGGCCGCGGGCTCGCCCCGCGCGCGGATCGAGGACGAAGCCGGCGACCTGTTGTTCGCGGTGACGAACCTTGTCCGGCACCTCAAGATCGATCCGGAAACGGCGCTGCGCAACGGCAACGCCAAGTTCGAAGACCGCTTCCGCCGCATGGAGCAACGCCTGCGCGCCGAAGGCCAGGAGCCCAAGGATGCCTCGCTGGACGAGATGGAAGCCGCCTGGCAGGCCGAAAAAGCCAATGACAAGCTACCCGGCACAGCCGCCGAGTAAGGAAAAGCGCTGACCGCTCGGGTTGAATGAGCTAGAAGAATGAAGGACTTGACCCTGGGAGCCCGTCTCATGTTCCGCCGCCTGCGTCCCCTATTCTGCCTGATCGTCACCGCGGTGACGTTAAGCGGCTGTTACCTGCCCGCCCGCTTCGATTCCGAGATCGAGCTGGACCGACGCGGGTACTACAAGGTCATGTTCTCGGGCTATGTCGTCGATACGCGCCTGTATGGCGAGTTGAAGAACGGCAAGATGTCCAGCGCCGACGAGGTCGAAGAGGTCAAGAAACTCAAGACCGATATCGAGCGCGATCCGAATGCTTCCGACTTCGGCTATATCAAACAGGGCTATTTCAAGATGAAATGGCAGCGCGAGGGCGACCTGTTGAAGGCAAAGTCGGTGACGTTCCTGCGCCGGAACGAGATGATCTTCACTCTCGCCTACAACAAGGAAACCTATCTGGTGAACCTGTTGGGACGGTCCCTGTCGACCAAACAGAAAGACCAGATCGTTCAATCGGGCCTGAATTCCAGCGGCGAACTGCGGGTTATCACCGATACGCGCGTGATCTCGCACAACGCTGACGAGGTGAAGGATTTCCCCTCTCGCGGGTCGCGCACCAAGGTCTATATCTACCGTATTCCCAATATTTACCGCGCCACGCCGCAGATGCAGATCAGCCTGCGCTGATCGCTTCTCTTCTATTCCAGAACGGCGTGGAGACCTTTCCAGGAATCCCGGTTCGGGGCCAATAGCAATGCATCGGCCGGACGCGGGCTGGACGGCGCATAAGGACGCCCGTCGGCGGTCATACCATCGTGGCCGCCCGCTTCGCGGTACATCAACACCCCGGCGGCATGGTCCCAGGGCATCAGCTTGCCGGCATAGCGGGCGAAATTCAGCTTTCCTAGCGCCAGGTCGATGTATTCCAGGCCGACACAGCGGTAACGGCGGAAATCGCAGGGCAGCGGCGGTCCATCGGGTGTCGATTGCCGGGCGCGCAGGCTGTCGGCACGACGCGGCGCCAGTGAGCCGACCATATCGGAGATTTTCGGCGCGGGCGGCAAGGATGCCTGGCTTCCCCCGATCAAGGCCCCTGCCCCCGCTTGCGCCACGGCAACGACCGCAGCATTTGGGTCGTAAATCCAGCCCATCGCCGTTTCGCCCCGGCGCAGCAAGGCGACGATAATCGCGAAACGGGCCGTTCCATGGGCGAAGTTATGCGTGCCGTCCAAGGGATCGATGATCCAGGCCCAATCGGCGTCCTTCAGTTCGACCAGGGCTTCGGGCCGAACCTCGTGCGCTTCCTCACCGATCATCAGAGCCGTCGGAATCAGGCCCGAAAGGCGGCGTGTCAGAAGCTTTTCCGATGCCCGGTCGGCGACGGTGACGAGGTCGCCCGGCCCCTTTTCCATGATTTCATGGCTTTCGAGAGCGCGGAAACGCGGCAAAATCTCCGTTTCCGCGGCTTCGCGCAGAACGGCGGTGACCTTTTCAGGATCCAAATCCAGGTGCGAGGCCATGGCGCGAGCTACCCCACCCGATGATGGGGGATCGGCGCGGCGACCGGACGAAATTCAGTTCGAATGAATATCACGGTCGCGATGATAGGCCTCGGCCAAGTCTTCGAGCATCTGCTGGGCATCCTTGCTGTAGTCCGCACGCTGCATCAGGGCACGGGTCACGAAGGTCGCGAAGGACACGGCCTCGCCCTTTCCGCGCAGGCGGAAATCATCGGCAAGGGTTTGCAGATAATCGTGAACATGGCTCTTCGCCATAACGTTCAGCTGGCGTTTGACCAGCTTGTTTTTGGCGCGCCATTTGTTTTGGCTGCGGTTTGTCGCCATGAGTGCCGCCCGTCCGTTTCGACCAAGTCCCAGGAAAATTCCGAAGCAAGTCTCTACGGTTTAACGGGAATTGGTTACCAAGCGGTTATGGACCCAGCCTTGGGT
Source organism: Rhodospirillaceae bacterium UBA6608 (assembly GCA_002433335.1). The sequence goes on along the minus strand of DJHY01000207.1, from coordinate 2,955 downwards.
CCGCTTCTGTCTACTAGTGTAGACGCGCTTGGCGCGTGCTGTCGATTCGATTGAGCAATTGGGATTGGGTGCGGCCATCCATGCGAACCCGCAGATGAATGCCGCCTTCGCCGTCGCTACGGTCCAGAACCTCGCCGTGTTCGTAGATCCAGGCCAGGGTCGATCCCTCGTCGAAGGCCAAGTCCAATTCGACCTCGGTCATGGTATCGCCGATCTGGTCCTGAATTCGTTGCAGCAAGATGTCGAGCCCGGCCCCCGTCACCGCGGAAATAGCAATCGGCGGGTTGTGGTCCTGGCGGGCGATGCGCTGTTGCAGGGCTTCCAGCTCTTCCGGGGGCAACAGATCGATCTTGTTCAGGGCCTCGGTAATCGGCGAGCGCCCCTCGTCATCGTCCATGCCTAGTTCGCCCAGAACGTCCATGACGTCACGGCGCTGGATCTCCGTTTCCGGATCGGCGATGTCACGGACATGGAGCACCATATCGGCCTCCATGACCTCTTCCAGGGTCGCGTGGAAAGCATTGACCAGTTGGTGCGGCAGGTCCGAGATAAATCCCACCGTATCGGACAGAATGACCGGCGCGCCGTTCGGCAGGTCCAACCGCCGCATGGTCGGGTCCAGGGTCGCGAACAACTGGTCCTTGGCGATCACGTCGGCCCCGGTCAGACGGTTGAACAACGTCGATTTTCCTGCGTTGGTATAGCCGACCAAGGCGACCACGGGGTACGGGACCCGTTGCCGGGCCCGACGTTGCAAAGACCGGGTGCGTTTGACCTCGGCCAGTTCGCGTTTCAGCCGTGCAATGCGCTGACGAATCAAACGACGGTCCAGTTCGATCTGCCGTTCGCCGGGACCGCCCATGAACCCTGCCCCGCCGCGCTGTCGCTCCAGGTGGGTCCAACTACGGACCAGGCGGCCCAGTTGGTAATTGAGCGCGGCCAGATCGACCTGCAGGCGCCCTTCCTTGGTCCGCGCCCGCGCGCCGAAGATTTCCAGGATCAGGCCGGTGCGGTCGATGACCTTGATATCCCAAGCTGTTTCAAGGTTCCGCTGCTGCACCGGCGTCAGGTTGGCATTGACCACGACCAACTCACAATCCGGTAGGGATTTCAGGGTATCGCCGATACGTTCAACCGTGCCCTTGCCCAGCAGCGTAGCAGGCCGTGGGCGCGGTAGTTCGAAGGTTTCGGCGTGCAGGACTTCCAGATCGATGGCCCCGGCAAGGGCGATCGCTTCCTCCAGGCTGGCACGAGCGCTGCGGGCCTCGATGGCGCCCGAAGGCGCCATATTCGGATGGATGACGGCGCAGTAGACCGCTTCCGCCGCCTTGGCAGCGGAAGTGACATCGCCAGGAGTGTAGTCGGTCAACCCTCTCCGGACTCGGCGGTTTCGGGCTCGAACAGCTGAATGGGTACGGACGGCATAACCGTCGAAATCGCATGCTTATAGACAAGCTGCGTGTGCCCGTCCCGCCGCAGCAGCACGGAGAAGTTATCGAACCAAGTGACGATGCCTTGAAGCTTGACCCCGTTCACCAGGAAAACCGTAACTGCAGTTTTGTTTTTCCGGATGTGATTCAGAAAAACGTCCTGCACATTTTGTGATTTTTCGGATGACATTGTTCCCCACCCCAAAGTCTTATCTCGCCGGGACAGCACCAGAGCACCTAGGCCGTTGACGGCGTGTGACTTCGTTCTGGGCTCCCTGTTGTTGTGATTTCTCTTTTGTTTCCAATTGGCTTAGACGCGCCATTCACGAGCTTACAGCGTCTTAACGAACTTGCAAAGACTATCGCAATCAGGGAAATGGAGGGCTGGAGGAATATTGCCAAATTCATCCGTATCCGGCGGATTTGACCGGATCAAAACCGGGTAACAGCCGGCCCCGTGGGCGCATTCCATATCGATATCGGCGTCGCCGACGAACCAGACTTCGTGGCTAACCTCAACGTTGCCGGGCGCTAAGGCCATGTCGATCGGTTCGCGCGCAGGTTTATCGCGCGCCGCGTCCGAGGCGCCGACCAAAGCCGCAAAATAAGGGTCCCAGCCGAGCGCCGTAGCCTCCTTACGCAGCAACATCCCCTTCTTATTCGAAACCACGCTGAGATAGACGCCCGAATCGGACAAAGTTCGAAGCAGGTCAGCCGCGCCGGGTGCGGCCTGAAGCTTCTCGGCATGGATGTCGCCATAGCGATTGTGGAAAAACTCGCCGGCCTTCTCCCATTCCTCGCCGAACAGCGCCGGGAAACTGTCGCGCATGGATTTACGCACTTTCTGATGCGTTTCTTCCAGCGACCATTCCGGCAGCCCCCAGGCCCGAAAGGTGAAGTTCAGGGCATCGTGGATGATCGGCCAAGTATCGACGAGCGTGTTGTCCCAATCGAAGACGACTGCTTTCGGTCGGGCAATAGGCGGAGAAAATGCGGTTTCGGTCACGGTCTTAGAAATATTCCAGCTGAACGGCGAACATGTTTTCGACCTTGCGGATCGCTTCCGGCGACGAGAACAGGATCACCCGGTCCCCTGCTTCGACCGTCAAAGAGCCGCGCGGATAGAGCATTTTGCCGTCGCGCACGATGGCCCCCATGACAACGCCGGACGGCAGGTCGATTTCCTTCAACGTCTTTCCGGCCAGGCCCGAGGTTTCCAGGGCTTCGGCTTCGATCAATTCACCCAACCCTTCGCGCACGGCATGGACCGAATGGATGCGGCCCCGGCGGACGTGCTGCAGGATCGTCGAAACGGTGATGTTGCGCGGGCTGACCACCACGTCGATGCCCAGAGACCCGATCAGTTGCTCGTAGATCGAGGTGTTGACCAGGGTCACCGTCCGCTCGCAACCGAATTTCTTGGCCAGCAACGAGGCCAGAATGTTGCTTTCGTCGTCGTTCGTTACAGCGACCACCGTGTCGGTGCCCCGGATGTTCGCTTCTTCCAGGATTTCGATGTCCCGGG
>DJHY01000059.1 GCA_002433335.1 Rhodospirillaceae bacterium UBA6608 | reverse complement strand
ACGCTCAAACTTCTCTTTCGCCATTGTCTCGGTCTCGTCCGTGTCTCTGGTGTTACCTGAAAATTGGGTGATGTCGCCTTGGCGCCCATGGACGCCGTGAAATTCCTTATCAAGCCCCCTGGCCGGGTTGCGCCGCCAGGAAGGCTGGAGCGGGTGAGGGGAATCGAACCCCCGTCGTAAGCTTGGAAGGCTTCTGCTCTACCATTGAGCTACACCCGCGTGGCGCTGTGCCGCCTTGCAAGCCCCTCCGCCCTACTATGGGGCTTGAATTCAAACGTTCCTTACTCGCCGTATCGTACTCTTTTTACGCCGTTTTCCGTCGGGACGAAGCCGCCCCAATGCCGATTCCCCGTTGTCCGGATAACGAAACCAGGATGGTGGAGGGGGTTGGATTCGAACCAACGTAGGCGTACGCCAACGGGTTTACAGCCCGTCCCCTTTAGCCACTCGGGCACCCCTCCGGGATCCCGTGTCTCGTTTCTCCGCGGTACCACGGTAGAATCAATCCGGCCGGCACGCCGGACGGACCGTGGGAATACGAGGAATAGCAACCGGTTGTCAACGCCAAAACACAGTAAAAATAGACCGCACGCCCCTCCCCTTCTCCCAGACGGGAAAGGCAATCAGCAGACTTCGGTTGTTGATTCATGTTAAATCGCGCCATGAGCAAGCGCAAGCCCAACCCCAAGAGCCGTTTTCGGTCAAAATCCGACGACGGCCACGCCCGCCGCGGCGGTGGACGCGCGACCTGGATTTACGGTCGCCACGCCGTTCTCGCGGCCCTCAAAAACCCCAATCGGTCGTTTTCCCGGATCGTGACCACCCCCGGTCAGGCCGAAGAAATCGCCGCCGTTCTGCGATCCACGGAGGGATCGGAAAACTGGCCCAAGCCTGAAATCCAGGATCGGCGCGATATCGAGGGGCTTTTGCCCCGCGATGCCGTCCATCAGGGCATGGCGATTCTCGTCGAACCCCTGCCCCAGGTCGCGCTGGAAGACGTCTGCGACGAGGCCGAGGCCACGGGCAACGCCCTGGTCCTGGTGCTCGACCAGGCCACGGACCCGCATAATATCGGTGCGATTCTACGTTCCGCCGCCGCGTTCGGCGCGCAGGCCGTGGTCGTACAGGACCGCCACGCCCCGGAGGCCACTGGCGCTTTGGCCAAAGCCGCCTCGGGCGCGTTGGAAATCGTGCCCCTGGTGGTCGCGACCAACGTCAGCCGCGCCCTGGATAAGCTGAAGGAATCGGGCTTCTGGTGCCTGGGTCTGGACGGCGCGACCGATAAAGACATCGGCGAGGCCGACCTGACAGGGCGGATCGCCTTGGTTCTGGGGGCCGAGGGCGCTGGCCTTCGCCGCCTGGTCAAGGATCACTGCGATCTGTTGGTGCGGATTCCCATCCAATCGGCGATGGAAAGCCTGAATTTGTCCAACGCCGCCGCCGTCGCCCTGTACGAAGCCGCCCGGCATCGCGCCGCGCCCGGCAAAGACGGCTGACACGGCCCCTGCATGCTTGTCCCGACGTCGGGGAACGGAGTATACGTTCCCCGCGCCTGGGGTCCGCCCTGGGGGATGCAACCGACAGCCAACCATGTCGCACCACCACGCCGGCTTAGCTCAGTTGGTAGAGCACCTGATTTGTAATCAGGGGGTCGCGGGTTCAAATCCTGCAGCCGGCACCATCCCTCACACTCTGAAATCCATGCTGGTCCGGGCCCCGGAAGTCCCCTGGCCTATTGACCCTAATGGGCAATTCTGGGACAAACCCGGCGCACCCCAAGGGGTGGACAGCATTTCAATCCTTTAGATTCCGAACCGGACACGCCATGAACCTGTTCCAGCATTTCCAGGCTGAAGTTACGCGCCAGATCGAAGCGATGGTCGCCGAAGGCGATCTTCCCGAGGGGCTGGATGCCTCCCGCATTTCGGTCGAGCCGCCGCGCGACAGCAGCCACGGCGACGTCACCACCAACGCGGCCATGGTCCTGGCCAAACCGGCGGGGATGAAGCCGCGCGACATCGCGGAAAAGCTGGCGGCGCGCCTGAATGCCCTGTCCGTGGTCACGGAAGCCGAGGTTGCCGGCCCCGGATTCATCAACCTGCGTCTGGCCGATGCCTTCTGGCACGAGCGGCTGGCGGAAATCCTGGCCGCCGGGACGGCTTATGGCGATTCCGACCTGGGCAACGACGGGCATAAGGTCAACGTCGAGTACGTTTCGGCCAACCCGACCGGCCCGCTGCACGTCGCCCATGCCCGCGGCGCCGTGGTCGGCGACGTGCTGGCCCGCCTGTTGAAAAAGGCCGGCTACGACGTGACCACCGAGTACTACATCAACGACGCCGGGGCGCAGGTCGAAATCCTGGCGACCTCCGCCTATCTGCGCTATTGCCAGGCCCTGGGCGAAGATATCGGCGACATTCCGGAAGGCATGTATCCGGGGGAATACCTGATTCCCATCGGACAGGCCATCGCCGAGGCCGACGGCGCGAAATGGCGCGAAGTCGACGAAGATGTCTGGCTGCCGCATTTCCGCGAGTTCACGGTTGCGCGCATGATGGCCCAGATCAAGACCGACCTTGAGGTCCTGGGCATCTCCCAGGACGTCTATACGTCCGAAAAAGAACTGGTCGCCGCCGGGGCGGTCGATGCCGTCTACCAAACCCTGTCGGCCCGCGACCTGATTTATACCGGCGTACTGGAGCCGCCCAAGGGCAAGCCCGCCCCCGATGATTGGGAGCCGCGCCCGCAGTCCCTGTTCCGCGCCACCCAGTTCGGCGACGACGTCGACCGGCCGTTGAAGAAATCCGACGGCTCCTGGACCTATTTCGCCAACGACATCGCCAACCACCTGGACAAGTACAAGCGCGGCTTCACCCGGATGATCGACATCTTCGGGGCCGACCACGGCGGCTATGTGAAGCGCATGAAGGCCGCCGTGACCGCGGTGACCGAAGGCAACGGCGAATTGGACGTCAAGCTGTGCCAGCTGGTGCACCTGATGAAGAACGGCGAGCCGATGCGCATGTCCAAGCGCGCGGGCAATTTCGTGACCCTGCGCGACCTGATCGACGAAGTGGGCAAGGACGTCGTCCGCTTCCTGATGCTGATCCGCAAGAACGACACCCAGATGGAATTCGATCTGGCCAAGGCCGTCGAACAATCGCGCGAAAACCCTGTGTTTTACGTGCAGTACGCCCATGCGCGCTGCCGCTCGGTGCTGCGTTCGGCCCCTGAAGAGCTGGCGGGCCTGGACACCAGCCCGGACGCCCTGGCCCAGGCCGACCTGTCGCTGTTGGCCGATCCGGCGGAAATGGACCTGATTAAGGTCATGGCCGCCTGGCCGCGCATGGTCGAACAGGCCGCCGAAGCCCACGAACCGCACCGCGTCGCCAACTATCTGCACGATCTGGCGTCGGCGTTCCACGGCCTGTGGAACAAGGGCAATGACGACACCAGCCTGCGGTTCCTGCAAAGCGACGCGCCGGAGGTCACCCGCGCCCGCATGGCGATGGTTCAGGCGACGGCCACAGTCATCGCCTCGGGCCTGGACGTGCTGGGCGTCACGCCGGTGGAAGAACTGCGCTAAACCCACTAAAATCGGGCCATGAGCGGCTCGTTCACCAAGAAACAACTGAACGCTTGGCGAAAACGTCTGGAAGACCAGATCGCCGAGTTGGACGCGCTCGATTCCATGACCAAGGAATCCCGCAAACCGGTCGAACTGGATCAGACGACCCAGGGCCGCCTGTCGCGCATGGACGCCCTACAGGTTCAGGCCATGCAGGAAGCCACCGCCGACCGCCGGCGTTCAGAGAAAGCCCGCGCCCTCGCAGCGCTGGAACGCATGAAAACAGGTGATTTCGGATATTGCGTGTCCTGCGACGAGGACATTCCGGCGAAGCGCCTGGACCACGATCCCGCCGTCCCGACCTGCGTCGATTGCGCCTAGTCCCCGAGGGGCCGCCGCGCCAACCAGGCGAACCGCCCCGCCAGAAGCGATATGGTGAGGCAACTTGTGCCGAACACGGTCCAGATCAGGCCCAACACCCCCTGCCCCATAGCAATGCCGACCGTATAGGCCGTCGGCACCATGATGCCCAGGTAGCAGGCGATCTGAAACGCCATCGGCATCCAGACGTCGCGGCGGCCGCGCAGAGCCTGGGCCATCACGGCCTGCGCCCCATCCAGGACCAGCACCATGGCGACGACCTTGACCAGCGCCGTCGCCAGGGGCAACAACTCCGCATCGGTCGAATAAAACGACACCAGGGTATCCGCGTTGAAATGAATGAATAGGGCCAGGCATCCGGCCAGAACCGTATTCGCGCCCAGGCCGGTCCAGCCCGCCAGTTCCATATCGGCCCGGTCACGCCGCCCGTAAGCGATACCGACCCGCACGCTGGTCGCCCCGCCGATCCCGATAGCGATCATGAAGAACAGGGCCAGCATGTTGAAGGCGATGCCATAGGCTGCCGCCGACAAGGCCCCCATCCAGCCGGAAAACAGCATCATCGCCGTAAAGGCCGCCGATTCCGACGCCATGCCCAGGCCCGAACCGTAGCCGATCCGGCGTTGGACCTTGCCCGCCGCCGGGTCCGGGTCGGGTTGGCGCAGACCGAATTTGTCGCGGTCCGGCAGCCACCAGGCATAGGCCAGGATCGACAGCGCAAGCGCCCAACGCACGATGGTCGTGGCCCAGGCGGCCCCTTCGGCGCCCAGGGCCGCGACCGGCCCCGCGCCGTAGATGAAAATCCAGTTCAAGCCGACGTTCAGCAGGTTCGCCCCGACCATCAGGAGCATTCCCGGCAAGGGCCGACGCAGCCCTTCCAGAAAGAAGTTGGTGTCCAGAAACAACAGGACCGGCAGAACACCCAGGCCCATGATCCGTGTCACCGCGCCGCTGCCTTGGGCCAAATCCCCGGTCTGACCCAACAGCCGCATCAGGTCCGGCCCCTGCCAAGCGATGACCAGGCCGATCAGCCCTAGCCCCGCGGCCACCGGCAACGACCGCCGCCAAGCCGCCCCGCAGGCGCGGTAGTTTTCCGCACCGAAGGCGTTGGACGTCATCACCAGCGTCCCCAACAACAACCCCATGAAGGCGACGATGATATTGATGACCACCGAATTACCGACGTTCAGATAGGCCAGTTGTTCGGTCGCGGCATGGCCGACCATGACCGCATCGACCTGGGCGATCATCAGCACCCCCAAGCGCGAGACGATAATCGGCGCGGCCAGGCGAATCAGTTCGCTCAGATGTCGGCGCAGACGCGCGAACAGCCAAGTTTCGCCGGGTTGGATCGGGGTTTCGTACATGGCGGCCCTTGTACTCCCCCAGCACCGGTCCGGACGCATGAATAATGTTCATCACGGGATAACTGTGGAACTCCGGGCAACACAGTTGAGCCGCGTCGACCGTTGACCAGAAGCCTGTCCCCCCGGAAACTGCCGAACCGCACCCCGCGCCATCAACACGCCCTTTGATCCATGGCCATGAACGACCCCGCCCCCCAAGCCACCGCAGCCGCCAACGCCCGCGCCGGAATTCTCTACATGCTGGCGGCGATGGCGGCTTTTACCTTGATGGACGCGTTGTCGAAGCAACTGGTGCAGACACAGGCAGCATTACAGGTCGTCTGGGGCATCTACGTGGTCGAGGCCGGGGTGCTGGGCCTGATCATGGCGCGGGGTCTGCCGCGCCTATTGGTGACCCGGCGGCTCGGGTTACAGGCCTTGCGCGCCGCCCTACTGGTCGCGACCTCGATCTGTTTCGTGACCGGCCTGCGCCATGTGCCGCTGGCCGAGGCCGGAGCCATCGTCATGCTGTCGCCCCTGGCCTACACCGCCTTGGCCGTGCCGTTCCTGGGCGAGCCGATGGGCGTTCGCCGCTGGCTGGGCGTCACCTTGGGTTTCGTCGGTGCGATGATCATCATTCGTCCAGGCACGGAAGCCATGCAGCTTGCCGCGCTGTGGCCCTTGGCCGCGGCCGTTCTGCACGGCCTGTATCAGGTCGCGACCCGCTACGTCGCCCGCGACGACAACGTGCTGACGACCCTGATCTACAGCGTGCTGTTCTGCGCCTTGATCATGACCCCAGTGGTGCCGTTTCATTGGACGCCGCTATCGATGCCGCAAGTCAGCCTGTTGATCCTGGCCGGGATTTGCGGCGCCCTGGCCGAATTCACGCTGATCCATTCCCTGGCCCGGACCAAGGCGGCGGTGGTCGCCCCCTATACCTATTCCTACCTGATCTGGACGGCCTTGGCGGGCTGGGTGATGTTCAACGAACGCCCCGATTTTTGGGCCATCCTAGGCGCTGCCGTGATCGTCGCCTCGGGCATCTATGTATGGCGGCGAGAACGCGCGCAATCGCACCAACTGTGATGACGGATATTGACGCCGACCGCGTCCAAGTCCAAGACAAGACACCCGCAACCCTGCTGCCTGGAACCCAATCCGCATGGATCACAATGCCCCTGCCGCACCGCTGGAAACGCAAAGCATCGGCCGTGGCGTACTGTGGATGATCCTGGCCATGGCCTGTTTCGTGACTATGGATTCCATCGCCAAGGAACTGGTCAAAACCCACTCCGTGGTGCAGGTCGTGTGGGGCCGATATTTCTTTCAGGTCGCGGTGCTGGCGGTGGTTCTGGCCCCGCGCCTACGGCGGTTGATGATCACCGCCAACCTGCGCCTGCAACTGATCCGCTCGCTGTTGCTGCTGGTCACCACGGGGCTTTACTTCACCGGCCTGAAATACGTTCCCCTGGCCGGGGCCAGCGCGATCATGATGGTCTCGCCCCTGGTCGTCACGGCCCTGTCCGTGCCGGTTCTGGGTGAACGGGTCGGTCCGCGCCGCTGGGCCGGCGTGGTGATCGGCTTCGCCGGGGCCATGGTCATTATCCGCCCCGGCGGGGAAGCCATGCAGATGGCGGCCCTACTCCCTCTGCTGGCGGCGCTGACCCACGGGTTCTATCAGGTCTCGACCCGGTTCCTTAGCCATAGCGAGAGCGTTCTGACGACCCTGCTCTACTCGGCCCTGGTCGGCGGCCTGATCATGACCGCCATGGTTCCGTTCTATTGGACACCGTTGCCGCTGCTAGCCTGGGGGATGCTGTTATGCGCCGGGGCGTTTGGCTGCCTGGGTCATTTCGCGTTGATCAAGGCTTTCACGATGGCGCCCGCCGCCGCCGTCGCCCCCTTCACCTATACCAACCTGATTTGGGCGGCGACGTCCGGGCTGGTCGTGTTCGGGGAATGGCCCGACGGCTGGACCTTCGCCGGGGCCGCGATCATCGCGGGCTCGGGCCTGTACATCTACCATCGGGAACAGGTGAAACGAGGCGCTTCAGCAGCCTGAGCAGGCCCGGATGCTCTCGTCCAGGGCAATCAGTTCCGGGTCTTCCGCGCCCAGCAGGTCCATGACCTCCAGCAGGCGCACCAGATAATCGTGATTGGTGCCATATCGCCCCTGCGCCTGGGCCATGATCTCGGCCATCCGTTCGCGCGGCATCGGCGGCACGTAATGGGGATGCTCCGGCACGGCGACGAAGGCCATGACCAGCACCGGCCCCTCGACCGAGGCGGCGGGGATCCAACTGGGCCGATAAACGCCGGAGTTCTGCTCCCGGTCCCATAGGACCTTCAGGTCGTCATCCAGGTGGTCTTCGTCCAGTTCCAGCACCAACCCCTGGCAGGCTTGCCCCGGTTCGGGCACGAGACACAGGCCCAGGCCCGGCTGTTCCGGCGTGCCGCGGGCGCGGGTCGACCAGATTTGGAACCGGCGCTGATGGTCGTGAACGGTGGCGGTAAAGGTCGAGCGGACCCGACATTCCGGGTTCCACATCAAGGACCCGAAAGCGAAAACGCGGAACGGAACCCCCTCGGGCCGCTCGGACAGAATGCGCTCGATCCCGGCGGCCTTCTGTTCCGGCGTCAACAGAACCCGGTTGTGGCCGGGCCCCAAACCTTTTGAGGGGTCCGTCGTCATGCCGCGCCCGCGTTTTCCTTTGTCCGGTGGAAATGGATACCCGGGGCGTTTTCCTGCGTGTGGTTCAGGTGCCAGGCATTTCGCGCCATGAACACGGGCGTTCCTTCGTGGTCTTCGGCCATGCTGGCCCGGTTGGTATCCAAGAACGCCTTCATTGCCTGCGGCGTGTCGGCGTCGATCCAGCGGGCAGTATACAACTCCGTCGGCTCGAAATGCACGGGCACGTCGTATTCGGTGCGGATGCGGTCGGCCAGAACGTCGAACTGCAGGCCGCCGACGACGCCGACGATCCAATCGGCCCCGATCGACGGCTTGAACACCCGCCCGACGCCTTCTTCGGCCAATTGCTGCAGGGCCTTGCCCAGATGCTTGGCTTTCATCGGGTCGGCGGGCCGGACCTTTTGCAGCAGTTCCGGAGCGAAATTGGGAATGCCGGTAAAGACCAGATCCTCGCCCTCGGTCAGCGCATCGCCGATCCGCAGGTTGCCGTGGTTGGGAATGCCGATGATGTCACCTGCCCAGGCTTCCTCGGCCAGTTCCCGATCCTGGGCCAGGAACAGCACGGGATTGTGAATGTTCAGGATTTTTTGCGTGCGGACGTGCTTCATCTTCATGCCGCGCTGGAACTTGCCCGAGCACAGACGCATGAAAGCGATACGGTCGCGGTGTTTGGGGTCCATGTTCGCCTGAATCTTGAACACGAAGCCCGAAACCTTGGTCTCGGCCGGGTCGATGTCGCGGTCGCGGGTATGCTGCGGACGCGGCGGCGGGGCCAGATCGCCCAACCCCTGCAATACTTCCTGAACGCCGAAGTTGTTGAGGGCGCTGCCGAAATAGACCGGGGCCATGTGCCCTTCGCGATAAGATTCGAAATCGAATTCCGGCATCAGACCGCGGGCCATTTCGACCTCTTCGCGCAACTGCTTGACCGCGTGTTCCGGCAACAGCTTGTCCAGGCGCGGATCGTCCAGTCCTTCGCAGGCTTCGCCTTCGTCCGGCTTTTCGCCCTTGGACCGGGACAACAGGACCAAGCGGTCCTTGAACAGGTCATAGCAGCCCAGGAAACCCTTACCCATGCCGATCGGCCAGCTGGCCGGCGTCACGTCTAGGGCCAGGGCCTGTTCGATCTCGTCCATCAAGTCGAACGGATCACGGGCTTCGCGGTCCATCTTGTTGATGAAGGTGATGATCGGGACGTTGCGCAGGCGGCAAACCTCGAACAGTTTGCGCGTTTGGGCTTCGATCCCCTTGGCCGCATCGATCACCATGACGGCGCTGTCGACGGCGGTCAGAGTTCGATAGGTATCTTCCGAAAAATCCTCGTGGCCCGGCGTATCCAGCAGGTTGAAGGTATTTCCCTGGTAATCGAAGGTCATGACCGAGGACGCGACCGAGATGCCGCGTTCGCGTTCAACCTTCATCCAGTCCGAGCGGGCGCGGCGGCGTTCGCCGCGCGCCTTGACTGCCCCGGCCTCCTGAATGGCGCCACCGAAGAGCAACAGCTTTTCGGTTAGCGTCGTCTTACCGGCATCGGGGTGCGAGATGATCGCGAAGGTCCGGCGGCGGGCCACCGGATCGGGAAGGTTCGATTGCGTCGTCATGGGGCGTCTTTTATCTCAACTTGCGGCGCGCCACTAGAAATCCTTGGCGCGAACCCGCGATTTTTCTAAGGTCATATACGGCCTTCGGACCACAATCGAAAGGCCGCCGGAAAAGGAAAAAAGAAATGAGCGCAGACGAGGAACGCCGCAAGGATTCTGATCGGCGTGGCGACGACCGACGCCAGAGCGATCGGCGCGAAAGCGACCGCCGCGAAAACAACGACGGCCCGCCGGAAGGCCAGGACGACCGCCGCGAAGGCGACCGCCGTGACGGTCCGCGCCGACAGGGGCCGCGTCGTCAGGGGCCGCGCCGCGGCTAAAGCCCCTACCCCAGGTGCCGCCACCAGGATTTTTCGTTGATGGAAAAGACCGGCTGGTAATGGCGTATGGACGAAGCCTTGACCACCGATCCGATCTGATTGTCGAGGACCAGGGGAATCCGCGCGCCTGACTTCGCGGTCATGAAGACGACCAGGATAGCGTGGCCGACCTTAAGGTTCAGATCCTTGACCGCGACGACCCGCAGGTCATTGTCGTCCCATCCCAGCATGCGCAGGGACAGGTACTTCATGATCGCGTAGTCCTCGCAATCGCCAAACCGGGCCATGAACTCCTGGGGCGTCGCCCAATAATCATTCTGTCCCCAGTTGTTCTTATCTTGGACATAAGTCGCCGCGTTCATCCGGGCGTTGACCTGACGCAGTTGGTCCAGCTTGTTCATGCCCTTGATGCTTTTCAGGAACTCGATCCAATCGTTGTTCCCGCATATCTGAAGTTTTCCGGGCCCTGCCTGACATTGAACCGGCTGGTTGTCCTTGCGCGATTTGGAGAACCGCTCCAACGCGCCGAGCCATTTCGTAAACGGCTTCAGGTCGCTGGATTGAACTTCCTTGGTGTTGAAGAAACTGGGCTGCGGCGACGCGGCGGACACGGCCACCGGCAAGCCGACGGCAAATGCCGCCGCCAATGCCAACAGACCGAATTTGCGTAAAACCGACAGGAACATTAAGCCTCCAACCCCACCGACAGGCGGGGCCGCCATTATAAATCCGCGCCCATGACACGGCCAACATTCACGCCATTAGCATAAACAAGCAGTGGCGCGCCTGCCGTGATTACCCTCACATGGTCGGAAAACGTCTTTGCCGCAAGGGGTTAAGTCTCTAAGATGCCGGAACGATCAGGGAAGCCGCCCGTTGGGGAGCATTATGGCGGAAACAGCCGAAAAAACGACGGCCGATGCGCAACTACCCGCGGATGGGGCCAAACCGAAAAAAGCAAAACGCGAATTCAACAAGGTCGCGGTCGGCATTCTGTTCGCCGCCACGGCGGCGATTGCCGTTTCGATCTTCTTCACCTTGCAGTTCATCGACAAGGAGCGCGAGCGCGACCGCCTGAACTGGCAGGTTCGCCTGGGCATCGTCGCAGACTTCCGCGCCGCGGCCGTGAACCAATGGGTCGACGAACAATTCGGCTATATGCGCGAATTGACGCAAAACGCCTCGCTTCAACTGTATCTGGCCGAAGCCGCCGCCGGCGCTAAACAAGGGGCCGCCGGAGGCAACCAAGGCGGCGACGTCACCGCCGTCCCGTCGCTCGGCTCGCTCGATAGCGACCTGGGTGCGGCCTTGTCGACGGATTTGACCGCGACAACGGACAAACCGGCCGATTCCGCTGCCCAGGCCCCCGCTCCCGCCCCTGCGGACCCGCTGGACGCCCTGGACAGCGTCGGCAGCAGTTCCGCCTCGGTCGGGTTCCTGCGCAATCTTTTGATCGCCACGGCCGAACGTACGGGCTTCAAGGCCCCGCCGCCTGTGGGTGAGATTGCCGCCAATATCGAACGTCCGGGCGTTGCCGGGATCGGCTTGGTCGATGTCAATCTGAACGCCATCGTCTCGACGCCCGATATGCCGCCGATGAACAAGCGCATCCGCGACGCCGTGCGGCTGGCCTTGCAGGGCGATCCGGCGGTGGTCGACATCTACAAAGGCCCGACCAACGAGCCGACCATGGGCTTCGTCCTGCCCGTCTTCCGCCTCCAGGAAGGCACCGGGGCCAAGGCCATCGGCGCGGTGATCGGCCTGAAGGTCGTCAACGACGACCTATTCAAGCGCCTGAAACAGCCGGGTGAGCTGTCCAAAACATCCGAAAGCTACATCGTGCGCAAGGTCGGCAACGCGGTCGAATACCTGACCCCGCTGGCCGACGGCACCAAGGCCTTCGAACGTCAGATGGCGATGGAAACCCCGGACTTGGCCGCGGCCTTCGCCCTGGAGAAAACGGGCGGCTTTTCGCAAAAACGCGATTACACGGGTGACGAGGTTCTTGTGACCTCGCGCGCCGTCGTCAACGTACCCAGCTGGGTCTTGGTCCGTAAGGTTTCGACCGAAGAAGCCCTGGCCTCGACAGAGACGCGCCTGCGCACCACCTTGATCGTCCTGCTGCTGATTATCGGCGGCGTCTCGGTTTCGTTCTTCGCCGTCTGGGCGCATGGGGCCTCGGTCCGCGCCAAACAGGCCATGGCCGATATGAAGGTCGCGTTGGAGCGGTTCTCCAACATGACCAAGTTCATGAAGGTCGTGACCGACAGCCAACCGACCGAGATCGTCGCGGTGGACGGCAACACCACCTACACCTTCGCCAACAAGACGGCGGGGGACGCGTCGGGCATCGGCACCGAGGACATGATGGGCAAGACGATGGCCAGCGTCATCGGTCCGATCAAGGCGCAGCGCCTGGCCGAGATCAACAACGGGGTGCTGCGGACCTTCGAGCGCGAACAGCATATCTCGACCTTTACCGACCCTGATGCGGATCCGGACGACCTGAGCGCCATTCACGTCATCAAATCCGACCACATCCCACTGCGCGGCGATCGCGATTACCCGCCGGGCGTGCTGATGGTGCTGGAGGACATTTCCGAGCTGACCCGCGAACGTCGCCGGTCGGAACGAATGATGCGCGACCTGATCGACACACTGGTCAGCGTCGTCGACCGCCGCGATCCCTACTCTGCCCACCATTCGGCGCGCACGGCCGAAGTCGCCCGCGAAATCGCCGAGGAAATGGGCCTGACCGATCTGGAAATCCGCACCGTGGATATCGCCGGCAGCCTGATGAACCTGGGCAAGATCTTCGTGCCGCCCGAGCTGCTGACCAAGACCGGCAACCTGACGGACGAGGAACGGGAACTGCTGGCTTCGACCTATCTGGTCACCGCCGACCTGCTCAAGGATGTGACCTTCGAAGGCCCGGTGGTCAAGACCGTGCTGCATATGGGCGAGCATTGGGACGGCACCGGGCGCTTCCACATCTCCGGTGACCGGATCATTCCGACGGCTCAGGTCCTGGCCGTGGCCAATGCCTTCGTCGGAATGGCCAGCGCACGCGCCTGGCGGCCCGCCATGGAGTTCCGCAAGGTTCTCGACATCCTGATGCAGGATACCGGCAGCAAGTTCGATCACCGGCCGGTCAGCGCCCTCATGAACTTCCTTGAGAACCGGGGCGGCATGGACAAATGGGCGCACTTCCGCGACCCGCCGGAATCCGACGCTCCTCAGGGCTGATCCCCGAGGGAACGAAAGCCCGCCAGGGCCGCTTACCTAGCACATCAAGAAAAAAAGCCGGACGCGTGATGCGCCCGGCCTTTTCAGTTTCGGTCACCTGATCAAAGAGGGGTGTGGTCAGGTCTCGTCGATATTCACGGTGAACCCGTCGTCGGTCTGCGTGACGGAGTAACCCTCCGACGCATTGCCGTCGCCGTTGGTATCCAGGTCCGAGTACTTCACCCCTTCCAGGGTCACCGACATATCGTCGTTGCCCGCGAAGGAGATGACGGCGTCCCCGTCCTCGTTCTCCGAGAAGATCATATCGTTCATATCGAACTGCTCGCCTTGGAACTCGAGCGTGTCCTGCATCATGATGTCTTCGATGATGTCGTGGCCGCTGTCGGCGTCGAAGATGAAGGTATCGGCACCGTCGCCACCGTTCAGCACGTCGTTGCCAGCGCCGCCGGACAGGATGTCGTTCCCGCCGCCGCCGGACAGATAGTCGTCACCCAGACCACCGAACAACTGGTCGTTGCCGTAGTCGCCAAGGATCTCGTCGTTGCCCGCGCCGCCGTGGACGATGTCGTCACCGGTACCGGCGTTGATCTCGTCATCGCCAGAACCACCGTCGACATAGTCGTTGTCGGAGCCTGCATCGATCTCGTCGTTGCCGGTGCCGCCGTAGATGGTGTCGCTACCGCTGCCGCCGGTGATGTCGTCGTTGCCGGAACCACCGTGCAGGAAGTCGTTGTCGGTACCACCATCGATCTCGTCGTTGCCAGTGCCGCCGTAGAGGGTGTCGCTACCGCTGCCGCCTTCGATTTCGTCGTTACCGGCACCACCGTAGACGGTGTCGTTGTCGGTGCCGGCGTCGATTTCGTCATCGCCGGAGCCGCCGAAGATCAGATCGTCCTGGCTACCGCCTTCGATCTCATCGTTGCCGGAACCGCCGTACAGCGTGTCGGCACCCGAGTCGCCCTGCAGTTCATCGTTACCCGAACCGCCGTACAGCGTATCGTCCTGGCTGCCGCCGATCATGTCGTCGTTGCCCGAACCGCCATACAGCGTATCGTCGCCCCAGCTACCGGTCAGATCGTCGTTCCCGGCCCCGCCGTACAGCGTGTCACCGCCGCCACCGGAGTTGAGATCGTCGTTCTTGGTGCTGCCGGCGAAGGTTTCGGACTGCCAATCACCCGTCCAGTTGTCCTTGGACGTGTCGTTGCCGACGGCGCCGTCGTTGTTGAAGTTCTCTTCGCCAACTTCGTAGAACAGCGAGGGATCGACCTCGGCCAACACATCGCTCGCCGACGCAGACTGATCGCCAACCGAAGCAGTGACTTCGAGCGAGAAGTCGGTCGCGACCGCATCCGACACCAGAACCTGCAGGCCGCTCAACTGCGCGGGCGTCAGGGTATAGGTGCCGTCGTTGTTGTCGGTCCCGGCAGACAGGCTGACACCGTTCGGGATGCCCGAGATGGTGATCGTCGCATCCTCGCCCAGCGGCTGGCCGTTACCGGTCGCCGTGACGTCCAGATCGAACACGATGGCGTCGTCGGCCTCGCTGATCGCGCCCTCGCCCATCGACGCGGAAACATCCAGGTCATAGGTCGGGACTTCTTCGACCACGGCCTCCGCCGACACTGTTACCGGCGTCGAATTGGCCGTCGAGTTGTTCGACTGTTCCGTCGCCGTGGCGGTGAACGACAGGTCGAAGGCTTCGACCTCGTCATCGAACGGCACCGACAGGCTCAGGCCTTCCAGATCACCGCCCGACACCGTCCAGGTGCCGTCGCCGTTGTCCGTTCCGGCCGACAGGGTCGCACCGTCCGGGATCCCGCCGATGGTCACCGACAGAGCTTCCGAACCATCGGTATCGGCAAGGCTGGCGGTGATGTCGATCGGGTATTCGGCAACGTTCTGGGTTGCGTCGGTACCGGCCTCGAAGCTGATCGAATTGATCAGGAAGTCGTCTTCATAACCCGGGGCGGAGAACACCACCTGATCGAAGTTGCCGCCATCGGCAGCCGTCAGGGTGACGGGTTCATCGACCCAATCGGTCACCCCGTCGACCGTGCCGGTGCCGACTTCGACGCCGTCGCGATACAGCTTGTAGGTTGCCTGTTCGCCCGAGTGCATCCAGGCAAAGGAGACATCGGCCGAAGATACATCGTCGTCGAAGTTGACGACCAATTCCTCGGATACGCCCTTCGAGCTGTTGTAGCCGATTTCGGAATAGTCGCCCGACGAATTGCCGGCAACGCCGAACCCGATGGGCGAGCCATTGGTCGACACGTTATCCGTCGAGGCTTCGGACAGGCTGCCGTCCCAATTGATGGTCCGGCCCATAACAGTGAAGCCCGATCCTTCCTCGCCGAAGTTGGCAGAGGTGATCGTCACCGTCTCGGCGGTGCCTTCCGTACCCTCGGTCACGACCGGCGCACCAACGGTCACATTGGTGATCGTCGGAACATCAGCCAGGGCCGCGACGTCGATATCGATGGTCGCCGTGCTGGTCGCCGTGGCGCCGCCGTTGGCTTCCGTCGAGGTCGCGGTGACCGTCAGTTCGATATCGGCATCGGAATTAGCCGGCGGGGTCAGGGACAGGTTTTCCGGAACCATGCCGTCTTCGAAGGTGATCGAGCCGTTCTCGACCGTCAGCACTTCCGCGCCGGCCTTCAGCACCGCACCGTCCGGGATACCGGACAACGTCACGCTGAGGGATTCCGAGCCGTCCGTGTCGGTCAATGCGGCGGAGAGGTTCAGCGCCACAGAGACATCTTCGGTCGTCGGGGCCTGTTCCGTCACCGTCAGGGTCGGGGCCGATGCTTCGTCGTCCGGGCTGACGACCGTGACGTCCAGGTCATGGGACACGGTTTCGGAAGCACCGTCGCTTTCCGTGACCGTCGTTTCGACGTTCAGCTGGAAGCTTTCCAGCGGCTCCGAAGCAACCGGGGTCGCCGAAACCTGCAGGTTGTCCATCTTGTAGACTTCATCGGTCGTGGTCGTCTTGACCTCCATCCGGATGATCAACTCGTCCCCTTCGGGAATGTCATCCAGGGTGAAGGTCTGATTGCAGACGTCGCCGTTCTGGGTCATCAGCTCGTGTTCCACACCGTCGACCACCGCGATCACGCGGAAGAAGTCGGCATAGGCACCGCTGCTGTCCAGACCACCCTGCCCGTCCAGCTTGAAGCTGAAGGACACGTCGTCGTGGCCCGAAATATCGATCGGCGCGCTGTTCCAGGTCATGAAGGCGTCTTCGCCGTCATAGCCGTTGGTATCCGTCTTGGAGAACTCATACCGGTCGTCATCGACACCGTGATAATTGCCCGTATCGGCGTTCGACGCATCGGTCGAGAAGCCGTTGGCGCCACCGGCGCTGGTCGCCCCTTCCTGCAGGCTGTTGAAATTCTGCGAGTATAGGGTTTCCGGGGAGCCGGAGGTTTCGCCACCGGCGGTTTCCGGCAACGAGATTTCCAAGCCTTCCAGGTCGTCGCCGGACAGGGTCCAGCTATCCGACTGCGCATCGTAGGTGCCGTGGTTCAGGGTCGCGCCTTCGGGCACGCCAGAGATCGTGACGCTGACCGTTTCCGAGCCGTCCAGATCGGTCAGACCGACCGAGATATCCAGCGGCAGGGACGTTCCGGCAGCACCCTCGGCATCGTCGACCGTCACGGTGAAGTCATCGACTACACCGGTGACATCGACATCCATGGTCACCGAACCGACCGCCGTGTCGCCACCGTCCGCTTCCGTCGAGGTCGCGGTGATGGTCAGCTGGAAGTCTTCGTTGGAATTGGCCGCCGGGTTCAACTGCAAATCGACCAGGTCGGCGGGTTCCAGCGTCCAGCTGTCGGAACCGGCATCGTAGGTGCCGTGGTTCAAGGTCGCACCGGACGGCAGGCCCGAGATGGTGATCCCGGTGATGGATTCCGAACCGTCCATGTCGGTCAGGGCCGCGGTGATGTCCAGATCGATCGGCTGATCTTCGTAGCCGGAAGCATCCTCGGCAGTCACAACCGGCGCGTCGGCGACGGCATCGACCGTTACGTTCAGGCTGGCGGTCGAGCTGACTTCCTGGCCGTTGGCCGCCGTACCAGTGGCGGTCACGGTCAAGGAGAAGTCTTCGTCCGAGTTTTCCGGCGGCGTGATGGTCAAACCGGAAAGTTGATCTGCCGTCAGTTCAGCCGTGCCATCGGTCACGGTCACAGGCGTGCCGTTGACCGACAGAACCGCACCTTCCGGGATGTCGGAGATGGTGATCGACAGGCTGTCGTCTCCATCCGCGATCATCTGGGCGAAGTGCAGATCGCCTTCCAGGTCGGCGTTGGTGCCGTTGGCATAGTGATCATAGAGGTCCGCCTTGCTGACGAAGACCTCGCCCGATGCCGGATCGACGGCGCCGGTTTCCGAATTGGTCGCCGTGAACTTGTAGATCGAGTCGGACTGTTCCTCGGCAATGTAGAAGTTGCCGTCGGCATCGAAGGAAACACCACCTTCCAGATCGACCGAATGGCCAACCACGTCGCGCAGTTCCTGATTGGACAGGAACACCGAGACCTCGCCGGTTTCGGCATCGATCCGGTAGATGTTGTCGAACGCGCCCTGATGATCACCGGATTCGTCGATCACGATGATGTCGCCGTTGGGCGCCAGGGTCATGTAGCTGTCCAGATCGTTGAAGCCGCAATCCTTGGACAGGACCGAGGAGTCACCAGTCGCGATGTCGTAGGTGAAGACCGCATCCGGGTCACCCGCCGAGACGAAGTGGATCTTGCCGTCCGGCGACGCGATCATGCCGCCTTCCAGGTCGATGTCGCGAATACCCGACAGGTCATCCAATTGCTGTTCCGTCGCAACCACGGTCGCCTGCCCCGTCGCCGGGTCGATCCGCACCAGCGAGTTGCTGGTCTGATCGGTCATGTACAGGTTGCCGTCGCTTCCCACGACCAGGCCGCGCGGATCGGCGGAGTTTTCTCCGGTCGCCAGCATGATCGCGCTCTTCGAGGCCACAACCTCCAGATCGCCGCCGTCGGCCGGCTTCATCAGGATCGAGTCGCTATTCGCTTCGGTGAAGAACACGTTGCCGTCACCGTCAGTCACGACCGACATATCCTTGAAGTCGGCATCGCTCTTGCCGGTCAGGGCTTCGATCTCGTCTTCGGTCACGATGGTTTCGACCGAGCCGTCCAGGCCGATGCGCAGGACGGAGTCGGAACCTTCTTCCAGCAGGTAGAAGGAACCGGTGGTCTCGCCACCACCGCTGCCGCCTTCGAAGGCCGCCGCGATGTTCAGCGAAATCGCCGTGTCTTCGTTACCCTGGGCGTCCGCAACCGTCAGGTCCGGGCCCGCCACTTCCGGCACATCCACGGCGACCGAGGTGCTGACGCTGGCCATGTCACCGTCGTTTTCCGTGGCCGTCGCGGTCACGGACAGGTCGAAGTCGGTCGAACCGGCGGGAACGGACAAGGTGATGTCCTGCAACTGACCGGAGGTCAGGTCGAAGGTGTCGTCAACACTGGTCGAGGTCAGAACCGTGCCGTCGGACAGCGTCAGGGTCGCCCCTTCCGGAATACCGGAGATGGTCGCCGTCAGGGTTTCCGAGCCGTCGGTATCGGTCAGAGCCGCATTGATATCCAGCGGATATTCAACGACCGCGTCACCCGTACCCGGCGTGCCCGGCTGGGTCGCCACGGTGCTGACATTCACGTTGACGTCGTTGAAGTCATAGTCACCGCCGCCGACCAGGTCTTCCCAGTTCTGGTTGCCCGAGGTGTTGTTGTCCTGGGTGTAGTCGAAGTTGTTGGCGTTCAGGGATGCGTCATCGAACAACGCCGGGGCGCTGGCGCCCTGCAGGGCCACACCGTTCGGGCCCACGGCCTGCCAATTGCCGTTGTTATCCTGGGTGAACGTCACGTTCATCCCGTTGTACAGGTTGTTGTTCATGTCGTCGCCGTTCGGGATCATGAAGAACCCGATGTCTTCCGGATCGACACCATCGAGGGTGAAGGTATCGCCCACATCGTCCTTGACGTTGGCCCAGATGATTTCGCCCGACTGCGGCGTGCCGTCTTCCCCGATAACATAGTAGCCATAGCTGCTGTCATAACCGGCGGACTGGCTGCCCATGTTGGTGATCGAAACGCTGCCCGGAACTTCCGGCGTACCGTCGTCGCCACCGGCGGGAACACCCGCCCCCAGGTCGACGGTCAGGGTCGGCGCGTCGGCATCGCCCGCGACCGCGACATTCAGGGTCGAGGAGGTTTCAGCCGTATCGCCGTTGACCTCGGTCGAGGTCGCGGTGACCGTCAACGAGAAGTCTTCGTTCGAGTCATCCGCCGGGGTGATCGTCAAATCGTCCGGCACGTTACCGTCTTCGAAGGTGATCTCGCCGTTCTCGACAGTCAGAACGGTATCGCCCGACTTCAGCACCGCGCCGTCCGGAATACCGGAGATCGTAACGCTCAGGCTTTCATTGGCGTCGGTCAAACCGGCATCGATGGTCAGCGGAATGGCCGTATCTTCCGTGCCCGAAGCATCGGAAACGTCCAGGGTCGGCGCATCGGCAACCGGGTCCGGCACGTCCACGCCGACCGAAGTCGAAACGCTGGCGGTATCGCCGTCGTTTTCGGTCGAGGTCGCGGTCACGGACAGGTTGAAGTCCGTCTCACCAGCCGGAACCGTCAGGGTCAGACCCGACAGCTGTTCCGGCGTCAGGGTGAAGGTGCCGTCGCCGTTGTCCGTACCGGCGGACAGGGTCGCCCCTTCCGGCAGGCCGGATACCGTGATCGACAGCGTTTCCGAACCGTCCGTATCGGTCAACTCGGACGCGATGTTGAGCGGATAGGTCACGATGTCCTCACCGCCGGCGTTGTAGTCCGGCAGCAGATCTTCGTTGCCGCGGAACGTCCCGTCGCCGAAGCCGATGGCTTCGATGTTGTTGACGGTCAGGGTCTGGCCCGTATCCAGATCGATGATCTGGGTATTGATCAGGCCGCTGGCGCTCTCGGTGTAGTTCTGGAACTGGTAGTGATCCGAGGACTTGCCGAGGATCAGCACGTCATCCGCGCCACTGCCGTTGACGTTGGTGTTGCCGCCGATGTCACCGTTGATGACGACCGTGTCGGCGCCGTTCCCCATGTTGAAGTTGGTACCGCCGGCGGTATTGCCGTTGACGACCACGGTGTCGCCACCGTTCTGCATGTTGAAGTTTTCGTTCTGGTTCAGGTTGCGATCCACAACGAAGGTATCGTCACCGTTGGTGCCTTGATGGTTCTGGGCATTGTTACCGGTCAGGTCGATGGCGCCGCTGGTGTCGATGACGTAGCCACCGCCTTCACCGCCGGTTCCACCCGTCCCACCGGTCGAGGTCGTGCCCTCGCCCAAGGTAACGGACAACGTCGGCGCATCGGCGTCGCCGGTCACGGCCACGCTGAGGGTCGAGCTGGTCGTTGCCGTCGAACCATCGGATTCCGTCGAGTTCGCCGTAATCGTCAGCGAGAAGTCCTCGTTGGAGTTGGCCGCCGGGGTAACCGTCAGGCCTTCCAGATCGGCCGGATCGACCGTCCAGGTTCCGTCGCCGTTGTCCGTACCGGCGGACAGGGAGGCGCCTTCCGGCACGCCCGAGATCGTGACCGACAGAACTTCGCTGTCGTCGGTCAGGCCCGCATCGATGTTCAGGGCGATCGGCTGGTCTTCCGTGCCGGCCGCGTTGTCCAGCGTCAGGGTCGGCGCATCCGCTTCCGGATCGACGCTGACGGCCATGGAGCCCTCGACCGAACTGGTCGTCACCGCACCGGTTTCCGGATCGGTATCCAGCGAGGTCGCAATGACGTTCAGGGTGAAGTCGTCGTCGCTGTTTTCCGGCGGGGTGATGGACAGACCTTCGATCTGGTCACCCGCGAACAGGAAGGTCGTGTTGCCTTCGGTCGCCGTGAAGGAAGACCCGTCGCCAAGTGTCAGCGTCGAGCCAACCGGCACGTCGGAAATGGTGACGCTGAGAACTTCCGAGCCGTCCGTATCGGTCAGGCCCGCCGAGATATTCAGCGGGATAGCGCTGTCTTCGGAACCGGAGACACTGCCGACCTCAAGGGTCGGAACGTCGGCAACCGCATCGACACCGACCGAGATCGTACCGGTTGTCGGCTCGGAGGTGCTTTCGCCGTCCGTGGTCACCACCGACACGCCGATCTGGAAGTCGGCGCCGCTATCGGCTGGCGGGGTCACCTGCAGACCGGCCAAGTCGGCTTCGCTCAGCACCGCAACGCCGTCGACGACCGTGATCGGGCCGTTGGCGTTGGACAGGGTCGCCCCTTCCGGAATACCGGACAGGGTGATTTCCGCCGTCTCTCCGGCGTCGGCCTTGTCGATCGAAATCGGCAGGTCGATGGCGGTATCTTCGTTGCCCGACGCATCCGAGACATTCAGATCCGCGCCATCAGCCGCACCGGACACATCGATCGAGACAGAGCCCGTGGTCACTTCGGATACGTCGCCCTCGTCGGTCGTCTGCGCCGAAACGGTCAGATCGAAGGAACCGGAGTAATCTTCCGGCGGCGTGATCGCCAGGCCGTCCAATTCGCCCTCGCCCAGGGTCACCGAGCCGTCTTCGTTGACGGCAACCGGTTCGCCGTTGCGGGTGATGATCGCACCCTCGGGGATGTTCGACAGGGTCACGCTCAAGGTTTCCGAGCCGTCGGTATCCAATTCGGACACGTCGACAGTGAACGGAATGGCCGTATCTTCCGAACCGGCGGCCGAGGTATCCACAACGGTCGCACCGTCGGCCACGCCCTGCACGGTCACGTCCAGGGTTTCGGACACAGTCGCCGTGTCCGCACCGTCGGTCGTGGTTGCGGTCACCGTCAACTGGAAGTCATCAGAGCTATCCGTCGCCGGGGTCACGGTCAGCCCTTCGAGCTGATCCGGGGTCAGGGTCCAGGAACCATCGCCATTGTCCGTACCGGCGGAC
>DJHY01000105.1:337-5178 GCA_002433335.1 Rhodospirillaceae bacterium UBA6608 | reverse complement strand
GACCGGCCAAGCCGCGACGGCCGCCGCCCTGGCCGAGGAGTTCTTGAAAAGCCACCCGGAGGCCGAATACCTGCACGGGCAGCTGTCCTTTGCCTGGATGCGCGCGGGCGACCCGGAAAAAGCCATCGCCGAGGCCGACAAGGCCCTGGCGGCGGGCCTGCACCCGACCCCGGCCCTGTCGATGAAGTCGGCGGCGCTTAACGACCTGGGCCGAAAGGACGAAGCCGACCACCTGCTGGGCCTGGACAGCCTGATCAAGACCAAGATCCATGCCGCGCCCGCGGGCTATCATTCCATGGCCTCGTTCAACAAGGACCTGGTCCAATACCTGCTGGATCATCCCAGCCTGAATTACTTCAAGACCAACCGGTCCATGGAAAAGGGCCGCGGCACGATGGAGCTGTTCGACGGCAACGAGCACGGCCCGGCCCTGGAACTGAAAAAAATGATCATGGCCATGGCCCAGGAATACCTGGCCGAACATCCGGTCGACCCGGACCATCCGTTCCTGGCCGATCCGCCGAAATCGTTCAACGTTCGTTGCTGGGGCAATGTTTATGACCGGGACGGGCGGCAGTTGGTGCACTTCCACCCCACGGCCTGGCTGTCCGGGGTGTATTACCCCGCCCTTCCGGCCAGCGTGAAGGACGCCGCCAAGGGCCAGACCAACAACGTCGAGGGCTGGATCGAGTTCGGGCGGGCCTTCCACTTGGTCGGCGACAAGGGCAATCCGAAGCTGCGTTTGGTCCGGCCCGAGGAAGGCATGATGGTGATGTTCCCGTCCTATGTCGGTCATCAAACCATCCCTGTGGCCTCCAGCGATGAAAAGCGCGTTTCCATCGCTTTCGACCTGGAACCCGCCGATTCCTAGGCCGGAAACGCCCGAGCCGTTAAAGCCTGACGCGACGCCGGTTCAGGCTTAGCCCGCGGCCAATTTCCGCAGGGCCGGGACCAGTTCGTCGAAATGATCGATCAGCACGTCGGCGCCCAACTGATCCACCGGACCATGGGCATAGCCGAAGGTGACCGCCACGGTCGGCACGCCCGCGGCCTTGGCCACGTTGATGTCGTTATGGCTGTCGCCGACCATGACCGTTTCCGACGGCTGGGTGCCCATGCCGTCCAGGACATGCATCAGATGGCGCGGATCTGGCTTGCGCGCCCCCGGCACCGTATCGCCGCCGGCCACGGCCTTGAAGAACGGCGCCAAGTCCAATGCTTCGAGAATTTCCCCCGTCGCCCCCTGGGGCTTGTTGGTGCAGACCCCCAACAGGCACCCGGCATCGCGCAGGTCCGTCAGGGCCTGCATCACGCCCGGAAATGGCTTGGTCAGCGCCGCCGCATGGGCTTCGTAATGGGCGGCGAAAATCTCGATCGTCGGCTCCAGCCCCGCATCGGGAAACCCGCCCGTGGCCAACAAAGCCCGCTCGACCAGCTTTGGCACCCCGTCGCCGACCATGCCCGCGACTTCGACCCGGTCCAATTCGCGGCGTCCTTCGCGCGCCATCAACCAATTGAGCGCTGCCTGAATGTCCGGCACGCTGTCGACCAACGTTCCGTCCAGATCGAACACCACCGCCCGGGGTAAGGGCTCGTTAACCGCCGACATAGAATATTCCTCTTGCAAGATTCCGAAACAAACTGTGACTTGGACCACTCTAGATATTGTGGCAACTTGCGGTCCCGCCATCCAAATATCTCAACCGGATCCCGGCACCGCTTCTGAGAACTGTTAAAGGCCCCCGAGCGTTCATGCAAGCAGACGGAAAACCGACAACGACCGCCGTGGTCCTGGCCGCCGGGCTGGGCACGCGCATGAAGTCGGACCTGCCCAAGGTTCTGCACCCGGTCGCCGGTCGCCCCATGCTGGGCCATGTTCTGGGAACGCTGGACGAAATTGGCGCCGACCATACGGTCGTGGTCATCGGCGAGGGCATGGCGAACGTCGAAGCCGCCGCCCAACCGCACGCCACCGCCGTTCAGAAAGACCGCCTGGGCACCGGCCATGCCGTGCTGGCGGCCCGTGAATTCCTGGCGGCGCATCCGTCGGACGACCTGATGGTGCTGTACGGCGACACCCCGCTGATCACGGCGGAAACCCTGTCCGCCATGCTGGCGGCGCGGCGCGCGCCTGCCGCCCCCGGCGTAGTCGTGCTGGGGTTCGAGCCTGCCGATCCCGGCCCTTACGGTCGTCTGATCGTCGATGAAAACGGCACCCTGGAAGGCATCGTCGAAGCCCGCGACGCCACGCCCGAGCAACTGGCGGTCGGGCTGTGCAATTCCGGCGTGATGGTGATCGACGGCGCACGCGCCCTGGAATGGCTGGATCGGATCGGCAACGACAACGCCAAGGGCGAATACTATCTGACCGACGTGGTCGCCATTGCCCGCGCCGACGGTCGGCCCTCGGCGGTGGTGCGCGGCGACGCCGACGAAGTGCTGGGCGTGAATTCGCGGGTCGAACTGGCCGAGGCCGAGGCCATCGCCCAAACCCGCCTGCGGATCCGCGCCATGGAAAGCGGCGCCACCCTGACCGATCCCGCCTCGGTCTTTTTCAGTTGGGACACCCAATTGGGCCGCGACGTGTCGGTCGGCCCGAACGTGGTGTTCGGCCCGGGCGTGCGGATCGGCGACAACGTGGAAATCCGCGCCTTTTGCCATATCGACGGAGCGACGGTGGCGTCGAACGTGATCATCGGGCCGTTCGCCCGCCTGCGCCCCGGCGCGGACCTGTCGGACGGGGTGCATATCGGCAACTTCGTCGAGATCAAGGCATCGACCCTGGGCGAAGGGACCAAGGTCAACCACCTGTCCTATGTCGGCGACAGCGTGGTCGGCAAAGGCGTGAACATCGGCGCCGGGACCATCACTTGCAATTACGACGGCTATTTCAAATCGAAAACGGTGATCGAGGACGGGGCCTTCATCGGCTCCAACACCGCGTTGGTGGCTCCAGTCACCGTCGGCAGCGGCGCCATCACCGGGGCCGGCAGCGCCATAGCCAAGAATATCGCCGCCGGATCACTGGCCGTGACCCGGGCGGACCAGAAAGAAATCAAGGGCTGGGCCGACCGCTTCAATACCCGGCGGGCACGCGAAAAGCAGGCCCAGAAAGACAATAAGGACTAAGCGGCGATGTGCGGCATCATCGGAATTATCGGCAAGAAAGAAGCCGCGCCGATCCTGCTGGAAGGGTTGAAGCGCCTGGAATACCGGGGCTACGATTCTGCCGGGATCGCGACCCTGGTCAATGGGTCCATCGACCGCCGCCGGGCCGAGGGCAAGCTTGCCAACCTGGCCGAACGCGTGACCGAACAGCCGATCAGCGGCACCGTCGGCATCGGCCATACCCGATGGGCGACCCATGGCGTTCCCAACGAAGCCAACGCCCATCCCCATGCCACCGACCGGGTGGCGATCGTCCACAACGGGATCATCGAAAATTACAAAGAGCTGCGGTCCGAGTTGGTCGCCAAGGGCTGCAACCTGGCGTCCGACACGGATACCGAAGTAATCGTCCACCTGATCACCCAGGAACTGCTGAGCGGGAAAGCCCCCGCCGAAGCGACCGCCGCGACCCTGCACCGGCTCGAGGGCGCGTTCGCCCTGGCGATCATATTCTCCGGCCATCATGAGATGATGATCGGCGCCCGGCGCGGCAGCCCGCTGGCGGTCGGCTTCGGTGACGGTGAAATGTTCCTGGGCTCCGACGCCCTCGCCCTGGCCCCCCTGACCGACCGCATCATGTATTTGGAAGACGGCGACTGGGTGGTGCTGGACCCGACCGACGCCAAAGTGTTCGACGCCGACGACCAGCCGGTCGAACGGCCCATCCGCCTGACCGAACTGTCGGGCGCCGCCATCGGCAAGGGCGGTTACCGGCACTTCATGTTGAAGGAAATCTACGAACAGCCCCAGGTCATCGGCGACACCCTGCAAAGCTTCGTCAATCCGGCGTCGCGCACGGTGACCGTACCTGACCTGCCGTTCGATCCGGCGGAATTGGACCGCCTGACCCTGGTCGCCTGCGGCACCTCTTATTACGCCTGCCTGACGGCCAAGTATTGGTTCGAAACCCTGGCGCGGATTCCGGTCGAGGTCGATATCGCCTCGGAATTCCGCTACCGGGAACCCCCGCTGGGCGGCAAGGGTGCGGCGCTGTTCATTTCCCAGTCGGGAGAAACGGTCGATACCCTGGCCGCCCTGCGCTATGCGCGGCAGGCGGGTCTGGCGATCATGTCGATCGTCAACGTCCCGGAAAGCGCCATCGCCCGTGAATCCGACATGGTGCTGCACACCAATGCCGGGCCGGAAATCGGCGTTGCCTCGACCAAGGCCTTCACCACGCAGCTGACGGTTCTGGCCTGCCTGGCCATCGCCGTGGCGCGGGGCCGTGGCGCGATCGACGCCGAGGCCGAGGCCCGCCTGACCATTGCCCTGACCGAGGTTCCCAGCCGGGCCGCGGAAATCCTCAATCATGACGACCGCCTTAAGCAAATCGCCCAAACCATGGTCGAAGCCCGCGACGTTCTGTACCTGGGGCGCGGCACCAGCTATCCCATCGCCATGGAAGGGGCGCTGAAGCTCAAGGAAGTGTCCTATATCCACGCCGAAGGATATGCCGCCGGCGAGATGAAGCACGGCCCCATCGCGCTGATCGAGGAAGGACTTCCGGTGGTGGCCCTGCTGGCTGCCGACGAGGTAATGGGCAAGGCGGCAAGCAATCTTCAGGAAGCGGCTGCCCGTGGCGGCCGGATCATCCTAATAACCGAGGAGCGCGCCGCCAGCACCGTCGATTTCGCCGAAAGCGTGATCACTGTGCCGAATGTTGACCCGCTGCT
>DJHY01000105.1:0-215 GCA_002433335.1 Rhodospirillaceae bacterium UBA6608 | reverse complement strand
GGCCCCATCGCGCTGATCGACGACCAGGTGCCGGTAATCGTGATCGCCCCGTCGGACCCGCTGTTCGACAAGACGGCGTCGAACGTGCAGGAAGTCATGGCCCGGGGCGGGCGGGTGATCGTCATCTCCGACGAAAAGGGCGCCAATGCCCTGGCCGATGGCGCGGAAGCGACCGTCGCGCTACAGGCTGTCGATCCGTTCGTCGCCCCGATCCT
>DJHY01000085.1:894-27543 GCA_002433335.1 Rhodospirillaceae bacterium UBA6608 | reverse complement strand
TGCCCCCGCCCCGCCGCTACCTGATTCTGGGGATGGTGGTGTTGAGCGTGACGCTCTATTCCACGTCGATCCTGATCGTCTCGGCGGTGCTGCCGCAGTTGCAGGGCGCGATGTCGGCCACGCCCGACGAAATTTCCTGGACCATGACGTTCAACATCCTGGCGACGGCGGTGGCCACGCCGCTGACCGGCTGGTTGTCGGGCCGGTTCGGGCGGCGCAATTTGATGGTCGCGGCGGTCGGGCTGTTCGGCGTGGCGACCTATTTCTGCGGCGCGGCGACGTCGCTTGAGGCGCTGATCTTTTGGCGCATTATCCAGGGGTTCGCCGGGGCGCCGATGTCGCCGGTCGGGCAGACCGTGGCGCTCGACATCTTTCCCAAGGAACAGCACGGAATGGCCATCGGCATCTACGGCGTCGGGGTGGTCATGGGGGCCTTCATCGGGCCGATGATCGGCGGCGTGATGGCCGAGATTTATACTTGGCGCTATGCCTTCTACCTGATGGTGCCGATTGCCCTTGGCGCGTCCATCGGGGTGTTTCTGACCCTGCCGCGCATGCGCCGGGCGTCGAAGGTCAAATTGGAATGGACGGGCTTCCTGTTGATCTCGCTCGCCATCGCCAGCCTGCAACTGGCGCTGTCGCGCGGGCAGCGGTTGGATTGGTTCCAGTCCCCGGAGATCATCATTGAAGTCTGCGTGGCCGGGGTCGCGTTCTACATGTTCCTGGTTCACAGCATGACCCACGAAAAGCCGTTCCTGGACCTGCGCCTGCTGCGCAATCGGAACTATTCCCTGGGTCTGGTTCTGGTCACGATCTACGGCATGCTCAACTTCACGCCGATGGTGATCCTGCCGGGTTTGCTGCGCGAACACGTCGGTCTGCCGGACTCGCTGGTCGGTTATGTCGTCGGATCGCGCGGCATCGGGGCGATGATCGCGTTCTTCCTGGCCGGGCTGGTCGGGGCGCGCTATCCGCGCAAGACGATGTTCGCGGGCTTCATGGCGCAGGTCATCGCCGGGTTGTGGCTGATGTCGACCAACCTGAATACCACGCCGTTCGAATTCGCCTTGAACGGGGTGTTGCAGGGCTTGGCCGTGGGCACCATCTGGGTGCCGTTGACCACGGTCACCTTCTCGAACGTCGAGTCCAAGAACCTGGATGAAAGCACGGCGGTGTTTCACCTGTTGCGCAACATCGGGTCCAGCTTCTTCATCTCGATGACGGTGACGCAGATCGTGCGCTATTCAGCGACGAACTATGAATACCTGACCGAGCATATCTCGCCGTTCAATCCCGCCTTGGCCTTGCCCTGGGTGATGGGGCAATGGGACGCCTCGACGGTCGAGGGCTTGGCGCGGCTGTCGCGCGAGATGGTTCACCAGGCGTCGTTGATCAGTTATCTGAACGGTTTCGGGATGTACACGCTGGCCTCGGCGGCGGCGATCCCGCTGATCCTGCTGGTCAGCCGCCCCGGCGGCGCGAAGGTCGCGAAGGCGAAAGCCTGAGACGGGACCCCGCTGTCAGCTATTCCCACGCAGGGAAAACAGCACTGGGACAACCACGTCCAGATAGCCGCCCTTCATCCCATCCGGAAACTTCGGTAGCGGCTGCGCCCGTTTAAGCATCGCTTCCGCCTCGCCGTCCAATAGCTTGTGGCCCGATGATTTACGGATGTCATGGGCCAGCACGCGGCCGTCACGGGTAACCCGGAAATACAGGTTCACCACGCCCTGCTGGCGCATCCGGCGGGCTTCCTTCGGATAGGTCTTGTTGCGCTCCAGCCAGTAGCGCAATTGGTTCACGTAATTGGGCGCGGGCGTTCCGACTGGCCCGCCGCCCAGGGCGTTGCGTTCGTCGGCGGATTGCCCCTTGCGCCCGTCGGCCAGTTTTCCCTGCGTTGCAGCTGCGGCCTGGGATGCCCGTTGCGCGGTCTCCGCCTTGGCGGCCGGTTTCGCTGTTGCGGCGGGGGCAGCCTTGGTTGCCGGCTTTGGTGCGGGGGTTGGTTTCGGTTTTGCTTGAACCGGTTTGGCTTTGACCGGTTTAGGGGGCGGCGCGACGGCGATGGCGGCTTCGACCGGAACCGTCGGCGTAACGGCAGGCAGGGGCTCGAACGCTTCGACCGTTTCCGGGACGACGTCGGCGGGGGCCTCGACCGCATCGGGCGGGACCGGTGCGGCCTCGGCCGGGGGTGGGGCCTGCGTCTGTTCCAGCGCCTGGCGTTCGGCGGCGTCGGAATCGGATCCGGCGCGGGTCGCGGTCATGGTCATGGCCACGGAAATTCCGCCCAGGCCGGGGGCCTTCGCGCCATCATTGTCGCCGGCGAAGACAGCCAGAAAGACCAGCGCGTGCAGGCCCAGCGCGACCGCGCCCGCCGCCGTCCAATGGTGGGGGCGCAGCTCGATCATTCCGGTTTTCGCCAGGGCCGCCATCGGGGATTACTCCTCGGCGAAGCCCATGCGCACTGCTTCGGGCATAGGGTCGGGGAAGGTTTCCAACCAGTTGAAGGTGATCTCTTCGCGCCAAGCGAACCGCACCAAGTGGTCGGACAGGATGTACTGCATGACCTCGATCCCCCGGTCTTCCTTGGACCGGCAATAGAACGCCAGGGTATTGCCCTCGGCGGTCATCATGCAGCGCCCCGGCGCGAATTCGACCCGCGCCTGGGCGGTGTCGTAATCGACTTCGACCTTATGGGCGAAATGTTTGCACAGCTGGACAAGGTACTTGCTGGCGTTCTCCGTCTCGACGGCGGCGAAGCAGGTGGGCATGAAACGTCTCCTAGATACCGTTGGGGGGTGCCGGTTGGGGGGTGGCATTGGTGGCCGGTTCGGTCACGACGAAGGGCAGGCCGCGCGAACAGGTCTCGACCCGCCCGGTCACGCCATAGGCTTCGGTCAGGACCTGCTCGGTCATGGCCTCGGCGGGTGGGCCGAAAGCCAACAGCCGCCCAGCGCCGAACAAGGCGATGAAATCGCATTGCCGGATCGCCAGGTTGATGTCGTGCAGCGCCATCAGGCATTGCCCGCCGTGGCGCGCCAGGATCAACCGCACGGTACCGAGCACCGTCAGTTGCCATCGCAGGTCCAGGGCGCTGGTCGGTTCATCCAACAACATCACCGACGGATGGCGGACCATGACCTGGGCCAGGCCGACCATCTGGCGTTGCCCGCCGGACATCTTGTTCAATGCCTGAAAGGCGAGCGGGCGAATGTCGAGCAGGTCGAACACCCGCTCGACCGCCGCGTCGATGCGGACGTTGGCTAGGTCCGGTCGCACGGCGCGACAGGCGCTGAGCACCGCTTCATAGGCGACCAAGGTCGTTTCCTGCGGCAGGGCCTGCGGTAGATACCCGACCCGTCCGGCGCGGCGAAAGTGGCTCATCGCGGCAAGGTCCTCGCCGTCGAGCAAAGCCCGGCCCGTATAGGAGCCAAGCCCGGCCAGGGCGCGCAGCAGGGTCGACTTGCCGACGCCGTTGGGGCCGAGCACGCCGACCAGGGATCCGGGCGGCAGTTCCGGCAAGGTCACGCCGGACAGAACCTGTTTGCCCGAATAGCCGACGCCGACGTTTTCGATCTTCAGGGAAGCCATGATCAGCCCCTCCGCTTCTGGGTCATGAGCAGGCCCAGGAACAGGGGGATGCCGATCAGCGCGGTGACGATGCCGTCGGGGATCAGAACCCCCGGAACGATGGATTTGCTGATCAGCGACGCGCCCGACAAAATCACCGCCCCGGCCAGCGCGCTGGCCGGCAGGTAGAAGCGATGGTCCTCGCCCACGGCCAGGCGGGCGATATGCGGGCCGACCAACCCGACGAAGCCGATCACCCCGGTAAAGGCGACAGCCACGGCGGTCATGGCGCTGACCCGCATCAACACGGTCAGGCGCAGACGATTGACGGCGACGCCGTAGCTGCGGGCATAGTCCTCGCCGCCGCGCAGCGCCGTCATGGCCCAGACTTGGCGGATCGACGCCGGCAGGCATAGGGCGAACACGGCGGCGACGATGGCGACCTTTTCCCAGGTCGCGCGGGTCAGGGACCCCATGGTCCAGAACACGATCTGTTGCAGGCTGTCGTTATCGGCGACGAACTGGATCAATTGGATCAGCGCCTGCAGGGCGAACACCAGGGCGATGCCGAACAGGATCACCGTGTTGACGGTCGCGCCGTAAACCCGCGACAAGACAAGGATCAAGGCCGCCGAGGCGACGGCACCGGCAAAGGCGAACACCGGCACCACATAATTTTCCGGCAGGCCCAGGGGCGCGGACAAATTGAACACGATGGCGATGGAGGCACCCAGCGTCGCCGCGTACATCACGCCCAGGGTTTGCGGGCTAGCCAGTGGGTTGTTCAGGACCGTCTGCATTTCGGCCCCGGCCAGGCCCAGGCAGGCCCCCACGACAACGGCCATCAGCGCGAACGGCAGGCGCACATCCCACAGGATCACATAGGTCCCGGCGTCCAGGTCCTGCGGGTTGAGGAAGCCATTGACGACTTGGCTCAGGGACAAGCCCGCCGGGCCGGTCATGATGTTGACCACCGCCGTCGCGATCAGGGCCGAAGCCAAGACCGAGAGCCAGATCGTGCGACGCCGCACGAACCGGCGATAACCCTGGGTCAGGGCCGGGGGCGTTTCCGTCATTTCACCGACCTCGCTCATTGGCCGGGTGCCTCTGTCGTTAGGCTCGTCCAATAGGCCCCGTCCAAGGCGATGGGCTGGAACCGGTCGAACAGGGTTTGCAGGGTGTGCCGGGGGTCCAAATCCTTGAACCGGTCCGGGTGAATCCATTTGGCCATGGCCTGCACGGCGGCGACGTTCAGCGGCGTGTTGTAGAAATTGTGCCAAATCGCGTAGGCCCGACCGGATTTGATCGCGGTCAGGTCGCTGAACCCGCGCCGCTGGGCCGCCTGGGCAAATGTCTTGCGGGCGAGGATTTCATCCGCGCCGGGGCCGAGCACGATGCGCCCCGGTTTTGGGTAATCGACCCCGGCGGCGCCGATCGCCGTGCCCATGTAAATGTCGGGCTGCGTCGCCAGCAGGTATTCCATGCTCAATAAGCCATGCGCGCCGGGGATCGTTTTCATGGCGATGTTGTCGCCCCCGGCCAGTTCGATGAACCGGCCCATCATGGCGTGGCTCATGGTCGCGCAGCAGTCGTCGCGCCCGCCGACATGAATTTCCAGAAACACCTTGGGCCGGTCCGCATCCTTCAGACCCGCAAGCCCCTTGCGCACCCGGTCCAGTTCGGCGGCGTAGAAATCGTTAAACGCCTTGGCCTCTTTTTCCCGACCCATGATCCGGCCCAACAGCTCCAGGCTCTTTGGTGTATTGATCAGCGGCTCGAACCGGAAGTCGACCACCACCACCGGCACGCCCGCTGCCTTCAGGCGCTCGATGATCGCCTTATGCCGCGCCCCCGGGCCGTGGCCGGAACCCAGGCCGAAGATCGCGACGTCCGGTTTCACGCTGATGGATTTTTCCAAGGAGAATGATTCGGCGCTGGCATGCCCGATCATGGGGATCGTCTCGATGCCTGGAAACTTCGCCGTGTATTGGGCGAACCCGGCGGCATCGAAGCGTTTGAAGTCGGCCATCATCCCGGCGATCCGTTTGGTCGGGTCGCTGGGATCCAGGATCGCCAGCACCGGCAGGAAGCGCCCTTCGCCCAGGATCATGGTCTTGGCCGGAACGGTTACCTCGACCTTGCGCCCGGCAAGATCGGTGACGGTCACCGTTTGTCGCTCGGCCGCCTGTGCGGTCGGTGTCGCGGCGACCTGGATCAGGCCCAGAGCCAAAAGAAAAATGGCCGCGAATGAACAACGCGGTTTCGATGCGGGGGGCATTTCTGTCGTTCCTTTTCCTTGTTCTTGCCGACGAGAGACGGATCCGTTCAACGGACGACGCCCGAGAGGAAAAATCCTCCCGGGCGGGCCCGACCAATAGGAACCAAAGGGGTCCGGTTCCGGTTTAGAAGCTCATCTTCGCGGTCAGCAGAAAGGTTCTCCCGGGTTCGTAGTAGGGGCTGGCCGACGTGGTGTCGGCGTTGGCGGCGGTGGCGCGGTCGACATAGGTATGGTCGAACAGGTTCTTGATGTCGGCGCGCAGGGTCAGGTCGCCCAAGTCCATTTCGCCGATCTTTTCCGGCATCCATTGGGCATAAAGGTTGATCACGCCGTAACCGGCGACCGGGCCGGGGCCGTAGTCTTCGTTACGCAGGGCGAACTCGTTGGTCGTGCCGACGCGCAGGCCCAGGTCGTGGAAGTTATGGGCCGCTTCCAGGGTGAAGGTCTCGCCCATGTTGAAGCCGTGGTACGAGGTGCTGGTGCTGACCAGTACTTCGCCGTTGGCGCGCAGCTGCTGGGACGAGAAGGTGGCGCGCAGGAAGCCGTCGCCATAGGAGTACTTGCCCGATAGGTTGAAGCCGCGCGACAGGATGTTCAGGTTGTCCTGACGGTTGCCGCTGCCGCGTTGGTGCGATCCGTTGATGCGGGTCACGAAGTAATGGGCATCGCCGGAGAACGGTCCGTGTTCGCCCTTGAACCCAGCCTTGTAGTTGATCGACCGCGAAGCGCTGACATCGACGTAGTTCCATGACGCCGTCAGGTTGTAGATCAACGATTCACCCAGCGGAATGCCGCCGAAGGTCGTGCCGGCGCCGCCATAGGCTGTCAGTCCCTTCACCACGTCGTATTCGGCGTTCAGATTGCCGCTGGCGCCGCTGGTGCTGATGTGGGTTCCGTTGACGCCGCTGAACCATTGTTTGTCGAAGCGCGTGCCGAACGACAGTCGCATGTCGTCGGTCATCTTCAGCCGCGCCTGGGCGAAGGCGCCGATGTTCTTGGAAATTTCGTTGTTGCCGAACGGCTCGTTCGCCGGGCCGAAGCCGGGACGCGAGGAGAAGCTGTTCTCGCCCTTGTCGCGGTAGAAGTCGACGCCCACGGTCACGCTGCCGGTTTGCGCGACGCCCAGATTGGTGGCGAATGTATTGGCAAGCTTGCCGGAGAAACTGGACGTCTTCGAGTTGACGTCATGGCTGCCGCCGATTGCCAGATCGTCGATGTCCAAGCGGATTTCGTTATAGGACAGCACGAATTCCGGATTGATCATTTCGGTCGGGGCTTCGTCCTTGTAGGTCACGCCGAACGCCTTGCGCTGATAGGAATGGGGGATCGGGCGCGAGCCGTTGGTCAAGGATGCGAAGTTGACGCGGTTCGGGCGAATGCCCTCGTCCTGCAGAAAGCTGGAATTGAATTCGATGCGGTCGCCGCCCTGACCGGTCCAGGCTGCCTTGCCCAGGAAGGTCTTCATCTTCGGTGCGGAGCCGGCGATTTCGCGGTCGGCGCCGTCGGAATAGTCGCTGCCGTTATCGTAGGAGCCATGGACCATCATCTCATAGCCCTGGGCCTGACCGGCGAAGGTCAGGTTCGGGCTGTATAGCTCGGTCCCGCTTTCGTAATGGAACTTGGCCAAGCCGCCGAAGGTTTGGCCAGGGTCCAGGATGTCGCGGGCGTCCTTGGTCTCATAGGCGATGGAGCCGCCCAGCGATCCGGGGCCGACATCGACCGGGCCGACGCCCGTTTCGACGCGGACGGATTTCAGCAACGACGGATCGATGATCGCCGTGCCCATGTGGTGGAACGTCGTGCCGACCTGGCGCGCACCGTCGATCTTGACGTTCAGGTTCGAGTCTTCGATGCCGTTGATATAGGACTTGCGCGCAAGGTCCGATCCGCCGCCGACCTTGACCCCGGCTTCGCCCTGGAACACGTCCTTGATGTCGATCGCGTTCTGCTGTTCCAGCTCTTCCTCGCCGATCTGAAAGCCGCCCGGCGAGACTTCTGTCGCCGTCACCGAGATCGGGGCCAGTACGGTTTCGTCCTGCGCCAGAACCTGCGGAACGGTGATAAAGGGGGCGAGGGCGCCCGCGATGGCGGTGCCGCGGAGAAGCGCGCGGACGATAGCGGTGGAGCGGCTGCCCCGATTGGCGGTGGTCGACATGATGGTCCTCGAACAGGTCTGGGTCATTGTTATTAAGAATGCTTCTCAATATCATCGGGGTTGGGAACGGGCCACGGCGCTGCCATCTTCAAAACAACAATTTGTTTGTGAGAAATCGCAAAATGGCTGATTTCGCGTTGGTTCGCCGCCGTTTTGGAGGTCTAGGGAGAGGGCGCGCGGCGGCGTATGCGGGCGGGAAGATACGATGATCTTTACTATTTGCGAATAATTATTATTATTAATTATTCCGATTGGTGGGTGGCGGGCGGACCCGAAAACGGGTGCCGCCGCATGGTGCGGGGATCAAATGGAACAGCGTCTTTCTATGTTGGCCGAGGGGCATCGATCCGGCGTCGGCAATCAGCGGGTCACGTCAGATGACCTGATCGAAATGTCGAGCGAGACCACGGCGCGGACCTTCACCATCGCCGCCCCGATGTTGGACCGCAAAGACACGGCGATCCTGGGACGGCTCAGCAACGTGCAGTGCCACTCGGGCCTGTACGTTCATGCCACCGATACGATCGAGGCCCATGATCTGTCGACCGAATGGGATAAACCGGCGGCTTGCTCCGTCGCCATCATGCTCGAGGGCGAACTGGATGCGTTCCTGGATGACGTGCCCCTGCATCTTGGCCGCAAGACGGATGAGATCGAACGCGGGCCGACCGGCCATATTTGGGCCCTGACCAAGACAACCCGCTTGATCCGCCGCTCGCGCAAGGGCATGCGGGTGCGAAAGGTCATCGTGACCGTGCCGCCGGAATGGATAGAGCGGGTGATGGAAGGCAACGTCCTGCCCAACGAAAACCTGGATCAATTCATGCGCACCCACCGCGCCAATCGATCGTGGACGCCCTCGGCCCACGCCATCGCCCTGGCCGAACAGATCGTCAATTCGTCGCGGGGGCAGCCGATCCTGGCGCAGATGTCGGTCGAAAGCCGGGCCATCGAGATCGTCCGCGAGGCGTTGGAAAGCATCATTGCCGCCGCACCGGAAGAGGTCGCCCCGGCAGGCCAGAACCTGACCCGAACGCAGATGAAGGCGCAGACTGTCCGCACCTATGTCCGTGACCACCTGGCCGACAATCCATCGTTGAAGACCATGTCGCGGGACCTGGGAATGAGCGTCGGCAGCATGCAAAGCGCATTCAAGGCCGTCTATGGCCGAACCGTCGCCGATTTCTGTCGGGAGTTGCGTTTACTGCGTGCCCGCGACGCCATGGAGCGGGACGGTATTTCCGTGGCCGAAGCCGCCTATGACGCCGGCTATTCCAACCCGGCCAATTTCTCGACGGCGTTCAAGCGGATGTTCGGGCTGTCGCCCCGCGAAGCCAAGACCTGACCGTCCATTCCCGCAGGCATGAAAAACGCCCCCGGACCAGGGTCCGGAGGCGTTGATCGCATTCGATCGCCGATGGTTTAGAGCGGCGACGGCGTCTGCAGGTTGACCGAGACATTCTTGCGCTGGGTAAAGCCGTCGAGCATCCCTTCCAGCGAGAATTCCCGACCCAGGCCGCTTTGCTTGTAGCCGCCGTAGGACTGGCCGATCACTTGACCGCCACCCTGGTTGACCTGAACCCAGCCGGATTCGATGGCGTGCGCGGTGCGCAGGCCCTGACCGATGTCGTGGGTCCAGACGAAGGCCGCGAGGCCATAATGGCTGTCGTTGGCCATGCGGATCGCGTCTTCGATGTTGGTCCAACGGATCGCCACCAAGACCGGGCCGAAGATTTCCTCGCGCGCCAGACGCCAATCGTTGGTGGCATCTGCGAACAGGGTCGGCAGGGCGTAATAACCTTCGCTCAGCGGGCCTGTTTCCGGCGGCAGGCCGCCCATGATCAGGCGCGCGTCATCTCGTTGCAGGCCTTCCTCGACATAGCCGCAGACCCGGCGGAACTGCTTTTCGTTGATGATGGTGCCGATGTCCGAGCTTTCGTCCAGCGGATCGCCCAGCTTCAGGGTCGAGGTCTTGGCAGCCAGCTTTTCCAGGAACGAATCGAAGATGTCGGCATGCAGGAACAGGCGCGAGCCCGCCGTGCACGACTGGCTCTGCCGGGTGAAGCGCATGGCGTTGATAATGCCGTCGACGACCCAATCCTCATTGGCGTCCGGGAACACGATGGACGGGCTTTTGCCTCCCAGTTCCAACGACACCGGAACGATCCGTTCGGCGGCGGCGCGCATCATGATCTTGCCGACCTGGGTCGAGCCGGTGAACGACAGCTTGGCCACGTCCGGGTGTTCGGCCAACGGCGCACCACATTCGACGCCCAGGCCGGTGATCACGTTGAGCACCCCGGCGGGCAGGAATTCCTGACAGATGTCGCCCATCATCAGCACCCCCATGGGGGCGTCTTCGGCGGCTTTCATCACCACCGTGTTGCCGGCGCAGATCGCGGCGGCGATCTTCAACGCGCCCAACATGACCGGGGCGTTCCAGGGGATGATCGCGCCGACCACGCCCAGCGGCTCGCGCCGGGTGTAGTTGAGCATATGCTCGCCGAGCGGCGTGGTTTCGCCCTTCAACTCACCGGCCAGGCCGCCGAAATAGCGGAAGATGTCCGCCGTCAGCAGGGCTTCGGGCCGGGCCTGGGTGCGGATTGCGTTGCCCGTTTCCAGGGCGATGGTGCGGGCCAGTTCCTCGGAGCGGGCTTCGATCGCGTCGGCGATACGCAGCAGCGCGCGGCCCCGGTCACGCGGCACGGCGCGGGCCCAGCCGGGGAACGCGGCCTTGGCGGCGGCGACGGCCAGGTTGACGTCTTCGGCGTTGGCGCGCGGCACGTCGGTGATCGGCGTCCGCTTGGCGGGGTTTTCGACGGTGATGGTGGCGCCGGATACACTGTTCACCCAGGCGCCGTTGATCATCATGCCCTGCGGCACGTAATAGCCCGTCACGGCGGGCTTTTCCTGTACGACGGAGGTCATACTTCCTTCCTCTTCTGCAAAGATGGTCACGGCCTTGGCGGCCTTGTTTGCGGTCAGCCTACAACACGGGTCCTCCGTCGCGCCAGCCGTACGGCCCGGGGGACTATTTTCTGTCTTGAATTGGCGGGTTCCGATCGGTTGGTGAAAATGCGCGGAATTGATCGGAATCAATGTGAAATTGAAAATTAAAATTATTATATAAAGTTCATCGCCGATCGACCGTCTAATCGGGGCCGGGGCGATGCAGAAACGAAGGAGTGAAGATCATGGCTGCCACGAAAGCAAAATCCCGTCCCGCCAAAGCCCCTGCCAAGGCGAAGGAAATCGACATCGGCATCAGCGCCAAGGAACGCAAGGCCATCGCCGACGGCTTGTCGCACCTGTTGGCTGACACCTACACGCTGTACCTGAAAACCCATAACTACCACTGGAACGTCACCGGCCCGATGTTTAACGCCCTGCATCTCATGTTCGAGACGCAATACACGGAACTGGCCCTGGCGGTGGACGAAATCGCCGAGCGGATCCGGACCCTCGGATACCCGGCGCCGGGCAGCTACAAGCAATACGCCAAGCTGTCGTCGATCAAGGAAAGCGAGGGGGTGCCCCCGGCCAAGGACATGATCGCCGATCTGGTCGCCGGTCAGGAAGCGGTCGTCCGCACGGCGCGCAAGATCTTCCCGCTCGCGGATAAGGCCAGCGACGAGCCGACGGCGGACCTGCTGACCCAGCGCATGCAGGTCCATGAAAAGGCGGCCTGGATGCTGCGGTCCTTGCTGGAATAGCAGGGGCGCGACGCTCAGGGCTGAATCCGGCGGCAGCATCGCGTAGCATAGGGCGGTCGATATCCAATTGGGATTTTATCCGCCGCCATGACCGATGCGCCGCCGCCCACAATCGTCTGGTTCCGACGCGATCTCCGCGTGACGGACAACCCGGCCCTTTCCCGCGCGGCGGCCAAGGGCCCTGTCGTCGCCCTGTTCATTCTCGACGAAGGCGAGGGCGAGGGGCCGTCGCCGCGTTCGCCTGGCGGGGCGTCCCGTTGGTGGCTGCATCATTCCCTGGCGGGGCTGGCCGACGATTTGGCGGCCCTGGGCGGGCGACTGATCCTGCGGCGCGGTCCGGCGGGCCGCGTGTTGGACGCCGTCCTTTCCGAAACCGGCGGGCAAGCCGTCTATTGGAACCGCTGTTACGAGCCCGGGGCCGTGGCCCGCGATGCCGAGATCAAAAGCGATCTGAAGGCGCGCGGGATCGATGCCGAAAGCTTCAATGCCTCGCTGCTGTTCGAACCTTGGGAGATCAAGACCAAGGCCGGAAGCTGGTTCAAGGTCTTCACCCGGTTTTGGCAGGCCGGACGCGAACTCGGCGACCCGCCGCCGCCCGTCGCGGCCCCCACTGCGTTGACGCAGCCTTCCGTATCAATCGATAGCGACGCCCTGGCCGATTGGGCCCTATTGCCGACGGCGCCCGATTGGGCCGCCGGGTTCCGCGATCTCTGGACGCCCGGCTCGGCGGGCGCGCGGGCGCGGCTGGCGGATTTCCTGGACGACGCGGTCGAACGCTATGACGCGGAGCGGGATTTCCCCTCAATTCCCGTTACTTCGGGTCTATCACCGCATCTCGCCTGGGGCGATATCGGCCCGCGCGAGATTTGGCGGACGACGGTCGCGGCCACCCCCGCCGGTGCGGGGCGCGAGACCTTCCTGAAGGAATTGATGTGGCGGGAATTCGCCCATCATGTGCATTTCCATGCGCCGGACCTGACGACCGAGCCCATGGACGGCAAGTTCGCGAATTTCCCCTGGCAGCCCGATGCGGATTTGCTGCGCGCCTGGCAGCGCGGCCAGACCGGTTATCCGATCGTCGATGCGGGGATGCGCGAATTATGGATCACGGGAACCATGCATAATCGGGTGCGGATGGTCGTGGCTTCGTTCCTGGTCAAACATCTGTTGCAGCCCTGGCAGGCGGGCGAGGCCTGGTTCTGGGATTGCCTGCTGGATGCCGATCCGGCCTCGAACCCGTTCAATTGGCAATGGGTTGCGGGCTGCGGGGCCGATGCCGCGCCCTATTTCCGCATCTTCAATCCGATGCTTCAGGGTGAAAAGTTCGATGCCCTGGGCGGCTATGTCCGCCATTGGGTGCCCGAGGTTGCGGGCCTGCCGGATAAATACCTGCATGCCCCCTGGATGGCGCCGTCGATCGTGTTGTCCGGCGCGGGTGTCGATCTGGGGCGCGACTATCCCCGGCCCGTGATCGACCATAAGTTCGCCCGTGAACGGGCGCTGCAGGCCTTTAAATCTCTGAAGGGAGGCTAAGCGGCTTACGCAGGACCAAGGTCCGCCAACCGTTGATGGTGACGTGCCGAACCAACCGCATGCCCTGCCGCCGATGGGCGGTGATCACCAGGGGGGCATCGCGCACCACTAGGCCCGACAGCACGGCATACCCGCCGGGGGCCAGATGCTGCGCCAGGTCGCGGGACAGGCGGCGGATCGGTCGGGCCAGGATATTTTCTACGATCAAGTCATAAGGGGCCGCGGCGCGGACCACGGGGGCGCGATAACCGGGGGCGGCGACCGCGGTGACCAGATGGCCGACGCCGTTGCGATCGGCATTCATGGCGGTGACGCGGGTGGCTTCGTCGTCGATATCCGTGGCGACGACCGGCACATTCCACAACGCGGCGGCGGCGATGCCCAAGATGCCCGAGCCGCATCCCATGTCGAGCACCCGCGCCGGGGTGAAGCGGCGCGCCAGGTCGCCGATGCAGGTCAGGCAGCCGGCGGTCGAGCCATGCTCGCCCGAGCCGAAGGCCGTACCCGCGTCGAGCAGCAGGGGAATGACCCCGCCCGGAACAGGCCCATCGTAATGGGAGCCGTGGATGAAAAACCGTCCGACCGAAAGCGGTGGAAACTCGAACACGTTTTCCTTAACCCAGTCGCGGGGCGGGATCAGGTCGATCACCGGCGTCGGCGCGTCACCGTCGGGAAAGGCCGCGTTGAGGGCTGATTTCAACAGGGCGCGGTCAGGCTCGTCGGTGGTGATGCCTTCGGTCCGCCAACTGCCGTTGTCTTCCGGGTCGAAGGCCGAAACGCTGACGCAGATCGGTTCCAGGCAGGCCTCCAGGAAGGGGACTTCGGCGGGGCCCGTCTGAAACGCGATGGACCACAGGAAACGTTGGTCCGCGCTGCTCACGACGCGGCCTCGACAAAACTGCTCATGACTTTCTTGATCCCGGCTTTCTCGAACGCGATCTGCAATTTATCACCGTCTTTGGCGACGATCCGGCCGTAGCCGAATTTCTGATGAAACACGCGGGTGCCAAGGGCTAGGTCGCCTTCGTCGGCCTTGCGCTCGGCCACGCGCCAATCTCCGTTGACCGTCTTATCGGCCAATCGTCCGGCGCGCGATCCGCCGCGCCGCCGGAAATTGCCGCCGCCCCCGAAGCCACCGCCGAAACC
The DNA here is from genome assembly GCA_002433335.1 of Rhodospirillaceae bacterium UBA6608. Next base: position 13,151 of record DJHY01000085.1, on the reverse strand, counting down.
GCCCCCGAACCCAGCGTCGTTCAGGCCGCCGTAACCGCCGCCCGAATACAGGCCTTGTTCCTGATTGCGTTCGACATTGGCGTCGGGCAGTTCCTCGATGAACCGCGACGGTAGGGCGCTTTGCCATTGTCCGTAGACCCGCCGGTTGGCGGCGTAGGAAACGGTCGCCCGTTTGCGCGCCCGGGTCAGGCCGACATAGGCCAAGCGGCGTTCTTCTTCCAACGCCGGCAGGCCGCCTTCGTCCAAGGCGCGCTGATGGGGGAACAGGCCTTCTTCCCAGCCGGGCAGGAACACGGTCTCGAACTCCAGGCCCTTGGCGCTGTGCAGGGTCATCAGCGAGACCTTTTCCTCGGAGGGATTGTCCTCGTTGTCCATGACCAGGCTGACGTGCTCCAGGAACCCGCCCAGGTTTTCGAAATCTTCCAGGGCGACGACCAGTTCCTTGAGGTTCTCCAACCGCCCCGATGCCTCAGGCGCTTTGCTTTCGCGCCACATCCCGGTGTAGCCGCTTTCGTCCAGCACGGTCTTGACCACATCGACATGGTCGGTCACCCCGGCCAGGGCGCGCCAGCGTTCGAAATCGTCGAGCAGCGCGGTCAGGGTCTGGCGCGCCTTTGGCTTCAATTCATCGGTGCTGCACAATTCCCGCGCCGCCACGGTCAGGGGCAGGCCCCGGGCACGGGCGTGCAGGTGCATGGCCTGCAGGGTGGCGTCGCCCAGGCCGCGCTTCGGCAGGTTGAAGATCCGTTCGAACGCTAGATCGTCCGACGGCTGCGCCAATACGCGCAGATAGGCAATGGCATCGCGGATTTCCTGGCGCTCATAGAACCGGGGGCCGCCGACCACGCGGTAGGGCACGCCCAGGGTGATCAGGCGTTCTTCGAATTCGCGGGTCTGGAACCCGGCGCGGACCAGGACCGCGATCTCGTTCAGGTGATGGCCCTTGGCCTGCAGGCTTTCGATTTCCTCGCCGACCACGCGGGCTTCTTCGTCGCCGTCCCAGACGCCGCGCACGACCACGGGGTCGCCGTCGTTTTCCTCGGTCCACAGGGTCTTGCCCAGGCGGTCGTCGTTATGGGCGATCAGGCCCGAGGCGGCGGCCAGGATGTGCGAGGTCGAACGGTAGTTGCGCTCCAACCGGACCACTGTGGCGCCCGGGAAATCTTTTTCAAAGCGCAGGATGTTGCCGACCTCGGCCCCGCGCCAGGAATAGATCGATTGGTCGTCGTCGCCGACGCAGCAGATGTTCTTATGCGCCTGGGCCAGCATGCGAAGCCATAGGTATTGGGCGACGTTGGTATCCTGATACTCGTCGACCATGATGTATTTGAACTGGCCCTGATACTTGGCCAACACCTCGGGATGGCGTTGGAACAGGTCCAGGCAAAGCAGCAGCAGGTCGCCGAAGTCGCAGGCGTTCAGCGCCTCCAGCCGATCCTGATAGGCTTTGTAGATCTCCTGTCCCTTACCGTCGCACAGGGTTTGGGCTTCGTCCGCAGGCAGTTTGTCGGGCAGCAGGCCGCGATCCTTCCAACGTTGGATCGCGCCGGAGACGATGCGCGGCGGCCAGCGCTTGTCCTCGATCCCCATCGCTTCCAGCAGTTGCTTGACCAGGCGGGGCTGATCGTCGGCGTCCAGAATGGTGAAATTGGGGGCCCGGCCGACCAATTCCGCATTGGCGCGCAGCAGCCGCGCCCCGATGGCGTGAAAGGTGCCGACCCACCAGCCCTCGACCGGCGCGCCGATCAGGCGGCCGACCCGTTCCTTCATTTCGCGCGCGGCCTTGTTGGTGAAGGTCACGGCCAGGATTTCCCAGGGCCGGGCTTTGCGCTGCATCAGAATATGGGCCAGGCGCGTGGTCAGCACCCGGGTTTTGCCGGTTCCGGCGCCGGCCAGGACCAGCACCGGGCCGTCCACGGCCTCGACCGCCGCGGACTGGCTTTCGTTCAGGCCCGTCAGATAGGGGGCGGTCATCGGCGCCGGCGGCGCGGGCGTGAAGGACGGAGAATCAGACATGCCGTCTTATAACGTGGCGGCGTCCGGGATGCCATCTCGGCAACGGGATGGCTGGAAGACTATGGAGAAGACGGCGGCGGGCGTTATTCGTGCCCCAGTTCCTCGCGCCGTCGCTCGATCAGCACGCGGGTGAATTCGGTCATCACGTCGTCGTGGGTCACCGCGCCGACCAGGGTCATGTCGTGGGCGCTTTCGACCACGGGAATGACGGTCTCGCCCGATTTGTCCATGACGGCGACGGCGGTTTCGATGTCGTCGCGGCGGGTCAGGGTCGGCGGGTGCGGGCGGGCCACGTCCCCGGCGTTGACCAGCCCGTCGAGATCATGGTCGAAGGCGAAATCGCTGAGGTCCTGCAACGTGATGGTGCCATGCAGGGTGCCGTCCTCATGGACCACGAACAATTCGCCGACGGTCGAATCCTGCAGCAGATGGCGCAGCGTCTCCAGATCGGTCGCCATCGTCACCTTGCTGACCTTGTGTCGCATGGCGGCGTTGACGGTGATGGTCTGCATGACCTCGGATTCGATGCCTTCCTTCAGGTCCGTGCCGCGCTCGCGCAGTTGTCGGACGAAGAACGACCGGTCGTACAACAGGTGGGAGATTTCCGACGACACGACCACCGCGACCATCACCGCCAGGGTCAGGGTGTAATCCGAGGTCATTTCGAAAATGATCAGCGTGGTCGAAATGGGCGCACCCAGGACCGCCGCCGCGACCGCCCCCATCCCAACCACGGTATAGGCCGGAACGCCGGATGACAGTTCGGGCATGATGCCGGTCACGACGATGCCATATGCCCCGCCCGCCAAGGCCCCGATGACCAGCGACGGTGAGAAAACCCCGCCGGAAAACCCCCAGCCGAGGCTGATCGCGGTGGCGGCGATCTTCAGAACCAGGATCGCGATCAACATGCCGAAGCTGTAGGAATGCAGCATGGCATCTTCGGTCACGCCGTAGCCGACACCCAGAATCTGCGGCGCGACCAAGGCCATGGAGCCTACGGCCAGGCCACCGACCGCCGGTTTCAACCAGCCGGGCAAGGGCGCTTTGCCCGCCAGCGAGGTCGACAACACGATCGATTGCATCATCGCCACGGCGCAGATTGCGCTGATCACGCCCAACCCGGCAAAGGCGGGAAATTCCCAGAACGAGGTCAGAGGATTATCGACCAGGGCGAAGGCCGGAAAATCGCCGAACCAGTGCCGCGAAATCGCGGTTCCGGCGACCGAAGCCACGACCACCGGGGCGAAGGCCTTCAGCGCGTAATGGCCGATCACCACTTCGTTGGCGAACAAGGCCCCGGCTAGGGGCGCATTGAATGACGAGGCGACCGCCGCCGCAACGCCGCAACCCAATAGGGTACGTTTCAGCGACCGGGTCAGCGCCAGCCGACGGGCCAGCCAAGACCCCAGCGCCGCGCCCAGGTGCACGGCGGGGCCTTCGCGGCCGACGGAGGCGCCCGTCCCGATCGACAAGGCGCTGGCGATGGCGGACAGGAACCCGACCCGGGACGACATCCAACCGCCGCGCAGTTGTTCGGCCTCGACCACATCGGCGACGCCCTGGGGCCGCCGGTTGGGCATGAAGAAATGGATGAACAGGCCGACAATCAGGCCGCCGACCGTCGGCGCCAACAGAATGTGCCACCAGGACAGGCCTTCGACATGCTGGGCCAAGCGGTCGAAATCGGTCCCATAGGCCGCTAGTTGGATCAGGGTGATGACTTCGCGAAAGGCGACGACGGCGGCGCCGGACGCGCAGCCGACGACCAACGACAAACCCATCAGGATCAGATGGTCGTTGCGAATGACGCGCCGGACCGCCAATAGCACCCGCGCGAATTTGAACCGTGAAATAACCATAACCTTCCGCGCCCGATCATAGGCGCAGAAGGTTAATCAGGTCTCTACAACAATACGTTAGCGGTATTGCCGCAAGATCAATCGGGAGAGGAATCGAGGGCGTAGCCAGCCGAGCGCACGGTGCGGATCAGGTCCTGGCGGCCTTCGGAATTGAGGGCTTTGCGCAGGCGGCGGATGTGCACGTCGACGGTGCGGGATTCGACGTAGATGTCACGGCCCCAGACCCGGTCGAGCAGCTGTTCGCGGGAATAGACCCGGCCCGGCTTTTCCAGGAACACGCGCAGCAGGCGGAATTCCGTCGGCCCCAGGCGGACCAGTTCCTCGCCTCGGTAGACCCGGTGCTCTTCCAAATCCATGGTCAGATCGGCGTAGGACAGGACCTCGTCGGCCCGCTCCGGATTGGCGCGGCGCAGAACCGCGCGCACCCGGGCGATCAGCTCATTGGGCGAAAACGGTTTGACGACATAATCGTCGGCCCCGGAATCCAGGCCGCGGATGCGGTCGGCTTCTTCGCCCCGGGCGGTCAGCATGATGATCGGCAGGTTTCGGTTTTCGGGCTTGCGGCGCAATTGGCGGCAAACCTCGATGCCGGACAAGTTGGGCAGCATCCAGTCGAGAATGACCAGGGACGGGTCCTCTTCCTCGACCGCGACCACGGCGGTCTCGCCGTCGCCGACGACCACGGCGTTGAAGCCTTCCTTGGACAGATTGTAGCGGACGAGCTCGGCCAACGAGGGATCGTCCTCGACAATCAGGATGCTCTTGCTAGTGCTCATGCCTTCCATGCGATTGCTCCCGTCTTAGTCGCCGTCGGGATCGACGACCGTGAAGCTGGACGCATCGCTCTTCTCGCGTTCATCGGTCGGCAACGCGCCATTGACCAGATAGTACACGTTCTCGGCGATGTTGGTGGCATGGTCGCCGATGCGTTCCAGGTTCTTGGCCACGAACAGCAGATGCGTGCACGAGGTGATGGTCCGCGGGTCTTCCATCATATAGGTCAGGATTTCCCGGAACAGGCTGGTGTGCAGCAGGTCCGCGTCGGCATCGCGGGCGCGGACGGCTTCGGCCTTGTTCACGTCGCGGGCGACATAGGCGTCCAGGACGTCCTTGATCATGCCCTGAACCAGGGTCGCCATGCGGTTGATGCTTTTGGCGGGACCCAGCGGCGGGTTCTGCGACAGCACCACCGAGCGTTTGGCGATGTTCTTGGCATAATCGCCGATGCGTTCGATCAGGCTGGCGGTGCGCAGGGCCGTGATGGTGACGCGCAGGTCGTCGGCCATCGGCTGGCGCAGGGCCAGGGTGGTCGTCGCCATGTTGTCCATTTCGGTTTCCAGGGCGTCGATTTTCTTATCCCCGGCGATGACCCGGTCGGCGAGCTCCGTATCGCGTTTGATCAGGGCGTCCACGGCATCGGCCAGTTGGACCTCGGCCAGGCCGCCCATTTCGGCGATGATGTTGTCGAGCTTCTTCAGGTCTTCGTCGAAGGACTTGACGATGTGTTCGGTATTCATGATTGGCGTTCTCCCGAGAATTCGCCCCAAAGGCTCAGCCGAAGCGGCCGGTGATGTAGCCCTGGGTGCGTTCATCCGACGGATTGGTGAACATCTTTTCGGTGTCGTCAACCTCGACCAGATAACCCAGGTGGAAGAAGGCCGTGCGCTGCGACACGCGGGCGGCCTGCTGCATCGAGTGGGTGACGATAACGATGGTGAAGTTTTCGCGCAGTTCGTCGATCAGTTCCTCGATCTTCGCCGTGGCGATGGGGTCCAGGGCCGAGCAGGGCTCGTCCATCAGGATCACTTCGGGCGAAACGGCGACGGCGCGGGCAATGCACAGGCGCTGCTGCTGGCCGCCGGACAGCCCGGTGCCGGGCTGATCCAGGCGGTCCTTGACCTCGTTCCACAGGCCGGCTTTTTCCAGCGAGGTCTGGACGATCTCGTCCAACTCGGTCTTGGTATTGATCAGGCCGTGGATACGCGGGCCGTAGGCGACGTTGTCGAAGATCGACTTGGGGAAGGGGTTGGGCTTTTGAAAGACCATCCCGACGCGGGCGCGCAGGTGCACGACGTCAATCTTCTTGTCGTAGATGTCTTCGCCGTCGAGCGAGATTTGACCCTCGACCCGGCAGATATCGATGGTGTCGTTCATCCGGTTCAGCGAGCGCAGGAAGGTCGACTTGCCGCAGCCCGACGGGCCGATCAGCGAGGTCACTTCGTTTTCGTTGATGTCCAGATTGACATCGAACAGGGCCTGCTTTTCACCGTAGAAGACTTTGACGTCCCGGGCCTGGATCTTGACGGCGGAGGCGGCGTCGGATTGCGGCATGGTCGTTTCTCCGGCCGATTCCTGGGAAATGCTCTGATTCATGACGGGGTCATCCTTACCATTTTCTTTCGAAGCGCTTGCGCAGGAAGACCGCGCTTACGTTCATGATAACCAAGAAGCACAGCAGCACGCAGATGGCCGCCGAGGTGCGTTCGACAAAGGCGCGTTCGGGCGAGTCGGCCCAAAGGTAGATCTGCACCGGCAGGACCGTCGCCGGGTCCAGCGCGCCATGGGGAATATCGACGATGAAGGCGACCATCCCGATCATCAGCAGCGGGGCGGTTTCGCCCAGGGCCTGAGCCATGCCGATGATGGTCCCGGTCAGAATGCCGGGCATCGCCAGCGGCAGGACGTGATGGGTGATGACCTGCAACGGCGAGGCGCCCAGACCGAAGGCCGCTTCGCGGATCGACGGCGGCACCGACTTCAACGCCGAGCGGGCGGCGATGATGATCGTCGGCAGGGTCATCAGGGCCAGCACCAGGCCGCCGACCACGGGGGCCGACCGGGGCATGCCGATGAAGTTGATGAACACCGCCAGACCGAGCAAGCCGAACACGATCGACGGCACCGCGGCCAGGTTGTTGATGTTGACCTCGATCGTCTGGGTCCACTTGTTGACCGGGGCGAATTCCTCCAGATAGATGGCGGCGGCCACGGCCAGCGGGAAGGACACCAGCAGGGTTACCAGCATGGTGAAGAACGACCCGACGGCGGCACCCCAGATCCCGGCCAGCTCCGGCTCGCGGCTGTCGCCGGCGGAGAAGAAGGTGGTGTTGAACACGGTTTCGACGAGACCGCGATTTTCCAGGCGCTCGAACCAACCGATCTGCTTGTCCTTGACCCGGCGTTCGGCTTCGGGAACGTCCTTGCGGATCTGGCCTTTGTTCAGCTGATCGATGTCGTCCGACATCGGCATCTGAACGATAACGCGTTCGCCGATCAGGTTCGGGTTGGCCATCACCATGTCACGGATTTCGAACACCGCGCCCGGGCTGATCATGTCGAACAGCTGGCGTTTGTCGCGGCGCGCGGTGACGTCCGGGAACAGGTCGTAGATGGCGTCGCGAATGACTTTGCGGTAGTTCGCGGTCGACAGGGTGTTCTGGTCGCGCGTGCCCTCGGGATCGATGTCCTGAGGATAGAGCGTGACTTCCAGGTTGATCATCGTCTGGGTGAAGGCGGGGATTGCTTTCGACACAATGGTGCTGAACAGCAGTCCCAGCATGCAGACGGCGAACGCGATTGCCAGGATGCCGTAGGTTTTGAACCGGCGTTCCGCGGCATAGCGGCGCTTCAGGGTCTTGCGCACGGCCTCGCCGGAATTGCGGCTCGAGAGGCCTCGTCCCGGAAGCTCCGGGCCGTTCATGGTCGTTGCCGTATCAGTCATATTGCTCTCGATACTTGTTGACGATGGTCAGGGCGATGATGTTGAGCACCAGGGTCACGCAGAACAGGATCAGGCCCAGCGCGAAGGCGGCGAGCGTCTTGGCGCTGTCGAATTCCTGGTCACCGACCAGAAGGGTCACGATCTGCACGGTCACGGTGGTCACGGCCTCGAACGGGTTGGCCGTCAGGTTGGCGGCCAGGCCGGCGGCCATGACCACGATCATGGTCTCGCCGATGGCGCGGGACACGGCCAGCAGCAGCGAGCCGACGATCCCCGGCAGGGCGGCCGGCAGGATGACCTGTTTGATGGTTTCCGATTTCGTCGCACCCAGGCCGTAGGACCCTTCGCGCAGCGATTGCGGCACCGCCGACATCACGTCGTCCGACAGGGAGGACACGAACGGGATGATCATGATGCCCATGACCATGCCCGCGGCCAGCGCGCTTTCCGAAGAAATGGTCAGGCCGAAGTCCAGACCCCAGTCGCGGAAGAAGGGCGCGACGGTCAGGGCGGCGAAGAAGCCGTAGACCACGGTCGGGATGCCGGCCAGGATTTCCAGCATCGGCTTGACCACGCCGCGGACCTTGGGCGGGGCGTATTCCGACATGTAGATCGCGGCCATCAGGCCGACCGGCGCGGCCACGCACATGGCGATCAGCGAGATCAGCATGGTGCCGGCGAGCAGGGGGATTGCCCCGAACAGGCCCGTCGCGCCGACCTGATCCTTGCGGATCGCGGTCTGCGGGCTCCATTCCAGGCCGAAGACGAAGTCCAGCGGGTGGACCTTTTCAAAGAACCGCAGGGATTCGAACAGCAGCGACAGGATGATGCCCAAAGTCGTCAGAACGGCGATCGTCGAACAGATGATCATGATCACCATGGCTGCTTTTTCGACGCTGTTGCGCGCCCGCAGGTCCGGGTTGATGCGCCCGCGGGCGATCAGGATGCCGCCGCAGCCAAGCAGGACGACCAGCGCGGTCAGCAGCAGCTTCGATTCATTCTTCAACTGGGCGTAATAATCGGCCGCCTGTTGCAGCTCGGCGCCGACTTCGCGCGACGTGATGCCGCCGTGGGCCAAGTTGCGGATGTCGTTGACCAGAAGGCTCAGCTCGGCGCTGGGCAGGCCCTGATTTTCCGGGGACAGGCTGGAGATCAGCATGCCGTCGACCACGCTGCCTTCAAGCGCCATCCAGGCCAGCAGCAGCAGGAAGCTCGGCACGGCGCACCAAAGTCCGATGTAGTAGCCGTAATAATTGGGCAGGGAGTGAAGATTGCGGGCGTGACCGCCGGCGGTCGCCATGGCCCGGGAACGGCCGAGGAAATAGCCGACCACGGTAAGCAAGGCGAGGACGCCAAACAAAACGGGGAAGCTCATGGTGCTTCGGGTCCTTTGGTTGCGGCGCCCGAGAGACGGGCTGGGGTGGAAATCGAGAAAGAAGAAAAAATTGAATAACGAATAAAAGGTCAGGCGAAGGTTTGGGCGTTGGTTTCAGGCGTATGCGCGGGGGCGGGGCGGTCCCCGGGGGGCGGTAATTGCCCCCCGGGGGGAATGCCACGGACCTTAGAGGTCGATGTTGTTGCGCAGTTTCTCGCCGTCTTCGCGGAACTTCTTGCGCTCGGCGTCACCCATCGGGATCAGGCCTTTGTCGGCGAGGTAACCGTCCGGACCGAAAGCTTTGTCCGCGGTGAACTCGGCGACGTACTCTTTCATGCCCGGGATCGAGCCGACGTGAGCCTTTTTCACATAGAAGAACAGCGGGCGGGAAACCGGGTAACGGCCGCTGGAGATTTCTTCGAAGGTCGGGGCTTCGCCGTCGATCAGGGAGCCCTGGATTTTGTCGGCGTTCTGGTCCAGGAAGCTGTAACCGAACACGCCGAAGGCGTTCGGGTTGGCTTCCAGCTTACGAACGATCAGGACGTCGTTTTCGCCGGCTTCGACATAGGCGCCGTCTTCACGGATGGAGTGGCAGACAGCCTTGTATTTCTTCTTGTCGGACTTCTTCAGGGCTTTGATTTCCGGGAACTTCTTGCAGCCGCCTTCCATGGCCAGTTCGGCGAAGGCGTCACGCGTGCCGGAGGTCGGGGGCGGGCCCAGAACTTCGATCTTGATGTCGGGCAGGGAAGCGTCGACGTCTTTCCAGGTCTTGTTCGGGTTCGGGATCAGCTTGCCGTCGGCGGTCGGGATGTCTTTCGCCAGGGCCAGGAAGATTTCCTTGCGGCCGATCTTCATCTGCTTAGCGGCCTTGGAGTTGGCCAGCACGATGCCGTCATAGCCGACTTTGATCTCGACGATGTCGGTCACGCCGTTTTTGGCGCAACGCTCGACTTCGGATTTCTTGATGCGGCGCGAGGCGTTGGTCATGTCCGGGTGCTCGGCGCCGATGCCGGCGCAGAACAGCTTCAGACCGCCACCCGAGCCGGTGCTTTCGACGACGGGGGTTTTGAATTTGGTGGTTTTACCGAACTGTTCGGCAACGGCGGTCGAGAACGGGAACACCGTCGACGAGCCGACGATCCGGATCTGATCGCGCGCTTCGGCGGCGTGAGCCATCGACAGGGCCATACCGGCAACGGCGGCGACTGCAAGAGTCTTGCGAATCATGGGTTGCTCCTAAGTGTCTTTGATAGGGATTAACTGGGTTGTTCGTTAACTTCGGAAAGCGCTCGCCCCCGAATTTCATCGCCGCACAAACTAGGACCGTCACACGTCGTATTTATGACGTGTATGTTACAGATTTATGACGCTGGAGCATAATAAATGGCGGAAAACCGCGATTTTTCGCGTTTCCGCTATGTGACACCTGATGCGGATGTCACATAAAATACGTCTACGGAGTGTTGCAGGTGCGAACGCTCAGGAAAATGCCCAGGCGAAAAGCTGGAACAATCCGGCCCCCAACAGGGCGGCCGAGGGCACCGTCACGAGCCATGCCGCGACGATCGTCATGACGTGCTGGCGGCGAACCAGCTTGCGCCGCCGGTTGCGTTCGGCGGTGTCGGTGGCGGCGTCGCCGTCTTTGGCGGTCAGGCCCTGGGTGATATGGGCCTTGCGCCCGGTGATCCATTCGCGGAAGAAGCCGACGCCGAAAACCGCGCCGACGGCGATATGGGTCGATGACACCGGCAAGCCCAGGGCCGAGGCGATGATTACGGTCACCGCGGCGGCCAGAGCCACGCAATAGGCGCGCATCGGGTTCATCTTGGTGATTTCGGCGCCGACCGTGCGGATCAGCTTCGGCCCGAACAACAAAAGCCCCATCGTGATGCCCGCCGCGCCGACGAACAGGACCCAGCTGGGAATGCCGACCTTGCCGTGGGTGCCGCCGGTGGCGGCGGTATCGACCACGGCGGCCAGCGGGCCGACCGCATTGGCGACGTCGTTGGCGCCATGGGCGAATGACAACAGAGCCGCGGCGCAGATCAGCGGCAGGGTAAACAGCGAGCGCACGGACTTATTGCGGTTTTCCATGCCGGCGGCGCGGCGATGGATGATCGGGCGGACGATGGCATAGGTCAGCAGGTAGACGCCGAAACCGACAGCAACGACCATTTCCGGCCCCGGATGCCAGATTTTCTTCAGCCCCTTCATGATCAGGTAGGCGGAAAACACACCCGCCATCAGGGCGACCAGCACGGGAACCCAGCGTTTGGCCCCGGCGATCTTGTCCTCGCGGTAGATCACGTTGAATTTGATGAAGGCGAGGAAACCCGCGGCGATGACCCCGCCCATGATCGGCGAGACGACCCAACTGGCGGCGATTGCGCCCATGACGTGCCAATCGACCACCCCGAAGCCCGCCGCCGAAATGCCGGCGCCCATGACCCCGCCGACCACGGCATGGGTGGTCGAGACGGGAGCGCTCAGATAGGTCGCCAGATTGACCCATAGCGCCGCTGCCAACAAGGCAGACATCATCGCCCAGATAAAGATGTTGGGATCGCCGATCTGCACCGGATCGACGATGCCCTTGGAAATCGTTTTGACCACGTCGCCGCCGGCGATGATGGCGCCCAGGGATTCGAATACGGCGGCGATGATCAAGGCGCCGACCATGGACAAGGCCCGCGAGCCGACAGCCGGGCCGACATTATTGGCGACGTCATTGGCGCCGATGTTCAGCGCCATGTAGCCGCCGATCACGCCTGCGGCGACGATGAACAACTGATGGTCCATGCCGACGGTCGCGATCATCGCCACGTTCGACGTGATGGCGAGGAACAGCAACGCCCATCCGATCCGCGCGAACCGGCGGCCGAGCGCCTGGGTCGCGTGCTCGACGGCGGCCAGTTTGCTGAGGTCCTTGCTAAGAGTCTCTTTATACATGGCTGACGGCTGAACCTTTCCGCAGGTGACGCGCGCCGCGCCCAGGACGCGCGAGGCGACGGGCACGAACATTCATACAGGGCGAACCCTTGTTGCGTGAGGGGATAGGCCGAAACCGCCGGTCGAGGCAATCAGAATGTTACGGATTTATGACATTTCCGACGATGGCAACTGGGTTACGTTGCCGCCGACCGGAAGCAATCCCTGGCGCGGTAGTTCCGCCGGAAGATAGACCGTAAAGGTCGATCCCTTGCCCAGTTCGCTTTCCACCGCCAAATGGCCGCGATGGCGATTGACGATATGTTTGACGATGGCCAGGCCCAGCCCCGTGCCG
>DJHY01000085.1:0-593 GCA_002433335.1 Rhodospirillaceae bacterium UBA6608 | reverse complement strand
ATGGCCAGGCCCAGCCCCGTGCCGCCGACGCTTTTCGAGCGCGCCTTATCGACCCGGTAGAACCGTTCGGTCAGGCGGGGGATGGCGTCTTCCGGGATGCCTTCGCCATGATCGATGACTTTGATCGCAATGCCGGGTCGGCCGCTGCCGGGTATCCGCGCCGCCGCTTCGACGCGGACGTCGATGGCTTCGCCCTTGGCGCCGTAGCGAATGGCATTTTCCAATAGATTGCGGAACACTTGAAACAACTGGTCGGGTTCGCCGTATACGGTCGGCAGGTCGCTGGCGTAATTCACGTGGATCGGCACGTTGCGGGCTTTGGCCTGATGACCCAGGGCCTCGGTCACGTTCAGAAGGACCTGGGCGATATCGACCGGGGCGGTCGGGCGGACATGCTCGTTGATTTCGACCCGCGATAGGGTCAGCAGGTCGTCGATCAGACCGGCCATGCGCTTGGCTTCGCGCAGCATGATGCCGAGAAACCGCGTCCGCGTGTCTTCGTCGCTGCCGGCCGGTCCCTCAAGGGATTCGATAAAGCCGAGCAAGGTCGCCAAGGGCGAGCGCAATTCGTGCGAGGCACTGGCGACGAAGTC
>DJHY01000213.1:12861-13345 GCA_002433335.1 Rhodospirillaceae bacterium UBA6608 | reverse complement strand
GGGAGGCCCCGCCCATCGTGGCCCGCCAGTTCAGGGAATACGGCCTGATGAAGGAAGAAACTCCGCCCCCCGCGGACACGTCGCCGCCCGGCGGAAATACTCTGCCGGTCTGGTCCGCGGACTGACCACCGCCCCCAGGAAAGCGCCCCTTTCCTTCGGCCCGGGTTTCCGCTAAACCGCAGGCATCCTTCGGGCTTCGATCCACCAGCCTTGTTTTGGCCCGCTTCCACTTCCGACCGACGAAAGATTTTCCCATGGACGTGTTGTTTTTCGAGGACTTCACCCCCGGCCGCAAGTTCAAGACCCGCGGCATGACCCTGACCGAAGCCCAGATCATGGAATTCGCATGGCAATGGGATCCGCAGCCGTTTCACGTCGATGCCGAAGCCGCCCGCGCCAGCCAGTTCGGCGGCATCATCGGCTCCGGGTTTCAGACGCTGTTGGTCGCGTTTCGGCTGTGGTTCCAGGAAAACATCATGAACGA
>DJHY01000213.1:12358-12554 GCA_002433335.1 Rhodospirillaceae bacterium UBA6608 | reverse complement strand
GTTCCAGGAAAACATCATGAACGAATGCTCCATGGGATCGCCGGGCCTGGACGAATTGCGCTGGCTGCTGCCGGTCCGTCCGGGCGACACCCTGCACGTCGAAGCCGAGGTGCTTGAATCCCGGACGTCCGAATCCAAGCACGACCGGGGCTACACCAAGATCAAATACGCCGCCGTGAATCAGAACGGCGAAACG
>DJHY01000213.1:11789-12035 GCA_002433335.1 Rhodospirillaceae bacterium UBA6608 | reverse complement strand
TCATGACCTTCGTCGCCAATCATATCTTCGCGCGCCACCCGGCTGGTGACGACCGACGGATCTGATCCCGAATTAGATCCGGGCAGTAATCTCCGGAGGCCTGGACTAGGCGTTTGAATTTTTTCGCTGTCCGGGCCATCATCCCCGCATGGAGAAAATATCCGAAAACAAATCCTTCGGTGGTCTGCAGACCGTCTGGGAACACAAGTCCGATATCTGCCAATGCCCGATGCGGTTCGCGGTCTA
>DJHY01000213.1:0-11432 GCA_002433335.1 Rhodospirillaceae bacterium UBA6608 | reverse complement strand
TGCTGTGGTGGCTGTCCGGCCTGACCTGCACGGAAGAAAACTTCACCGTCAAATCCGGCTTTCAGAAATACGCCGCCGAACACGGCTTGATGGTCATCGCCCCGGATACCAGCCCCCGCGGCACGGATCTGCCGGGCGAGCACGACGCCTACGATTTCGGCTCCGGCGCGGGGTTCTACGTCAATGCGACGCGGGACCCATGGTCAGCCCATTACAACATGTACAGTTACATCACCGAGGAGTTGCCCGACGTGGTGTTCAACGGCATCGGTGGCGGCGACCGCGAGCGTCAGGGTATTTTCGGCCACTCCATGGGCGGGCACGGCGCATTGGTCATCGCGCTGCGCGAACGCCGCGCCTACAAATCGCTGTCTGCCTTCGCGCCGATCGTCGCCCCGTCCCGCGTGCCCTGGGGGCACAAGGCCTTTGCCGGATATCTGGGCGACGACACCAACATTTGGAAAGAATACGACGCCACCGAATTGGTCAGGTCCGGTCATTTCTTCGCCGGGAACATCCTGATCGACCAGGGGGGCGCCGACCAGTTCCTGGAAGAACAGCTGCGCCCGCATCTGTTCGAAGCGGCCTGCAAGGAAGTCGACCAGGCCGTGACCCTGCGGATGCAGGACGGCTACGATCATTCCTACTACTTCATCGCCAGCTTCATGGCCGATCATATGGCGCATCACGCCAAGGCGCTTAAGGCCTGACGCCCTCCTGACGGAGAAAGCCGCCTGACAAAGAAGAAGGCCGGCCCAACCGGACCGGCCCGAGTTTCAGGGAGGAGGGAAGCCGTTAGGCCAGGCTTTTCGGCCCGACCTAGGCACGGGCGTCTTACGGATGGCAAGGGGTGCAGGCCCCGGTGCCTAAGCTGTTGTCCCAGCAGCTAAATCCGCAAGCGCCACGGTAAAAACCTACCATTTGGGTCGACAAAAACAAGATAACCAAAAGTCATATAACCATAGGTAATGATTGGTATAGTCGCATCGCCCAGTATCGCCGCCGCATTGGGCGCGAATACTGCCGGTTTTCTTGGGCTTTGGAGAAATGGAGCGGGTGAAGGGGATCGAACCCTCGACACCGAGCTTGGGAAGCTCGTGCTCTACCACTGAGCTACACCCGCACCGTCCCCGCTCTATAGGTCATTGCCCGCCCGGACGCAAGCGGCCCCCGCACGCCCCCCTGCACGCCCCTCTGCACGACCGCCTCACGGAAATGTTTATGGCCCGTCAGCAGCCCGGTCGGCTAAACGATTCAGATCGTTTGCTTTACTCTTTTTCGCCGACCGCAGTTTCGGAAGCCCGCCATGGACCAAGTACCCTTTCAATCCGAGATTCCTCAACCGCCCGCGCTGGACCCGCGTAAGTTCCGCGACCCCGCCGTCACGGCCAAGGGTGACGTCCGGGCCACGGTCGATCTGTCCCGATTGCAGACGCTGTGGATCAACACAGGGTCGCTCTGCAATATCGAATGCGCCGGTTGCTATATCGAAAGCAGCCCGCGTAACGATCGCCTGGCCTATATCACCCGCTCTGAGGCCGCGGCCTTTCTGGACGAGATCGAAAACCACCGCCTGGGCACCCAGGAAATCGGCTTCACCGGCGGCGAGCCGTTCATGAACAAGGACCTGCCCGACATGGCGGGCGATGCCCTGGCGCGGGGCTTTCGCGTACTGATCCTGACAAACGCCATGAAACCGATGTGGCATCGTCGCGACGCGGTCGCTGAAATGGCCCGGCGTCACGGCCCTGCCCTGGCGCTGCGCGTCTCGATCGATCATTTCACGCCCGAAGGGCACGAAGCCGTGCGCGGCCCGAACAGTTGGGCGCCGATGCTGCAGGGGTTGAAGTTCCTAGCCGATGCGGGCGTCACCCTTTCCATTGCCGCCCGCCAACCGATGGGCGAGACCGAAGCCCAAACCCGCGCCGGGTTCGCCAGCCTGTTCAAATCCGAGGGCATCGCCCTGGACGCCGCGTCGCCCGTCGATCTGGTGGTCTTTCCCGATATGGATGCGGCCCGCGACGTGCCGGAAATCACCACCGCCTGCTGGGACATTCTGGGCGTCGCCCCCGACGACATGATGTGCGCGTCCTCGCGCATGGTCGTCAAACGCAAGGGTGCCGAGGCCCCGGTGGTCCTACCCTGCACCCTGCTGCCCTATGACGAAGCCTTCGAAATGGGATCGCGGCTGACCGACGCCGACCGGCCGGTTGCGCTCAATCATCCCCATTGCGCGACCTTCTGCGTTTTGGGCGGGGCAAGTTGCTCCGGGGGTGCATGACGATGAACCGTGACCTGGGCGCGCTCGAAGGGCCGCTGCTGCTGTTCGGCGGGCCCTATTCGAACCTGCAGGCCACGCGGGCCCTCCGCGCCGAGGCCGAACGTCTGGGCATTCCACCCGCGCGGGTGATCTGCACCGGCGACGTCGTCGCCTATTGCGGCGACCCCGCGGCCACGGTTGACGAAATCCGCGATTGGGGTTGCCACGTCGTGTTGGGGAATTGCGAAGAATCCCTGGGGCGGGACGGCGAGGACTGCGGCTGCGGCTTCACCCCCGGGTCGGCCTGTGACCTGTTGTCGGTCAAATGGTTCGCCCATGCCCAGGCCAGCCTGTCGATCGAACAAAAGAATTGGATGGCGGCCCTGCCCCATCCCCTGCGCCTGACCTTGGGCGGGTTACGCATCGCCGTGGTGCACGGCCATCCGGGCGATCTTTCCGGCTGGGTCTTTGCCTCGACCGACGCCGATGACAAGGCCCAGGCGTTGGACGACCTGGACGCCGACGTGGTGATCGCCGGGCATTCGGGCCTGCCGTTCACCACCCCCCTGCCTGACGGCCGGCTGTGGCATAACCCGGGGGTAATCGGCATGCCCGCCAACGACGGCACGCCCCGCGTCTGGTATTCGGTCCTGACGCCGACGGAGATGGGCCTGACACTGGAGCATAGGGCGCTGCGCTACGACCATTCGGCCGCACAGGCGGCGATGACGGCTGCGGGGTTGCCCGACGGGTATCGCAAGGCCCTGGGCGACGGCCTGTGGCCGAGCCTGGACGTGTTGTCGCCCGCCGAGACCGCGATGACCGGACAGCCGCTATCCTTCGCACCCATCGAATGGGCACGCCGACCGAAGGCCGATCAAGCCGTTCCGGTTACTTGTAGCTGACTTCGCAGATTTCGTAGGACTTGGAGCCGCCGGGCGTCGTCACCTCGACCGCGTCGTCGACCGACTTGCCGATCAGCGCGCGGGCCAAGGGCGAAGTCACGGAAATCTTGCCGTGCTCCAAATTCGCTTCGTGCTGACCGACGATGCGGTAGGTCACTTCCTCGCCGGTGTCGTCATCGGCCAGGACCACGGTCGCGCCGAAGCGGACGGTATCCCCGGTCATGCCGGTGGTGTCGATGACTTCGGCCAGGCTGATCACCGCTTCCAATTCGGCGACACGTCCTTCGATGAAACCCTGCTTTTCACGGGCGGCATCGTATTCGGCATTTTCCGACAGGTCGCCGTGTTCGCGCGCGGCGGCGATGGCTTGAATGACGGCAGGACGCTCTTCGGTCTTGAGCCGCTTGAGTTCATCTTCCAGGGCCTTCAGGCCCTCGCGCGTCATCGGGACTTTATCCATCTTACCGCTTCCCCTGCGCCTCTCCCGGGCGCGTCAACAAAGACAACAACATGGTGTCGGCCCTCATACAAAGGGCCCCTGAAACACCGGTTTATGTCGGATTGCTCTAGTACGTCCGAGAAAAGTAATCCTGAAGCGGCGCCACTTCAAGCGTCCCGTGGGCCAGCGCTTCCATGGCCTCGACGGCGGCCGCGGCGGCCGTCAGGGTCGTGTAATGGGGCACGCTGTTCTCCAGCGCCGAACGGCGGATGGAGCGGGAATCCTCGATCGCCTGGGACCCTTCGGTGGTATTGATGACCAAGTGAATGTCACCGTTGACCAGGGCGTCTTCGCAATGCGGGCGGCCTTCCAGCACCTTGTTGATGCGGGTGACTTCCAGGCCCTGTTCGGCCAGGAAGCGTTGCGTGCCGCCGGTGGCGACGATGTCGAAGCCCAGGGCGACCAGACGGCGGGCCAGTTCGGCCGTGCGTGCCTTATCCCGGTCTTTGACCGAGATGAAGACCGTGCCGGACGACGGCAGGCTCATCCCCGCCGCCAACTGCGATTTGGCGAAGGCGCGCGGGAAATCGACGTCCAGGCCCATGACCTCGCCGGTCGACTTCATTTCCGGACCCAGCACCGTATCGACGCCGGGGAACCGCGAGAACGGGAACACCGCTTCCTTGACCGCGACATGCTTGTCATTGGCGCGCGAGGCAAGGTCCATATCGGCCAGCTTTTCGCCGCACATCAGGCGGGTCGCGATCTTGGCAACCGGAATGCCCGTGGCCTTGGCCACGAACGGGACCGTGCGCGAGGCGCGGGGATTGACCTCGAGGATGTAAATCTCGCCGTCCTTGACCGCGAACTGCACGTTCATCAGGCCGACCACGTTCAGGCCCTTGGCCAGGGCATGGGCCTGGCGTTCCAGCTCGGCCATGGTTTCCGGCGAAAGCGAGAACGGGGGCAGCGAACAGGCGCTGTCGCCCGAATGGATGCCCGCTTCCTCGATATGCTGCATGATCCCGGCGACAAACACGTCCGTGCCGTCGGACAGGGCGTCGACATCGACTTCGATGGCGTCCTGCAGATAGCTGTCGAGCAGCACCGGAGAATCACCCGAAACCTTGACCGCGTCGGTCATGTAGCGGCGCAGGGCGCCCAGATCATGGACGATTTCCATGGCCCGTCCGCCCAACACGTAAGACGGCCGGATGACCAGCGGATAGCCGATACGTTCGGCAACGGCTTCGGCCTCGGCTTGCGACCGGGCCAGGCCGTTGGCCGGCTGGCGCAGGTTGAGGTCCTGCAGAAGCTTCTGGAAGCGTTCGCGGTCCTCGGCCAGATCGATCGCGTCCGGCGAGGTGCCGAGGATCGGGATCCCGGCGCTTTCCAGGGCCAGCGACAGTTTCAGCGGCGTTTGACCGCCCAACTGCACGATCACGCCCTTGAAATCGCCCTTGGACTGTTCGACGCGGATCAGCTCGATCACGTCTTCGGCGGTCAGCGGTTCGAAGAACAGCCGGTCCGAGGTGTCGTAATCGGTCGAAACCGTTTCCGGGTTGCAGTTGACCATGATGGCCTCGTACCCGGTTTCCTTCAGCGCATAGGCCGCGTGGACGCAGCAGTAATCGAATTCGATGCCCTGGCCGATACGGTTCGGCCCGCCGCCCAGGATCGCGACCTTGGTCCGTTCCGTCGGCTCGGCTTCATTTTCCGGCTCGCGCGAGCCGTCGCCTTCGTAGGCGGAATACATGTAGGACGTCTTGGCCGGGAATTCGGCGGCGCAGGTATCAACCCGCTTGTAGACCGGCTTGATGCCCTGGGCGCGGCGCGCCTCGGACACGTCCAGCGCGGTCTTGCCGGAGATTTCCGCCAGACGGGCGTCGGAGAAGCCCATCTTCTTCAGCTTCAGCCAGCCGCCCGCGTCGGTCGGCAGGCCGTTTTTCTTAACCCCGGCCTCGGCGTCGACGATGGCTTTCATCTGTTCCAGGAACCAGGGATCGTATTTGGTGATCTGGGCGGCTTCCTCGACCGACATTCCCTGGCGCAGGGCCTCGGCGATGGCCAGGATGCGGTCCGGCGACGGGCGCGAAATGGCGGCGCGGATAACGTCGCGGTTGGTCTCGAACCCGGCATCGGGGATCAGGCCCTCGATCTCGACGTCGTTCAGGCCGGTCAGGCCCGTTTCCATGGAGCGCAGCCCCTTCTGCAGGCTTTCCGCGAAGCAGCGGCCCATCGCCATGGCCTCGCCGACGGATTTCATCGACGTGGTCAGGGTCGGCTCGGCGCCCGGGAATTTTTCGAAGGTGAAACGCGGGATTTTGGTGACGACGTAATCGATGGTCGGCTCGAAGCTGGCCGGGGTCACGCCGGTGATGTCGTTGTCCAGTTCGTCCAGCGTGTAGCCGACGGCCAGCTTGGCCGCGATCTTGGCGATCGGGAAGCCCGTGGCCTTGGACGCCAGGGCCGACGAACGCGACACGCGCGGGTTCATTTCGATCACGATCATGCGGCCGTTTTCCGGGTTCACGGCGAACTGCACGTTCGAGCCGCCCGTATCGACGCCGATCTCGCGCAGGACCGCCAGCGAGGCGTTGCGCATGATCTGATATTCCTTGTCCGTCAGGGTCAGCGCCGGGGCGACGGTGATGCTGTCGCCGGTGTGCACGCCCATCGGGTCGATGTTTTCGATCGAACAGATGATGATGCAGTTGTCCGCGCAGTCGCGGACGACTTCCATCTCGTATTCCTTCCAGCCGAGGACGCTTTCCTCGACCAGGACTTCGGTGACCGGGCTGGCCGACAGGCCGCCGGCGACGATCTTCTCGAATTCCGGCTTGGTATAGGCGATGCCGCCGCCGATGCCGCCCATGGTGAAGGACGGGCGGATGATCGCGGGCAGACCCACTTCCTGCAGCGCTTCCAGCCCTTCGGCCATGGAATTGACGACCCGGGATTTCGGGCAATCCAGGCCGATCTTTTCCATCGCGTCGCGGAACAGCTGACGGTCTTCGGCCTTGGCGATCACCTCGGCGTCGGCGCCGATCATCTCGACCCCGTATTTTTCCAGCACGCCGTTTTCGGCCAGGGCGATCCCGGTGTTCAGGCCCGTCTGCCCGCCCATGGTCGGCAGCAGCGCGTCCGGCCGTTCCTTGGCGATGATCTTTTCGACCATCTCGGGGGTGATCGGCTCGATATAGGTTGCGTCGGCCATGCTCGGATCGGTCATGATCGTGGCCGGGTTCGAGTTCACCAGGATGACCCGGTAGCCTTCCTCGCGCAGGGCCTTACAGGCTTGCGCGCCGGAATAATCGAATTCGCAGGCCTGACCGATGACGATCGGCCCGGCGCCGATGATCAGGATGGATTTGATGTCTGTACGTTTGGGCATTGCTCAGGCTTTCTCATCCATCAGCTTCACGAACCGCTTGAAGAGGTAATGGCTGTCCTGCGGGCCGGGGGAGGCTTCGGGGTGGTACTGGACCGAGAACACCGGCTTGCCTTCGACCTTCAGCCCTTCGAGGGAGCCGTCGAACAACGAGCGGTGGGTTTCGACCACGCCCGCGGGCAGGCTGTCGCGCTCGACCACGAAGCCGTGGTTCTGGCTGGTGATTTCGACCTTGCCGGTTTCCAGGTCCTTGACCGGCTGGTTGCCGCCGCGGTGGCCCAGATGCATCTTCGAGGTCTTGGCCCCCAGGGCCAGGGCCAGGATTTGGTGGCCCAGGCAGATGCCGAACACCGGCAGGCCCGTTTCCATCACGCCCTGAACCATCGGCACGGCGTATTCGCCGGTCGCCGCCGGATCGCCCGGGCCGTTCGACAGGAACAAACCGTCGGGCTTATGCTTCAACACGTCCTCGGCCGTGGCCGTGGCGGGCACGACCGTGACCTTGCAGCCCTCGGACGCAAGGCAGCGCAGGATGTTCTGCTTGGCGCCGAAATCGACCGCGACCACGTGATGCTTGGGATTTTCCAGCTTGCCGAAGCCTTCGCCCAGGGTCCAGGCGGTGGTGTCCCAGGAATAGGTTTGGGCGCAGGAGACGTCCTTGGCCAGGTCCAGGCCTTCCAGGCCGGAGAAGCCCCGCGCCTGTTCGATCAGGGCCGCGATGTCGAGCGGGCCGTCTTCCTTATAGGCGACCAGGCCGTTGGGAGCCCCGCCGTCGCGGATCAAGCGCGTCAGGCGGCGCGTATCGACCCCGGTGACCGCCGTCAGGCCGAAAGATTTCAGCCAGGCGTCCAGGTGCTGGGCGGCGCGCCAGTTGGCCGGCTCGGTAATATCGGCGCGCATCACCGCACCGCGCGCGGCGGGCGTGATCGTTTCCATATCTTCAGGGTTGGCGCCGACGTTGCCGACATGGGGGAAGGTGAAGGTGATGATCTGCCCCGCGTAGGACGGGTCGGTCAGGATTTCCTGATACCCGGTGATCGAGGTGTTGAAACAGATTTCACCGACGGAAGCGCCGCCGGGACCCGTCTGGGCTCCCGCGCCGCGACCCCAGAAAACCTCGCCGGACGCCAGCACCAGGGCCGCGTTTGCGTTCGGCGGTTGAGCGGCCACGCTCGTGGTCGCGGGCTTGGTAGCTTCGGACATAATCAACTTTTTCGGCTGGGGTTGGACCAAGGCATCAGGGGCCGTGCCGGGGGCGCTAACCCGCAATGCGTTGGAAACAAGCTTCTACGCGTTGGCCGGGAAGAGGTCAAGACTCGTTTGAGAAAAAATATCCATATATTTCAATACCTTAAAGAATCGGATGGCATTTGCCTTAAAAGCGGTTTTAGGCTAGGGTCCGCGACTTCCGCCATAACCGGGGCATACCCATGCTACGCGAGCAGATTTCCGCTGCGCTTAAAGACTCGATCAAGAACAAGAACGCCTGCGCCACGGCCACCCTGCGCCTGATCAGCGCCGCCATCAAGGACCGCGACATCGCCGCCCGCGACAAGGGCAATCAGGACGGAATCTCCAACGACGAGATTTTGTCGCTGCTGCAGTCGATGATCAAACAGCGCAACGAAAGCGCCAAGGCCTACGAAGACGGCAACCGCCAGGATTTGGCCGACCGCGAACGCGAGGAAATCGTCGTTATTCAAGGGTTTCTGCCGCAGCAAATGTCCGAAGACGAGATCGCCGACGCCGTCACCACGGTTATTCAGACCACCGGCGCCGACTGCATCAAGGACATGGGTAAATGCATGGGCGAGCTGAAAAAGCAGTTCGCCGGCCGCATGGACTTCACCAAAGCCAGCGCCCTGGTCAAAGAAAAGCTCTGCTGAACAGCCGAACCGCATATCGCCAGTCCGGGCCGCCAATGCCCGGACCGAGCGATTCGCCTCGGCATTCGATCCACAGCCCCCTGTGAACAACTTTTGAATGGCATGAATAACTGTGCCTTCCGGGACTTATTTGCCCCGCTGTGCTTGCCTCGCTTTCGTGCTTTAAACTGACGCATGGCGATCCCACCCGATTTTCTGGAAGAACTGAAAACGCGTCTGCCGGCTGCCGATGTCGTCGGGCGGCGGGTCAAGCTCGTCCGCTCGGGCCGGGACACTAAGGGCTGCTGCCCATTCCATAAGGAAAAGACGCCGAGTTTCTACGTCTACGAAGACCATTATCACTGCTTCGGCTGCGGCGCCCACGGCAGCATCATCGATTTCGTGATGGAGACCGAAGGCCTGGAATTCCGCGAGGCGATCCAGCGCCTGGCCGGCGAAGCGGGTATGGCCATGCCCGAGGAAACGCCCGAGGACCGCCAGCGCCGCGCCCGCAACAAGACCCTGGCCGAAGTGGTCGAAATGGCCGCCGCGTTCTTCGAGAAATGCCTGCGCATGCCCGAGGGCCGCGCCGCCCTGGACTACCTGCGCGGGCGTGGCCTGACCGACGAGACCATCAAGCGGTTCCGCCTGGGCTATTCCCCCGACGGCCGCGGCAAGCTGAAAGCCATGCTGGCCGGTGAAGGGGTCGAGGAAAGCCTGATGATCGCCGCGGGCCTACTGGTTCAGCCGGACGACCGCGGACGCGATCCCTACGACCGCTTTCGCGGGCGGGTCATGTTCCCGATCACCGACCGCCAGGGGCAGGTCATTGCCTTCGGCGCACGGCTGTTGGCCGGGGACGGCCCGAAGTACCTGAATTCGCCCGAAACCAGCCTGTTCCACAAGGGCCGCAACCTATACGGCCTAGCCCAGGCCAAGGACGCGATCCGCGCCGCCGGGACGGTCGTGGTCTGCGAAGGCTATATGGATGTCATCGCCCTGGCCCAGGCCGGGGTCGGTCATGCTGTCGCCCCCCTGGGCACGGCCCTGACCGAGGACCAGATCGGCCTGTTGTGGCGGCTGGCGCCGGAACCGGTGCTGTGCTTCGACGGGGACGCGGCGGGCCAACGCGCCGCCGCCCGCGCCGCCGAGAGGGCCCTGCCCCTGCTGAAAGCCGGTTTCGGCCTGCGCTTCGCCATGATGCCCAGCGGAGAGGACCCGGACAGCCTGGTCCAAGGCCAGGGCCGCGCGGCCTTTGACGAGCTGGTCGATGGGGCGATGGCGTTGTCGGAACTGGTCTGGCGGGTGGAATCCGGCGGCAGCCTGCCGCCCACGCCCGAGGGCCGGGCCGACCTGAACAAACGTCTGGACCAGCGTATCCGCGATATTCCCGATCCGACGGTGCGGCGCTATTTCCAGGAATTCTTCAAAAGCCGCCTTTGGCCGGACGGCCCCGGCGGCGGTCGGGGCGGCGGACGCCCCGGGCGCGGCGGGTTTCAGGGCGGTCGGCGCGGAGCCGGGCCCAACTGGAATTTCCCGGCGAACCGCCTGCGGGCCGATACGGACGACGCCAAACCGGTGGAGAGCGCGCGCCTGCGCGGAGCGATCCTTTTGGCCACGGCGATCAACCATCCCGAGCTTCTGGCCGAGGTCGAAGAGGACCTGGGCCGCCTGTCCTTGCCCGATGCGAACCTTGACAATCTGCGTCAGGCGTTATTAATCACCCACGCGGGTGGTTTACCCCTTGACACGGAAGGGGTTGTAAACCACTTGTCACAGCAGGGTTATTCCCAGGCGCTGAGCCACCTATTAAGCGCGCGTACATATGATCATGCATCATTCGCGCGACCCGATGCGGGACTTGCAGAGGCCAGACGGGGTTGGGAAGCGACCATCAACCACTTGCGCGGAGAGGACTTGGAGTCCGAACTCCAAGCGGCCTGTGATGCTGTCCGACGTGATCCGTCGGACGAGAACATGCAATGGGTCGTTCGGGTTCGACGGATGATGGACGAAAGCAAACAATCGAGCGCCGCTTACGAATAGGCCCCAATGGGCCGCCTGAGCGGGATCGACGGGACGAATTTTCACAAAACAGGCATCGGGAACGCCATTAAAGGATTTGAAACCGGCCCTGGCCTAAAGGATGGCGGGTCGGCGGGGGCGGCGTTCCTCGGAAACGGATTTAGAGGTCGAGCGTGGCAAAAGCACAAGCTAAAGATCAAGACAGCGGCGACAATCAGGAAGAAGGCGGCGATAGCCCCCTTCTCGATACCCTGGGCGCTGCCGTCAAGAAGATGGTCGCGCGCGGCAAAGAGCGCGGGTACGTCACCTATGACGACCTGAACAGCGCCTTGCCGCCGGAAAAGGTCTCCTCGGAACAGATCGAAGACACCATGGCGATGTTGTCCGAAATGGGCATCAACGTGGTCGAGAACGAGGAAACAGAAGACGCCCCGGAAAGCGACGGGGACAGCGACGACGACGAAAAGAGCAGCAGCTCCCCCGCCGGTAACGTCGACGAAAACGACCTGGGCCGTACCGACGACCCGGTGCGCATGTACCTGCGCGA
>DJHY01000062.1 GCA_002433335.1 Rhodospirillaceae bacterium UBA6608 | reverse complement strand
ACGAACCAGGTCGCGACGACCGAGCCGACGATGCAGACCGCGCCGATGACCAGCGGGAACAGCATCATCTGTTCCTGAGCGGCACCGGTAAAGAAGATCGCGGCCAGCAACATGGTCGCAACCACGGTCACGGCGTAGGTTTCGAACAGGTCGGCGGCCATACCGGCGCAATCGCCGACGTTGTCGCCGACGTTGTCCGCGATGACGCCCGCGTTGCGGGGATCGTCTTCCGGGATACCTGCTTCGATCTTACCGACAAGGTCGGAGCCCACATCGGCACCCTTGGTGAAGATGCCGCCTCCCAGACGGGCGAAGATCGAAATCAGCGAAGCGCCGAAGCCGAGGGCCACCAGGGCCTCGAGCACGTGACGCATGCCTTCGGTGGTGGTGGTGTCGATCATCCCGCGCAGCGCCGTGTAATACCCGGCGACGCCCAACAGGGCCAGACCGACCACCAGCATGCCGGTGACGGCGCCGGCCTTGAACGCAATGTTCAAGCCACCGGCCAGTCCCTGGGACTGAGCGGCTTCGGCCGTGCGCACGTTGGCGCGAACGGAAACGTTCATGCCGATATAGCCGGCCGCACCCGACAGGATGGCTCCAATGAAATAACCAACTGCGACGGTCATACCCAGTTTCAGACCGAGCAGGATGCCGATCACCGCCCCGACCACGGCAATGGTGGTGTATTGGCGGTTCAAATAAGCAGCGGCCCCTTCCTGGATCGCAAGGGCGATTTCCTGCATTTTCGCGTTGCCGGCCGGGGCCGACAGAACGGAGCGCACAGCATACGCCCCGTACAGCAGCGCCAGGACACCGCAGGCAATAACCAAGGTGTAAAGCGACATTATTCAGATACCCTTTTCATGGATGTTGATAACGCCGCCTGGACTAATCTCCCCTATCCCACTGGCGGCGCCAAAGATTGTTATTTGGCTTTATTTTTTTAGCCTTGGGATCAATCGGTCAAACGACCGAAAGCCTTTGGAACATAAGCAAAGTCTAAAGGCAAAAGCAACCGCCGATCAGGGGCGGTTGCTCCGGCCAAGACCCACCATGAGGGTTACTTCGGGGGGGTATCTACGACCGACTGAATCAGGACGTTCTGGACCACGTGTTTGCCCAGGACCATGTCGGCCCGCATCTTTAGCCGCTGCTGCAGGATCGCCAGGTTCAGCTGATCCTGTTCCTTCAACATGCGCGGGATAAAGGTATGCAGGTCCTTGAAGAACGCATCCTTCAGAACCGGCGTCATCTTACGAACTTCGTCGTAATGATCTTCGTTCCAGACTTCCAATTTCAGCTCGAACTGGAAGTTTCCGAGCACCTTGGAATCGCCCAACACGTTGATCAATAAGGGAGTCATCTCGACAAACTTGGCGTCGCCCTTGGTCGGCTTCTTCGGCTTGGCTTCTTCGGCATGCGGGTTGGCGAAGGGGCCCAACTCCATCCATTTCATCACGCCGACCGCACCGCCAAGAATGCAGATCAGGACAATAAAGCCGACAAAGATCTTCTTCATGCTTTCTGCTTTCGCCTGTCGTTCTTTCTGTTCAGTCCCTGCGGCCATTATGCAGGCCTATCGGCTCGGCGCAACGGACCTGCGGCCCCTGGTCAGGGGCCGGTCATAAATGTCGGTACCCCCCGGCTCCGACCTCCAAGTCCTGGCCATTCCGGTCGATCACGCGGACCCCGCTACCTTCGACTACTGATCCGATTCGGGTAACGTCGATGTCGGTCCGCGCCGAAGCATTCAGAATTTCCCGCGCCGCCCCCGGTGGCGCCGTGAATACCAATTCGTAGTCGTCCCCACCGGAAACGACCGTGGTAATCAGCGTCGGATAGGCCGCGAGCGCCGCCAAGGCCGCCGCCGACAGCGGCAGATCCGCGACCTTGATTTCAATCCCGACACCGGATGTTTCGGCGATATGCCCGGCATCCGCGACCAATCCGTCAGAGACATCGGCGCAGGCCGTGGCCAATCCGATCAACTTGCGGCCCAGCAAACATCGCGGCCTAGGGCGGTCATATCGCCCACGAAGGAAAGCATTTCCCTGATCATCGGCCAATTTTCGCCCATCACGGGCGACCAGCAGGCCCAAGGCCGCATCACCGATGGTGCCTGAAACATAAACGTCGTCGCCGACCCGCGCGCCGGAGCGCAACAAGGCCTGGCCGCTCGGCACCGTCCCCATCGCGGTGATCGACAGTGTCAGGGGGCCATCGGTCGAAACCGTGTCGCCGCCCAACAGGAAGATGCCGTGCAGGGCCTGCGCCGCCGCCAAGCCATCGGTGAAGGATTCCAGCCATACCCCGGTGATCGACTTGGGCGCGGCCAGGGCCAGGGTATAGGCCAGGGGCTTGGCCCCCATGGCCGCCAAGTCGGACAAATTGACGCCCAGCACCTTCTGCCCCAGGTCTTCGGCCGGCCCGTCGGCCAGGAAGTGGCGGCCCGCGACCAGGGCGTCGGTGGTCACCACCAACTGTTCGCCTTTCGCAACGGTCAAGATTCCCGCGTCATCCAAAAGGCGCAGGGCCTCGGCCCGGCCCAGGGTCAAGGGGCGGAAATAAGTCTCGATCAGGCCGAATTCACCCAGGGCCTGCGGATCGTTACTGTTGCTCATTTCGTCGGCCGTCCTCTTTCCCAGAAAACAGCATCAGGCAGCCGGTCAGGAAAACTCCGTCGGGCGCAGTTCACGGCCCAAATGATCGAGCAACCCGTTGACCAGCGCCGGTTCGCGCCCATCGAAAAAGGCATCGGCCACGTCGACGTATTCCTTGATCACGACGACCGCCGGAACCTGGTGCCGATGGGCCATTTCGAACACCGCCGCGCGCAGCACGGCACGCAGCAGGGTTTCCAAGGTTTCGACCGTATGGGGATGGTTCAGCGCCATCTTCAGATAGCGATCGATGCTGGCCATGTCGCCGTTTACGCCCGCGACCAGCTCTTTCAGCAGGTCCTGATCCGGCGGCGTGAAGGCATCGTCCTCGCCATGTTCGCCCTCGCCTTCGATGGCGGCGGACGACCAGCGCTCGGCCATGATGTCGGTCAACACGGCGTCGGCCTGGGCCCCGGCCAAATCCATTTCATACAATGCCTGAACAGCAGCCAGACGGGCCGCGCTCAACGGCGCGGAACGGGTCGCGGTCATGGTTTTATGCTCCCCCAAAGCGATGTTTGACGTCGATCATCGCCAAACAGGCGCGGGCGGCTTCAGCGCCCTTGTTCTTACCCTTCGGATCGGCGCGGACTTCCGCCTGCGCCCCGTTCTCACAGGTCAGGATGCCGAACCCGATTGCCAGGCCGTCGTTCATGGTCAGGTCCATGATGGCCCGGCTGGCTTCGTTGCAGATGTGGTCGTAATGGCTGGTTTCGCCCCGGATGACGCAGCCAAAGGCCAGATAGCCGTCATGCCCGCCGCCGTTCGGGCCGAGGGCCGCATGGCGGATCGCCGCCGGGATTTCGAACACGCCGGGCACTTCCAGGCGATCGATCTGATATCCGGCTTCCTCGATCAACGGCGTGGCGCCGGCGATCAGGCCGTCCGTGAACTGCGCGTAATAGCGGGATTCAACGATCAGAACCCGCCCCGTGCGGGCCGCGGCGGCGCTCATGAGGCACTCCGTTCGATGCCTTGGCGGCCGACGATGGTCAGGCCATGGCCTTCCAGGCCGATCACGGTCTTTTCCGAATTGGTCAGCAAAATCATTTCCTTGATACCCAGGTCCGTCAGGATCTGCGCGCCGACACCGTAGTCGCGGAGCTGACCGGACGGCTTTTCGCCCTCACCCAGCTTGGCCTTGACCCGGTCGGACAGACTGGTCGGCATGGGTTCGCGGATCAGCACGATAACGCCACGGCCCATTTCGCCGATGATCTCCATCGAGCGCTGCAACTGGCCGTCGGCCCCACGCGAGCTATCGCCCAAAACGTCTTCCAACACGTTCAAGGCATGCATGCGCACGGGCACGGGCCCGCCTGCGGTCACGTCGCCTTTGATCAGGGCGATGTGCTCGGCATAGGCCACGGTGTTGCGATAGATCGCCATGGTGAAGTCGCCGCCGTGGCGGCTTTCGAATGGCGTTTCCAAGATCTTCGTGACCAAACGGTCGTTCTGACGGCGATAGGCAATCAGATCGGCAATGGTCGCGATCTTCAGATCGTGGTGCTGCGCGAATTCGACCAGGTCCGGCAGCCGCGCCATGGTGCCGTCGTCGTTCATGATCTCGCAGATCACCCCGGCGGGGTTCAACCCGGCCAGACGCGCAACGTCCACGGCGGCTTCCGTGTGCCCGGCACGAACCAGGGTACCGCCGTCGCGGGCTTCGAGCGGGAAGATATGACCCGGTGTGGCGATGTCCGCCGCACCCCGCGCCGGATCGATGGCGACGGAAATGGTCCGCGCCCGGTCCGAGGCGGAAATCCCCGTGGTCACGCCTTCGCGGGCTTCGATTGAGACAGTAAAGGCCGTCTGGTGCCGGGACGAATTGGTCCGGCTCATATGCGGCAGGTTCAGCTTTTCGACCCGGTCGCGGGTCAACGCCAAACAGATCAGGCCGCGCCCAAAGCGCGCCATGAAATTGATCGCGTCCGGCGTGGCCATCTGGGCCGGAATGACCAGATCGCCCTCGTTCTCGCGTTCTTCGTCATCGACCAGAATGAACATCCGGCCGTTTCGGGCATCCTCGATGATGTCCTCGATCGGCGAAAGGACGCCGTCGTATGCGTTAACGTCTTGTAATTTCAAGGAGCTTTACCCTGCGCTTGCAACAGGCGCGCAACATAGCGCGCCAGCATATCGATTTCCAGATTCACCGCGCCGCCGACGGCCAAGCCGCCCAGCGTCGTCTGGTCCTGGGTATGGGGGATAATGTTGACGGTAAAGTCGTTGCCATCGACCGTGTTGACGGTCAGGGACACGCCATCAATGGTGATCGACCCCTTGGCCGCGATATAGGGCGACAGGCTGTCCGGCGCGCGGAACGTCAGCTTCAGGGACTCGCCCTCGGCCTCGCGTCCGACCAGTTCCCCCATGCCGTCGACATGCCCGGACACGATATGCCCGCCCAGCTCGTCCCCGGCCTTGAGCGCGCGTTCGAGATTGACCGAAGCACCTTCGGCCCAATTGCCCAGCACGGTCAAACGCCGGGTCTCGCCCGAGGCTTCGAAAGCCAGCCAACCCGGGCCTTTTTCGACCACGGTCAGGCAGCAGCCGGAACAAGCGACAGAGGCCCCGATGGCGATATCGGTGGTATCGAAGGCCGTTTCGATCTCAAGACGGCCGTCATCCGTATGCTCGATGGCGCGGACCCGGCCGACGTCGGTGATGATTCCAGTAAACATGCCTGTTTCTTACGCCGGTCGGGGATGAACCGCCAGCATTTCCAAGACATCTTCGCCGATAACTTCGACGGACAGCCGCTCCAGGCGCAAAGCATCGGCCATTCGGGCCGTGGACAGGCCCGCGATGGCGGGCAGACCGTCGCCGCCGACGATCACCGGAGCATGGAACCAGGCGATGCGGTCGATCAATCCGGCCTTGAGAAAACTGGCCGCGACGGTGCCGCCGCCTTCGATCAACAGGCGGGTGATCCCCTGCTCCGCCAGCTTGGCGAGGACGGCTGCTGGATCCGGTCGCCCATTCGCATCACCCTCAACCTTAAAGGTCGAAAATCCTTCTTTCGCAGGTGGTTGCGAATCGGACTTGGGTCCGGACATCAACCAGACAGGCGGGTCTCCGGCGGCCTTGTACAGCTTGCTCTGAGCAGATAGGCCGCTGGCCATCACCACCCGCACCGGCGAGCGGCCGGTCATTCCCGGCAGGCGACAGGTCAGATCGGGATCGTCCGCCGTCACCGTGCCGCCGCCGACCAGGATGGCATCGGCCTGTGCGCGCATCAGATGGCCGCGCTCGCGCGCTTGCGGGCCGGTCAACCATTTGCTGTCGCCATTGGCGACGGCGATGCGGCCGTCCAGGCTGGACGCAACTTTCAGGGTCACCAGGGGTCGGTTTTCGGAAACGCTTTTGAAGAACCCGGCGTTGACCTCCGCCGCCTTGGCTTCGAACAGGCCAGTATCGACCGTCAGCCCCGCTGCGCGCAGATCCTTGATGCCCTGCCCCGCGACCTTGGCGAAGGGATCGACCACGGCGACGACCACGCGGGTCACCCCGGCGGCAATCAGGGCTTCGGTGCAGGGCCCGGTTTTGCCCGTATGGCAACAAGGTTCCAGCGTGACATACGCCGTGGCCCCGTTGGCCAGGGCTCCGGCGCGCCTCAGGGCTTCGGTTTCGGCATGAGGGCGTCCGCCCGGCTGGGTCCAGCCCCGCCCGACGATGCGCCCGCCGCCGGTTATGCCGCCATCCAGGTCCGGGCGGACCAGGACGCAACCGACCGCCGGATTGGGCGCGACATTGCCCAATCCGCGCCGGGCAAGGCCAAGGGCCGCGCCCATGAAACGCCGATCGTTCTGGGTGAACGGGTTAGTCGTCTTCACCGCCCAGGTTCTCGACGAAAGCCTCGAAATCCTTGGCTTCGCGGAAGTTGCGGTAGACCGAGGCGAAGCGCACGTAAGCGACCTGATCCAGGTTGGCCAGGTTTTCCATGACCATTTCGCCGATCACCTTGGACGGGATTTCGTTCTCGCCCAGGGTTTCCAAACGACGCTGTATTGAGTTGACGATGCGCTCTATCCGGTCTTCGTCGACGGGGCGCTTGCGCAACGCTATCCGCAAGGATTTCAGCAGCTTTTCGCGGTCGAAGGCCATCTTCTCGCCGTCCTTCTTTACCACGACCAGTTCACGCAGTTGGACCCGCTCAAACGTTGTCCAGCGCGCGCCGCAGGCCGGGCAGAAGCGGCGGCGGCGAACAGCCGAGCCGTCTTCCGTCGGCCGGGAGTCCTTCACCTGAGAGTCTTCATGTCCGCAGAATGGGCACCGCATCGGTCTATCTCCCCTATATTTTGTGCTGTTCTAACCGCCCGGTTCTAAACAAGCCGTTACTATTTCAGAGATTGCCGTAAATCGGGAAGTCGCTGCACAGCTTGCCGACAGCCTCGCCCGCGGCCTTTTCCGCCGCCGAGTTGTCGTCGGGATTAGCGGCCAGGCCGTCCAGCACGTCGGCGATCAGGTTGCCGATCTGCTTGAATTCGGCCACGCCGAAGCCGCGCGTGGTGCCCGCCGGGGAGCCCAGGCGGATGCCCGAGGTCACGGTCGGCTTTTCCGGATCGAACGGGACGCCGTTCTTGTTACAGGTCATGCGGGCGTTTTCCATGGCGTCCTCGGCCTTGACGCCGGTCAGACCCTTGGACCGCAGATCGACCAGCATCAGATGCGTGTCGGTCCCGCCCGCGACGATGTCGAAGCCGCGGCTGATCAGGGTATCGGCCAGGGCGGCGGCGTTATCGACGACGCGCTGGGAATAGTCCTTGAACTCAGGGCGCAGCGCTTCGCCGAAGGCCACGGCCTTGGCGGCGATGACATGCATCAGCGGACCGCCTTGCAGGCCCGGGAACACCGCTGAATTGACCTTTTTGGCGATCGCTTCGTCGTTGGTCAGGATCATGCCGCCGCGCGGGCCGCGCAGGGTTTTATGCGTGGTCGTGGTTGCGATATCGGCATAGGGGAACGGGCTCGGGTGCACCCCGGCGGCGACCAGGCCCGCAAAATGGGCCATGTCGACCATCATCAGCGCGCCGACCTTGTCGCAGATTTCCCGGAACTTGGGGAAATCCAGGGTGCGCGGATAGGCCGAGCCACCGGCGATGATGACCTTGGGCTTATGCTCCATGGCCAGTTCCTCGACCTCGTCGAAATCGACGCGGGCGTCCTGCTTGCGCACGCCGTACTGCACGGCGTCGAACCATTTGCCGGACATTGCGGGCGGCGCACCGTGGGTCAGGTGACCGCCGGCGGCCAGGGACATGCCCATGATGGTGTCGCCCGGCTTGACCAGGGCCAGCATGACGGCGCCGTTGGCCTGTGCGCCGGAATGAGGCTGCACGTTGGCGAAGCCGCAGTTGAACAGCTT
Organism: Rhodospirillaceae bacterium UBA6608; assembly: GCA_002433335.1. Next base: position 4,435 of record DJHY01000062.1, on the reverse strand, counting down.
CCTGGCGCGCTCGATGGCCAGGGTTTCCGCCACGTCGACGTATTCACAGCCGCCGTAATAGCGCTTACCCGGATAGCCTTCGGCGTACTTGTTGGTCATCACGCCGCCCTGGGCTTCCATCACCGCGCGGGACACGATGTTTTCCGAGGCGATCAGTTCGATCTTGTCCTGCTGACGCTTCAGTTCCGAACGCTCGGCGCCATAAAGCTCCGGGTCGGTTTCGGACAGCGGGGCTTCGAAGAAACGGTTCAGGGACGGATCGGCGTACTTCGTCATGATTTCAACAGTCCTCAGGATCAGTGATGGCGCCTTCGATCCTGCCGACGGCGCCTTGTACTTTGACGGAAAGTCCGGGGCGGCAGTTACGCCGGATCGGACAGTTTGTTTACCCGGCGGCCGTGGCGGCCCCCTTCAAATTCGGTTTCCAGGAACAGCTTCAGGCAGTCCTTGGCGGTTTCGATGCCGATCATCCGGCCACCGAAGCAGATCACGTTGGCGTCGTTGTGCTGACGGCACATGCGGGCGCCCAGGGCATCGTGGATCAACGCGGCGCGAACTTCGGGGTAGCGGTTGGCGGCGATCGAAATGCCGATGCCGGAGCCGCAAACCAGAACACCCTGCTCCGCCCGGCCGTCCTTGATAGCCTTGGCCATCGCGTAGCCGAAATCCGGGTAATCAACGGAATCTTCGGAGTTGGTTCCCAGGTCCAGGACCTCATGGCCCATGTAGGCAAGCTGCTTGAGCAACTCGGATTTCAAATCAAAGCCCGCGTGATCGCAGGCGATGGCGATGGGTTTGGTGCTCAAGGCGTTCACCTAGTGTCTAGAGGCTACGTGTCTGGAGGCTGCGTTCGTCCGGCGGCAGTGATACCACATCTCGATTCATGCCGCCACACGAACACAAGGGATTTACAGGCTTCCAAATGTTGGAAACGGCCCGGAAAATCAAGCGTGGAATTGTCAGGCGACAAATGGCCTTAGGCCAGGAGGTCCGTGCGTCCGGGGCGCTTGGCTTCGCCGGACAGGATTTCGGCCCGCCGCTTGCGCAGAACGTATTTCAGCTTCCGGGCCGCCAAGCGCTTGATCATGGTCTGTGAATATTTCGCGTCACAGATCGAAATAACCTCGACCCCCGATCGCGGATCGATGGCGACGACGCGCATATAGCGCCCTTGCGGGTGCAACTCGAACAGCACTTCCGGCAAGTATACGTCGTCTTTCCCGGCCATGGGCGGGGCCTTTCCCTGGTTTCACCGCCCGAGGAACAAAGGCCGTCGGCCCCTGCCCCGCTACATGTTTCGGCGGTACTGACCACCCGCGTCGAACAAAGCGTCGGTGATCTGACCCAGGGAACACGATTTCACGGCCTGCATCAAGGCGGCGAAGATGTTCCCATCGCTGCGCGCCGCTGCCTTCAGGTCGGCCAAGGCGGCCTCGGCGGCGGCTTTGTTGCCATCCTGGAACGTCCGCAACCGCCCGATTTGGTTGCGCTTTTCGTCGTCGGACGAACGTTGCAGCGGCGGTTCGGCCAGGTTCGAGTCCTGGTTCGGGTTCAGGAAGGTATTCACCCCGACGATCGGCAGGGTGCCGTCGTGCTTCAGGGTTTCGTAGTAGAGCGATTCTTCCTGGATCTTGCCCCGCTGATAGCCGGTTTCCATGGCCCCCAGCACACCTCCGCGCTCGGAAATGCGCTCGAATTCCTGCAGCACGGCCTCTTCCACCAGGTCGGTCAGTTCCTCGATCACGAACGAGCCCTGGATCGGGTTCTCGTTCTTGGACAGGCCCCATTCCTTGTTGATGATCATCTGCACGGCCAGGGCCCGACGCAGGCTGTCTTCAGTCGGGGTGGTGAAGGCCTCGTCGAAGGCGTTGGTGTGCAGGGAATTGCAGTTGTCATAGACCGCGATCAACGCCTGCAGCGTCGTGCGGATGTCGTTGAAATCCATCTCCTGGGCGTGCAGCGAGCGGCCCGAGGTCTGGATGTGGTATTTCAGCTTCTGCGACCGTTCGTTGGCGCCGTAGCGTTCGCGCATGGCCACGGCCCAGATGCGCCGGGCGACCCGGCCCATCACCGTGTATTCCGGGTCCATCCCGTTGGAGAAGAAGAACGACAGGTTCGGCGCGAAGTCGTCGATCTTCATCCCGCGCGCCAGATAGGCTTCGACGAAGGTAAAACCGTTGGCGAGGGTAAAGGCCAATTGCGAGATCGGGTTCGCGCCTGCTTCGGCGATGTGATAGCCGGAGATCGAGACGGAATAGAAGTTCCGTACCCGGTGCTCGACGAAATAGGCCTGGATATCGGCCATCATCCGGAGTGCGAATTCGGTCGAGAAGATGCAGGTATTCTGCCCCTGGTCTTCCTTCAGGATGTCGGCCTGCACCGTGCCGCGGACGTTGGCGAGCGTCCAGGCGCGGATGTCCGCCGCTTCGGCATCGTCGGGGGCGCGGCCCTTCTCGGCCTCGAACTTGGCCGTCTGCTGATTGATCGCGGTGTTCAGGAACATCGCCAGGATCGTCGGCGCGGGGCCGTTGATGGTCATCGAAACCGAGGTATTGGGCGCGCAGAGGTCGAAGCCGTCATAAAGCTCCTGCATGTCCTCCAGCGTCGCCACGGAAACGCCGGAGTTTCCGACCTTGCCGTAGATATCGGGGCGCTCGTCCGGGTCGTAGCCGTAAAGCGTCACGGAATCGAAGGCCGTGGACAGACGCTTGGCCGGGGAATCCTTGGACAAATACTTGAACCGGGCGTTGGTCCGCTTGGGATCGCCCTCGCCCGCGAACATGCGGGTCGGGTCTTCCTCAGCCCGTTTGAACGGGAACACCCCCGCCGTGAACGGGAAATAGCCGGGCAGGTTTTCGCGCATCAGCCATTTCAGCAATTCGCCGTGGTCTTCGTATTTCGGCAGGCTGACGCGGCGGATCAGGTTGCCGGACAGGGTCTTGCGGGTCAGCTCGTTGCGGATTTCGCGGTCGCGGACGGTGACCACCAGTTCGTCCCCGGAATAAGCCTCGCGAATGCCAGGCCAGGCGTCGAGCAGGCCATGGGCCTCGGCGCTCAGCTCCTTGGTTTTTGATTCAACAAGGGCCTGTACGTCGTTGTTCGTCTTGCCGTTTTCACCCAGCATGCGGGCCGTTTCCGAAACCTGCTGCCGCGCCCGCGCGATGCGTGCCTGCTCGTCGGCCTGGGCAAGATAGCCACGCACTTCGCCCGCGATATCGGCCAAGTAGCGCTGCCGTTCCGGCGGCACGATGGCCGACCCCGGCTCCGACGCGCGGACCGTGACCCTGGGCAGCGTCTGCGGCAGGGCCGGAAAGCCCTTGTCGGCGATCAGCTCGACCAGTTCCTGATAGACGGCGGTCACGCCCGCGTCGTTGAAGCGCGAGGCGATGGCCCCGAACACCGGCATGTCTTCCGGCTGGGCGCCAAATTCCTCGCGGTTGCGCTGAACCTGCTTGCGCACGTCGCGCAGCGCGTCCATCGCGCCCTTGCGATCCATCTTGTTGATCACGATCACGTCGGCGAAATCCAGCATGTCGATTTTCTCGAGCTGGCTGGCCGCGCCGAATTCCGGCGTCATGACGTAGATCGACAGATCGCAGAACGGCACGATCCCGGCATCGCCCTGCCCGATCCCGGGCGTCTCCACGATCACGATCTCTGCCCCGGCGGCCTTGGTCGCGGCGATAATGTCGGATAGCGCCGGCGGCACCTCGGTCCGGGCATCGCGTGTCGCGAGCGAGCGGAAGAACACATTGGGCGCGTTGTTGGCATTCATGCGGATGCGGTCGCCGAGCAAGGCCCCGCCCGTCTTTCGCCGGGTCGGATCGACGGCGATCACCGCGATCTCCGGCTCGTCTGAGCCAAAGCGGAAACGCCGCACGATCTCATCGGTCAGGGACGATTTACCCGCCCCGCCGGTCCCGGTGATGCCGATGACCGGCACGGTGTCGCGACCGGCCGCCGTCTCGCGGATGTCAGCCAGCATCTCAACCGGCAAGCGGCCGTCTTCGATCGCGGTGACGATCCGCGCCAACTCCGCTGGGTTTCCAGCCTTCAATCCACCTAAGTCATTGGGCAGGTCGCCGGACAGGTCACGCCGGGCGCGCTGGATCATATCCGCGATCATGCCCTGCAGGCCCAGCTTGCGCCCGTCCTCGGGCGAATAGACGCGGGTCACGCCGTAGGCTTCCAGGTCATGGACCTCGGCCGAAACGATAACCCCGCCGCCCCCGCCGAAGACGGCGATGTCCGGGCGGCCCCGCTCGCGCAGCAGGTCGATCATGTATTTGAAGTATTCAACGTGCCCGCCCTGATAGGACGATACGGCGATGCCGTGGGCGTCTTCCTGAATGGCGGCGGTGACGACCTCGTCGACCGAGCGATTGTGACCCAGGTGAATGACCTCGGCCCCCTGCGCCTGCAGGATGCGGCGCAT
>DJHY01000142.1:10934-11715 GCA_002433335.1 Rhodospirillaceae bacterium UBA6608 | reverse complement strand
GCGCCGAAATCGACGACCTTCACGACCTTGCCGTTGTAGATGGCGCCGACTTCCGGCTCCTGGGTGATCGACTTGATCCAGTTGACGGCGGCTTCACCCGCCGTGGCATCGACCGCCGCGACACGCACCGTGCCATCGTCTTCGATGTCGATCTTGGCGCCGGTCTGTTCGCAGATTTCGCGAATGACTTTACCACCCGGGCCGATGACTTCGCGGATCTTATCCTTGTTGATCTGGAACTGGGTGATCCGCGGCGCCATGTCCGACACGCCTTCGCGCGCCGTGTTCAGGCCCTTGGCCATTTCACCCAGGATGTGGACGCGACCGTCCTTGGCCTGGGCCAGGGCGATCTTCATGATTTCCTCGGTGATCGAGGTGATCTTGATGTCCATCTGCAGCGAGGTAATACCCTCGGCCGTACCGGCGACCTTGAAGTCCATGTCGCCCAGGTGATCTTCGTCACCCAGGATGTCGGACAGGACCGCGAACTCGTCGCCTTCCTTGATCAGGCCCATGGCGATGCCCGCCACCGGACGCGGCAGCGGAACGCCGGCATCCATCAGCGACAGCGAGGTGCCGCAGACCGTGGCCATGGAGGAGGAGCCGTTGGATTCGGTAATTTCCGAAACCACGCGGATCGTATAGGGGAATTCCTCCTTGGACGGCATCAGCGGGTTCAGCGCACGCCAGGCCAACTTGCCATGGCCGATTTCACGCCGACCGGTGAAGCCGAAACGACCGGCTTCGCCAACGGAATACGGCGGGAAGTTGTAGTGCAGCA
>DJHY01000142.1:5279-10615 GCA_002433335.1 Rhodospirillaceae bacterium UBA6608 | reverse complement strand
GGGAAGTTGTAGTGCAGCATGAAGGTCCGGCGGTATTCGCCCGCCAGATCGTCGATGATCTGCTCGTCCTGACCGGTGCCCAACGTGGCGACCACGATGGCCTGGGTTTCACCACGGGTGAACAGGGCCGAACCGTGGGTCCGCGGCAGCACGCCGACTTCGGCGGCGATCGGACGAACCGTCTTGGTGTCGCGACCGTCGATACGATTGCCCGTATTCAGGATATCGCGGCGGACGATGTCGCTTTCCAGCTTCTTCAGGATACCGCCCAGGGCAGCCCCGACCAGATCCTGGTCCAGGCTTTCGTCGGCGGCCAGCTCTTCGGCGACCTTGGATTTGACGGCGCCGATCTTTTCCTGGCGCTGCTGCTTGACGGTTTCCTTATAGGCGTCACGCAGCCCGGCTTCGGCCAGAGCCTTGACCTTTTCGGCCAGCGGCTTCTTGCCTTCCGGCTCGGCCGGAATGTCGAACGGCTCCTTGGCACAGGCTTCGGCCAGTTCGATGATCGCCTTGATCACGTCCTGGTTGGCCTTGTGGCCGAACATCACCGCGCCCAGCATGTCGTCTTCCGACAGTTCGTGGGCTTCGGATTCGACCATCAGCACGCCTTCGTTGGTGCCGGCGACGATCAGGTCCAGCTTGGTATCGGCCATCTGGTCCAGGGTCGGGTTGAGGACGAATTCACCGTCGATCAAGCCGACGCGGCAGCCCGAGATCGGGCCCAGGAACGGCGCGCCGGAAATGCACAGCGCGGCCGAGGTGCCGATCATGGCGGCGACGTCGGGGTTGTTTTCCAGGTCGTGGGTCAAAACCGTGCAGATGACCTGAACTTCGTTCTTGAAGCCGTCGGCGAACAGCGGGCGGATCGGACGGTCGATCAGGCGCGAGGTCAGAACCTCGTTTTCGCTGGGACGGCCTTCACGCTTGAAGAAACCACCGGGGATCTTGCCCGCGGCATAGGTCTTTTCAACGTAGTGAACGGCCAGGGGGAAGAAATCGATGCCCGGACGCTGGGACTTTTCGGCAACCACGGTGCAGAGCACCTTGGTCTCGCCATACGTGGCGATAACGGCGCCGTCGGCCTGGCGGGCGACTTTGCCGGTTTCCAGGGTCAGCTTGCGCCCACCCCAGTCAATTTCCTTACGAAACTCTTGAAACATATCTTTTCTACTCTTCCTACAAACGTACGTGGGACCGGGCATTCGCGCCGTCCGCGAACGTCCCGCCCGTTGGACCGCCGGCACCCTGCCGGGCGGTCCGACCCCGAGGCGTTTTCCCGGCGGCTGCCTCGGCAGCTCGGGAAAACGGCGGAGAAAAGGCGGCATCCGTACCTTGGCCGCCTACGGAGAACATCCAATGCTTTTAAGGATGCACGCCTACAAACAATTCGGCGCCGGCAAGCCGGCGCCGATAACTTACTTAGCGCCGGATACCCAGGCGCTTGACCAGCTCGTCGTAACGTCCGTCGTTCTTCTTTTTCAGATAGTCCAACAGACGGCGGCGCTGGCCGACCATCATCAGAAGGCCACGACGCGAGTGGAAGTCGCGCTTGTGGGTCTTCATGTGTTCGGTCAGGTTGGAAATGCGTTCGGTCAGGATCGCGACCTGAACTTCGGGCGAACCCGTGTCGCCTTGGGTGGATTGAAACTCGTTGATGAGTTCCTGCTTCCGCTCAGCGGTAATCGACATCGTCATACTCCTGTTCTTGATTGTTGAAGGTCGTGGGTCCGGACCCTAAAGGTTCAGAACCCGAACGGGGCGGATCTCACCGCCCCGGATTTCCGCCAAAGCCACCAACCGGTCGTCGAACATGGCCGAAACCATGTCGCCTTGGCTGATGCCCCTGAACGGCGAGCGACTGGCGACGGGAAGGGCCGCAATGGCCTGCCCTTGTGCCAATCGCCGGGCCTCCGGTTCCGTCAAGGCCAGCGCCGGGATGTCGGCCAGCGCGGTCTCAACAGGCAGGAGGTGCCCGGAATCGGGCGCACTATGCCCAAAAGCCTCTAGATTATCTAGCGAAATCGAACCCTTTTCCGTGAACGGGCCGACCGCCGTGCGACGCAGGGTCGAGACATGCCCGACCGTGCCCAGCGCCCGCGACAGATCGCGCGCCAGGGACCGCACATAGACCCCTTTTCCGGACCGGCAGCGGATCACCGCGTGGTCGGGATCGGGGCGTTCTTCGAGTGTCAGCGCCAGGACTGTGACCGGGCGCGCCTTCAACTCGAAATCCTCGCCGTCGCGGGCCAGATCGTAAGCCCGCTCGCCATCGACCTTGATCGCCGAAAAGCGCGGCGGAACCTGTTCGATCTCGCCCGTGAAAGCAGGCAGGACGGCCGAGATCTCGGCATCGCTCGGGCGCAGGTCGCTTTCCTCGGTAACGGCGCCCTCACGGTCGCCGGTTTCCGTCTCGGATCCGAAATTAATGGTGAACAGGTATTCCTTTTCCCCGTCCATGGCGTAGGACACGGTTTTCGTGGCCTCGCCCAGGGCGATCGGCAAAATGCCCGACGCCAAGGGGTCGAGCGTGCCGCCGTGGCCGACCTTGGCCGCGTTGAACAGACGCTTGATCCGACCCACGGCCTGGGTCGAGGTCACACCCAACGGTTTGTCCAGGTTGATCCAGCCGTGGATCGGCAGGCCCTTGCGACGACGCGCCATGGATCAGTCTTCGTCCGCCGCGTCCGAGGACGGGTCCAACTCCGGCTCCGCCAGATCGCGCAGCACCTTGGGATCGTGGAGCAGGGCATCGATCCGCCCGGCATGCTCGAAGCTATGGTCCAGACGGAACGAAAATGCAGGCAGGAACTTCATACGGACCGCGCCCGCGACCTGACGGCGGATATAGGGCGCCGCGTGATTGAGCGCCTTGAGCACCGCCTCGGTCTGAGCATCGCCCTCGATATTGCCGCCCAAGGGAACGATGAACACGGTGGCCCGGCGCAGGTCGGGGCTGGTCTCGACCTCGGTCACGGTCAGGTTGGCGTTCTCCAGGATCGGATCGCGGAAATCGTGGCGCTCCAGGATCCGCGCCAGGATATGGCGAAGTTCCTCGCCCACGCGAAGCTGGCGCTGGGACGGGGCCTTGGGCCCCGCCTGCCCTTGACGGTGTTTATTGGACATGTCGATACGTTACCGAAACGGCCGGGCCCGAAGGCCCGGCGGCATTACAACTGCCGGGCGATTTCCTCGGTCTCGAAGCATTCGATGACGTCGCCCTTCTGGAGATCGTGGTAATTGGCGAACGCCATACCACATTCGGTCCCGGACTGAACTTCGCGGACGTCGTCCTTGAACCGCTTCAGCTGGCTCAAATCGCCTTCGTGGATCACCGTGTCGTCGCGCAGCAGGCGAACCTTGGCGCCGCGCTTGACGGTGCCTTCGGTGACCATGCAACCGGCGACCTTGCCGACCTTCGAGACGTTGAAGACTTCGCGGATTTCCGCATAGCCCAGGAAGGTCTCGCGAACTTCCGGCGCCAACAGGCCCGACAGGACGGCTTTGATGTCGTCTGTCAGGTCGTAGATCACCGAGTAATAGCGGATTTCCAGGCCGTCACGCTTGGCCAAGTCCCGCGCCTGCGGGTTGGCGCGAACGTTGAAGCCGACGATCAGCGCGTTCGAGGCACGGGCCAGGGTCACGTCGGATTCGTTGATCCCGCCGACGCCCGAGTGCAGAACCTGCACCTTGACCTCGTCGGTCGACAGTTTTTCCAACGCGCCGACGATCGCTTCGGCCGAACCATGGACGTCGGCCTTGATGACCAACGGCACGGTCTGCGCCTCGCCTTCCTGGATCTTCTCGAACATCTGCTCGAGCGTTCCCCGTCCGGCGGCGGCGGCGGCCTTGTTGCGTTCGGTGCGCTGGCGGAATTCCGTGACCTCGCGGGCGCGGGCTTCGTTCTCGACGACGACGAAATCATCACCGGCCTGCGGCGTGCCGTTGAGACCCAGGATTTCGACCGGCACCGAGGGGCCGGCTTCCTGAAGCTGGGCGCCGTGGGCATCCATCATGGCGCGGACGCGGCCCCATTCGGAGCCGGCGATGAAGATTTCGCCGACGCGCAGGGTGCCGCGCTGGATCAGCACCGTGGCGACCGAGCCCTTGCCCTGTTCCATGCGGGCTTCGACGATCACACCTTCAGCGGCGTGATTGGGGTTGGCCTTCAGGTCCAGCAATTCGGCCTGCAGCAGGATCGCTTCTTCCAGCTTGTCCAGGTTGGTGCGCTGTTTGGCCGAAACCTCGACCGACAGCACATCGCCGCCCATTTCTTCGACCTGCACGTCGTGTTGCAGCAGATCCATGCGAACCCGGCTGGGGTCGGCGCCCGGAACGTCGATCTTGTTGACCGCGACGATCAGGGGCACACCCGCCGCCTTGGCGTGGTGGATGGCTTCGATGGTCTGCGGCATCACGCCGTCGTCGGCGGCGACGCAGAGCACCACGATATCGGTGACCTGCGCACCACGGGCGCGCATTTCGGTAAAGGCTGCGTGACCCGGGGTGTCGATGAACGAAATCTTCGCACCCGACGGGGTCGTCACCTGGTAGGCGCCGATGTGCTGGGTAATCCCACCGGCTTCACCGCCGGCCACGTCGGTCGCGCGCAGTGCATCGAGCAGCGAGGTCTTACCATGGTCGACATGGCCCATGACCGTGACGACGGGGGCGCGGGACTGGAGATCGCCCGCCTTGTCCTCGTCACGCTTCAGGCCCTGTTCGACGTCGGCCTCGGACACGCGGCGCAGACGGTGGCCGAATTCCTCGACCACCAATTCGGCGGTGTCGGCATCGATGGTCTGGGTGATCGTCGCCATGACGCCCATCTTCATCAGCGCCTTGACCACGTCGGCACCCCGTTCCGCCATGCGGTTGGCCAGTTCCTGAACAGTAATGGCTTCGGGAACGATGACTTCACGCACGACTTTCTGACCTTCCTGCAGCAATTGGCGCTGCTTTTGTTTTTCACGTTCACGAGCACGCTTGACCGACGCGATCGACCGCTGACGCTCTTCCTCGCCGTCCAGGGCGTCGGAAATCGTCAGCTTGCCGCGACGGCGGCGCTCATCATAGTTACGGGTCGGCTGCGGGCGGCGCGCATCGGCGCGGGCGCCGGCACCGGCACCGCCGCCACCGCCACCACCGGGCTTGCGGCCCTTGCCGCGCGGACCGTCGTCGTCATCGTCGGCTTCGCGGGCCGCCGGGCGCGGCTTGGCTGCGGCCGGACGTTGGTCGTCGGCCTTGGGCGCCGGGGCTTCGACCGGAGCGATCGGCTCCGGCGCGGCTGCGGCCGCTTCCGGCTGGGCCGCGGTTTCGGGTTCCGGTTCCGGCTCGGG
>DJHY01000142.1:2990-4979 GCA_002433335.1 Rhodospirillaceae bacterium UBA6608 | reverse complement strand
TTCCGGTTCCGGCTCGGGTTCCGGGGCGGCTTCGATCACCGGACGCTCGACCGGCGTCGGACCAAGCGGGCGGGCCGGCAGATCGTCAGCCGGTTCGTCCTTGGTCTGCTGCGCGGTTTCCAGCGCCTTTTGGCGGGCGATCCGTTCCTGTTCGGTCAACTCGCGGATCGGCGCTTCGCCATCGTCGCTCGGAGTCGGCGCGGGGGCGGGCGCCGCGGCTTCGGTCGGCTCTGCGGCCGCCGGCGCGTCATCCTTGCCCGAACCGATCGTGCGGCGCTTCTTGACCTCGACGGTCACCATCTTGGACCGGCCATGAGAGAAGTTCTGGCGAGTCTGCCGCTTCTCGACCGTCTTGGCGCCCAAGGTCAACGTCCCGCCGGAGCCCGAAAGTCCCAGCTTGCCGCCCTTGTCAGCCTTATCCTTGTCCGTCGTCTCTGCCATCAATACCTTCCGATCGGCGTGCTCCGGGTGGGTCCCGATGCTCCGGGCCCCAGGGAACCCGTCCTGTTATTCCTGCGAGGGGGAAAAATCACCGGCCGGGGCACCCTCGCGAAACCCCGAAAGCCGGTTTTGTTCGAAGACCAGGCGATCCGCCAGGCCACCTGGGGCGACCGCGGCATGAACCACATGATCCCGGCCCAACGCCCGACCCAATTCGGCGGCGTCCAGTACCGTGAACTGCGTCAGTCCCGACGCCAGGTGCCGCAGCTTGGACTTTCCGTCCTCGCCACCGTCCCTGGCCGCGACCAACAGACCGCGTTTGGCGGTCCTCAGCCAGGCCGCGGTCTTTTCAAAGCCCGCAACGACCTGACCCGCACGGCGCGCCAAACCCAGCGCGTCCATGCAGCGGCGAACCATTTGCGCCTCGATATCGTCCGCCAAATGGGGCGGAACGACCACCTTGCGCTTGGCCGCCTTCGCGAAAAGGTTCTTTTCGCTGGCTGTATTTACCACATCGCGGCGGGCACTCAACCATAATCCCCGTCCGGGCAAGACGCCGCCCAGGTCGGGGACGATCTGGTCGTCCGGTCCAACGACGAAGCGAAGCAGTTCCGGAGTAGGCCGTTTTTCCCCGGTGACGATGCAGCGGCGGACGGTTCCGTCGCCCTCATCGGGCGTCGGGACCTGTTCGATTTCCGCGTGGCTTTGCATTCCACCGGCCATGCCTATCTCCGGGTTCTAGCTCATAGCACCGTCTCGACCGTTCGCCATCGGCGTCCGGATCAGGACGCCTGCGGCGCGTCGTCGCCGGGTGCGGTTTCGCCTTCGGGCGCTTCCTGGTCGTCAAACCAATGGGCGCGGGCCGCCATGATGATCCGGTTCGCTTCCTCACCGGTCAGCGGGCTCGGAGCCAAAACGGTCCGCAGCGCCCCTTCATCCAACGCAGCGATGGAATCCAGGGTGTTTTCGCCCTTGTCGGCCAACATGATGAAGCGCAGCTCGTCCCCGACCAGATCGGCCAGATCGTCGCGATCCTTCACCCCGTTTTCACCCAAGGCGACCAGCATTTCGTTGCTCACGCCTTCGATTTCACCCAGGTCGTCGGCCACGCCCAGTTCCTTGCGGCGGGCTTCGAACGCGGCGTCGCGGGTTTCCAGATAGGTCTGGGCGCGGGCCTGCAGTTCGCGGGCGACGTCCTCGTCGAACCCTTCGATGTCCATCAGGTCGTCAAGCGGCACGAACGCAACTTCCTCGACCTTGGAGAACCCTTCGGTCACCAACAGATGGGCAATCACGTCGTCGACATCAAGCGCTTCGACGAACAGGGCCGAACGGGAACGGAATTCCTCGTTGCGGCGCTCCGACTCCTCGGCTTCGGTGAAGATGTCGATGTCCCAGCCGGACAGCTGCGAGGCCAGACGCACGTTCTGGCCGCGGCGGCCGATGGCCAGCGACAGCTGATCGTCGGGAACCACGACTTCGATGCGGTGGGCGTCTTCGTCCATGACCACCTTCGACACTTCGGCCGGGGCCAGGGCGTTGACGATG
>DJHY01000142.1:0-2680 GCA_002433335.1 Rhodospirillaceae bacterium UBA6608 | reverse complement strand
GGCCAGGGCGTTGACGATGAACGAGGCCTGATCCGGCGACCACTGGATGATGTCGATTTTTTCACCCTGCAGTTCGCCGACCACGGCCTGAACGCGCGAGCCGCGCATCCCGATGCAGGGGCCGACCGGATCGATCGAGCTGTCGTGGGAAACCACGGCGATCTTGGCGCGCGAACCCGGGTCGCGGGCGACGGCCTTGATCTCGATGATGCCGTCATAGATTTCCGGCACTTCCTGGGCGAACAGCTTGGCCATGAACTGCGGATGGGTGCGGCTCAGGAAAATCTGCGGGCCGCGGGTTTCTTCGCGCACATCCATGATGTAGGCGCGAACCCGGTCACCGTTGGAGAAATGCTCGCGCGGGATCGACTCATCACGACGCAGCAGCGCTTCGGCGCGGCCCAGGTCGACGACCACGTTGCCGTATTCGATCCGCTTGACCAGGCCGTTGACGACCTCGCCGATGCGATCTTTGTATTCTTCGAACTGACGCTTGCGTTCGGCTTCGCGGACCTTCTGCACGATGACCTGCTTGGCGGTCTGGGCGGCGATGCGGCCGAAATCGATGGGCGGCAGGGGGTCGACCAGGAATTCGCCGACTTCGGCATCGGCCTTGCGCTGCTTGGCCTGATCCAGGGTCAACTGGGTGATTTCGTTTTCGACGTCGTCCGGACCGGCGACGACTTCCAGGAAGCGGGCCAGGGTGATCGCGCCGGAGGTGCGGTCGATCACGGCGCGGATGTCGTGCTCGTGTCCGTATTTGGACCGGCCGGCCTTTTGAATGGCCTGTTCCATGGCCTCCAGGACCTCGTCCCGCTCAATGCCCTTATCGCGGGCGGCCTGTTCGGCGGCGGCCAGCAGTTCCGGTCGTGCGTGGACGGCTTCGCTGTGCATGACGTCGCTCATATCTGGTGTTCCTTCACACTCTCGCAAATAGTCGGTCGTCTGTTTCAAAACGCGAAGGGAATTAGCCCTCCGCCTGTTCCTCGGCCTCGGCCTCGGCCTGCTGATAGGCCTCGATCAACTCGTCGGTCATCAGCAGTTTGGCCTTTTGAATATCGTCGTAAGGCAGGCGCGCTTCGCCTTCGGTCACCTCGATCAGCACGTCGGTTCCGTCGACGCCCATCAGGCGGCCGGAAAAACGACGGCGTCCGTCGATCGCGACATCCATTTCGACCCGCGCCTCGAACCCGGCGAAGCGTTCGAAATCGACCAGCTTGACCAACGGACGGTCGATCCCGGGCGAGGACACTTCCAGGGTATAGGCATCGTCGATCGGATCTTCGACATCCAGCAGCGCCGAGACGACGCGCGAAATGTCGGCGCAATGGTCGACCGTCATGGCCCGACCGTCGAGCGGCTCGGCCATGACCTGCAGTTTCTTGTGGCGCTGGCCGGACAGCAGCACGCGCACCAAATCGAAACCCAAGTCCTCAATGGCCGGGCGGATCATGTCGGCAATGCGCTGTTCCAATGCATTCACGTGGCGTGAACTCCGCTGCGTCGTGGCCCCGGCGCGGCCGGTAACCAGGTCTAGAAAACACAAAAGGCGGGCCACCGGCCCGCCCCATCAACTCCGATATCGGACTTAACGAAGCGCGTTTCCTTCAATGAAACGCGGGGCTTATATAATCCCAATCGCCCGCCAATACAAGAACGCGAATCCAGCGATCAATCGGCGCGGCGGCGAAATTCAAGATAAACCCGCTTGTCCCCGGCCAGACCCTTTTCCTCGTAGCGGGTCGGAAAGCCGTCGGCCCAACGGGTGCGCCAATCGGCCGGGCCGCGCGCCGTCCATTCAAACGCCGGATGGCGGGCCGCATGCCACAGGGCCCAACGGGCGTGCCCCATATGATCCGTGGCGAAGCGGAACACCCCGCCCGGGCGCAGAACTCGCGCCAATTCATCCAGGGTCGCCATCTGCACGAAGCGGCGGTTCCAATGACGCTTTTTCGGCCAAGGATCGGAATACAGAAGATAGACCCGGCCCACCGATCCGGCCTTGATCCGGGGCAGAAGCAGCCGCGCATCGTCGTCGTGCAGACGGATATTGGTCAGATCGCGTTCGGCGATCTGGGCCAGCAGGGTGGAAACGCCGTTGATGAACGGCTCGCAGCCGATGAACCCGATATCGGGATGTGCCTGGGCCTGATCGGCCAGATGTTCGCCCGCACCGAAGCCGATTTCCAACCACACGTCCGAGACGGGATCCGGAAACAACCCGGCGGGATCGAACGGGGCGCCGCCGGACGGGACGCGCAGTTTCGGCAAAAGGTCTTCGACCAACGTAACACGGCCGGGGCGGAGCTTTTTGCCCCGCCGCCGGCCGTAGAAACGCGGTTTATCGCTGTCGCCCAAGGGGCGGCGGCCTTAAGCGCCGAACGCGGCCTTCAGGCCGGCAACCAGATCGGTCCGCTCCCACGAGAAGCCGCCGTCGGCTTCCGGCTTGCGGCCGAAGTGACCATAGGCCGAGGTGCGGGCATAAATCGGCTTGTTCAGCTCCAGATGCTCGCGGATGCCGCGCGGGCTGAGGTTCACCATTTCCTGCAGCTTGGCGGAAATCTGCGCCTCGTCGACGCGGCCGGTGCCCTGGGTGTCGACATAGACCGACAGCGGCTTGGACACTCCGATGGCGTAGGCCAGCTGGATTACGCATTTGTCGGCCAGGCCCGCGGCGACC
>DJHY01000166.1:1593-9220 GCA_002433335.1 Rhodospirillaceae bacterium UBA6608 | reverse complement strand
CCAAGGCCCAGATCCTCGAATGCGCCGGGGCGATAGTTCTCGACGAAGACGTCGGCTGTCGCGATCAGACGTTTCAAGGCCGCGCGCCCTTGATCCGTTTTCAGATCAAGAGCCAGCGCCTTCTTGTTCGACGCCTGCGCCATGAACGCCGTGCCCATACCGGTGTCGCTCATCGCGGGATCAGAGCCTTGCCAGCGGGCCTGATCGGGATCTTCCGGCGCCTCGACCTTAATAACCTCGGCGCCCAGCACGCCCAGCTGATAGCTGGCGAAAGGTCCCGCCAGCACATGGGTCGTATCGATCACGCGGAATCCGTCGAATGCCTGCGACATGTATTATTTCCTCTGCTTGGATGGATTGGATGGCGTTTCATATTGTTGTTTTTTTTCAAGATCGGAGGCGCGCCCCACCCCCTACAAAACCTTGCCCTCGAACGGATGCCATCCGTCCTTGTGTTCGATTTCGACGACCCAGATGTCCGGGTCGCGTTTCACCGCGCGGGCGACGTATTCGTCCACTTCGCGCTCGGGAACCGCCTGTCCGTCAAACGCCGCCAGCCAGCCCAAATGCCCTTCCATATCGGTTGCCTGGGTCAAAACCGAACAGGTTCCGTCCAGGCGGTTGAGTTTCAGAACCAGCGCCCCGGCGCGGTCGTCTCCGCGGCGCACCACCATCGCCGGCACGCCCTCGGCATTGCAGCGGCGAACATGCGCCATGATCCAAACGTCTGAAGTAAGGCGGTCACTGACCATTTCGGTTTCCTGTCGCGGTTCGGGGTTGATAGTATCGCGCATCTTCAAAAAAGAGGAACAGGCCCATGGCCGGACCGGCCATCAAACTGGAAAGCGTGACCAAAGCCTTCGGCGGCAACCGTGTTCTCCGTGGAATCGATCTCGAGATTCCGGCGGGGGGATCCGTCGTCGTCATCGGCCCTTCCGGGACAGGCAAGACGGTCCTGTTGAAAACCTTGATCGGCGTTCACAAGCCCGACGGCGGCAAACTGACGATCGACGGCGCCGACGTAAAAGGACTGAGCGCCCCTGACCTGCGCGCACTGTACGGACGGTTCGGGATGCTGTTCCAGAAATCCGGCCTGTTCGACAGCCTTCCCGTCTGGGAAAACGTCGCATTCCGCCTGTTGCAGCAAGACGGCATGTCCCGGCGCGACGCCAGGGACCGCGCCATCGAAAAACTGGGCCTGGTCGGCTTGGCCCCGACCGAGGCCGATCTGTTCCCGTCGGAATTGTCGGGCGGCATGCAGAAACGCGTCGGCATCGCTCGGGCCATGGCCGCCGATCCTGACGTTCTGTTGCTGGATGAGCCGACGGCGGGCCTTGACCCGATCATGTCGAATATCATCAATGACCTGATTCTCGAGGTCATGGCCGAAACCGGCGCCACTGTGGTTTCCGTGAATTCGGATATGAAGGGCGCCCAGCGAACCGCACAGACGGCGGCGATGATCTATGACGGCCATATCATCTGGACGGGGCCGTCGACGGACATGCGCGACAGCGGCAACCCCTACGTCGATCAATTCGTGAATTCCCGCGCCGATGGCCCGATCCCGACGGTGGTTGACCCCGAAGCGGCATAATCCGGCCTAGGCCGAATCTCCCTTCTCCGGCACGCGCGATGGCTTGGTCAAAATGAACCAGGCCCCGTAAGCCATGACCACGGCCGCGATTGCGACGACGTATCCCGGCACGGGGCGGATAAAGGCGATGTAGATCAGGCTGGCCGACATCGTCGCACAGGCGATGAATTTGGCAGGGGCCGGGATAACCCGGTGACGTTCCCATTTCTGCAACGGCGGGCCGAAAACCCGGTGATGATACAGCCAATCATGAAACCGCTGACTGGACCGCGCGAAACACCACAGCGCCAACAACATGAACGGCGTCGTCGGCAGCACCGGCAAAACCACCCCGATCACGCCCAAGACCACGAACGCCCAGCCGAGGACGATCAAAACGCCTTTTTTAGTGGCACCCGTCACCTTGTTTTTCCTTATTTTTTACCCGGCACGCACCATCTTGGCAGCAAATGCGCCCGACCGCGAATATAACCGAGGACTTAGGTGATTTCCCAACCCCGGCATATTACAGTTAGGTAATTCCGGACGGAGGCGAATTCGGATGGCGGGAGTGGAACATCGGGCAATGACGAGGACCGGCGCGGCGGATGACGCGCTGTCTTCGGCGCTCGATCACTTGGATCAAGGCGTGTTGATGATCGGTGCGGATCTGATGGTTCGGGCGGCCAACAGCGTTCTGCTCCATATCTACGAATTCCCCGAAGGCTTCATCGTCCTGGGCATGCCCATGGCCGACATCTTCCACTTCCTGGCGAAACGCGGCGACTATGGCCCCGGCGACCCCGAGGCGATCGTCGAAAGTCTGTTGGACGACATCGTCCAGGGCCGGCGCGTAACCAAGGAGCTACGACTGGCGGTCGGAAAGATCGTCGAAGTCCGCCGCACGCCCTTGCCCGAGGGCGGGATGATCGTGGTGACCACGGACGTCACCGAACAACACCGCTCCGCCGAACGCCTGCAACAGAGCGAACAAAGGTTCCGCGATATCGCCGAGATCGCGTCGGACTGGTTCTGGGAAATGGACGCGGATTTGCGTTTCTCCTATTTCTCAAAACGGAACGAGGAGATTCTGGGCTTCGACATGACTGTATTCGTCGGTAAACGCCGCACGGATATTACGCCGGAAGCATCATCGGACCCGAAATGGCGCGACCATTTGGCCGATCTGGAAGCGCGACGCCCCTTTCGCGAGTTCCGCTTCGACGTTCGCCTGCCCAACGGCCACATTCGTCACATCTCGACCAGCGGAACCCCTGCATTCGATACGAACGGCGCGTTTCTCGGCTATCGCGGGGTGGGGCGGGACCTGACGCAGGAAACCGCCCGGGAAAAGGAACTGCGCGAAAATCTGTCGTTGCTGCAAGCGACCTTGGATGCCACGGCCGACGGCATTCTCGTCACCGGCCTGAATAAAGAGATCATCCACGCGGCCAACCGCAACTTCGTAAATATGTTCAACGTTCCGGACGAACTTTTAAATTCGAACGAAGGCAACACGCTTCGGGATTGGATCGCCGATCAAACGGTCGACCCCGCCGCTTTTCATAACGACGCCGAACGCAAATTCGTCGAATTGGACCAGGTCTTGCGGTCGACATTGCGCATGCGGGACGGCCGGGTGATCGACCGCTATACCCGCCCTCAATTCCTGGGCGACACCATCATTGGTCGGGTCGTCAGCTATCGCGACGTCACCGAACGCGTTCGCACCGCCGAAGAACTGCGCGCCCAAAAGGCATTGCTGGAAACCGTCTTCCGCGACGTGCCCGACGCCATGGTTCTGGTCGATGCCGAACGGCATATCCGCCTGATCAATCCCGCCTTCTCCCGCGTGTTCGGCTACGACTTGGAAGAGCTCGAAGGCAAAACGACCGAGTTGATCTACAACGATCCCGCCGATTACCAAAACCAGGGCAAAACCCGCTTCAACGTTGCTGCCAAGAACGATCCGGAACCGCTGATCGTCGTCTACCGCCGCAAAAACGGCGAGATCTTCCCGGGTGACACCGTGGGCTCGCCGCTACGGGACCCCGAGGGTGAGGTCATCGGCTTCGTCGGCGTGATCCGCGATGTCGGCGCACGTATCGCAGCCGAACGTGAACGCCTGGAAGCCCTGGAGATGGCGGAAGAAGCCAACCGCGCCAAATCGGCATTCCTGGCCAACGTCAGCCATGATCTACGCACGCCGCTCAACGCGGTCCTGGGCTTTGCCGAAATCATCAAGCAGCAGCTGCTCGGCCCCGTCGGCCACCCCAAGTACGTCGAATACGCCGAAGATATTCGCGACAGCGGCTCGTACCTGTTGGATCTGGTCAACGACCTGTTGGACATTTCGACGATCGAAGCCGGCCAGCGGGCGATCCGCCGGGAGATCATTCAGATCGAGCCGTTCTTCGCCGAATGCCTTAAGGCGGCGACGGCGCGAATCAGCGACGGCGCCACCGTTTCCCTGGACCTACCCGAAAATCCGATGCCGCTGGTCGCGGACCGGCGGTCCATGAAGCAGGTCGTGCTGAACCTTTTGTCCAATTCCCTGAAGTTTACGCCCGCGGACGGTAAGATCACGGTCTCGGCGGAACGCGACGGCAAGCGCTGGCGGTTCTGCATCGCCGACACGGGCAAAGGCATACCGAAGGAAAACCTGGAAAAGATCGCCAGCGCCTTCGAACGGGGCCAGACCAGCGCCTATTCCACCGCCGACGGCACCGGGCTGGGTCTGGCGATCGCAAAATCCCTGGTCGAATTGCATGGCGGCGAATTGTCGATCGCCAGCGAATTGGGCAAGGGGACGCAGATTTCCTTCGACATTCCTGACAAAGCCAAATCATCCAACCGGCCCTGATCCCGCCAGGGCCTTGCCATATGCCTTGGCGCGGCGGCGTTTTTTTGGCAGAACACGGGGCATTGCCATTCCTCAACCGGAGCATTCCCACCAATGACCGAGACCACGCCCCCGAAGGCCCCCCAGACAGCCAATGACGGCACGTCTTCCCCCGGCCAGGATGGGGACGCCCCCCGCGACTTCATTCGCGACATCATTCGCGGCGACCTGGACGCGGGAAAGGTCGATGGCATCGTCACGCGCTTTCCGCCCGAACCGAACGGCTATCTGCATATCGGCCACGCCAAATCGATTTGCCTGAACTTCGGTGTCGCCCAGGAATTCGGCGGGCGCTGCAACCTGCGCTTCGACGACACCAATCCGGCCAAGGAAGAACAGGAATTCATCGACGCCATCATGGCCGACGTCCGTTGGCTGGGCTTCGATTGGGGCGACAACCTGTTCCATGCCTCGGATTATTTCGAACAGCTGTATCAATGGGCCGAGCACCTGATCGAAAACGATCTGGCCTATGTTTGCGAGCTGACCGCCGAGGAAACGCGCGAATATCGCGGCACCCTGACCGAGCCGGGCAAACCCAGCCCGTGGCGCGACCGGGCCAAGGACGAAAACCTGGATCAGTTCCGCCGCATGCGCGCGGGCGAATTCGCCGACGGCGCCAAGGTGCTGCGCGCCAAGATCGACATGGCCCACGGCAACATGAACATGCGCGACCCGGTGCTGTACCGCATCGTCAGCAAACCGCATCCGCGCACCGGCGACACCTGGTGCATCTATCCCACCTATGATTACGCCCATGGCCAGTCCGACGCCCTGGAGCACGTCACCCATTCGCTTTGCACCCTGGAATTCGAGGCCCATCGCCCGTTGTACGATTGGCTGGTCGAACACCTGCCGGTCCCGGCGCGGCCGCGTCAGTACGAATTTTCCCGCCTCAACCTGGGTTATACGGTGCTGTCCAAGCGCCGCCTGACCCAACTGGTGACCGAAAAACACGTCGGCGGATGGGACGATCCGCGCATGCCGACCCTGTCAGGCCTGCGCCGCCGGGGCATCCCGCCGGAAACGATCCGCGATTTCGTGGCCCGCCTGGGCATCACCAAACAGGACAGCCTGGTCGAATTCTCGCTGCTGGAGCATTGCGTGCGGGAATACCTGAACAAAGCCGCTGAGCGGCGCATGGCCGTGCTGCGCCCGCTGAAGGTGGTGATCGAGAACTGGCCCGAGGGCCAGGTCGATGACCTGACCGCCATCGACAATCCGGAAAAACCCGAGGGCGGCAGCCATACCGTGCCGTTCGGCCGTGAGATTTATATCGAGCAGGACGACTTCATGGAGGATGCGCCGAAGAAGTTCTTCCGCCTCAGCCCCGGTCGTGAAGTGCGCCTGCGCTACGCCTATTTCATCACCTGCACCGATGTGATCAAGGACGCGGACGGCAACATCGTCGAATTGCGCGCCACCTACGATCCGGAAACGCGGGGCGGCGACGCCCCCGACGGGCGCAAGGTCAAGGGCACCCTGCATTGGGTTTCCGCCGCCCATGCGGTCAAGGCCGAGGTCCGTCTGTACGATCACCTGTTCCGCGAGGAAGCCCCGGGGGCGGGCGGGCGCGACTATCTGGAAGACCTCAATCCAGACTCGCTGGAAATCATTCAGGACGCCCTGTTGGAGCCTTCGCTGGCCGACTGGCCCGAAGGCAAGACCCTGCAGTTCGAACGCCTGGGGTATTTCTGCGCCGACCGGGACGGCACTGCTGACAAGCCGGTGTTCAACCGCACCATGACCCTGCGCGATACCTGGGCCAAGGTTCAAAAACAGGGCTGACGCCAAGATACAAAAATTGGCCGACGCCCGGCCACCAACGATAAATCAATAAAACACGACCCTCAGAGGAGACTTCCCAATGCGACGCCTGCCTGCCGTTACCCAGGAAAAAGCCACCCCCGAACAGTTGGAGCTGTTCGGCAAGATCACTTCCGGCCCCCGCTCCAAGGGCCGCAACGCCATGGACTTCCTGGACGTTGACGGCGGCCTGATCGGCCCGTTCAACGCCTATCTGTTCAGCCCCAAGATCGGCGACGCAGCCCAGACCCTGGCCGGTCTGCTGCGGTTCGAATCCTGCATTCCCGGCGACCTTCGCGAACTGGCGATCATGACCGTCGGCCAGGACTGGAAGGCCGATTATGAATTCTACGCCCATGCCAAGGTGGCCCGGAACGAAGGCGTCGACGAAGACACCATCGAAGCGGTCCGCGTCGGCAAGACCCCGGCGGACCCGAAGCATGCCGCCCTCCACACCTTCGTGGTCGAATTGCTGAAAAACCGCAAAGTGTCCGATGCGACCTATGCCCCCGTTAAGGAAATCCTGGGCGATCAGGGAATGGTCGAGCTGATTCTGCTGATCGGCTGCTACTGCATGGTTTCCGCCAATCTGAATGCATTTCAGGCACCCTTCCCCGAAGGGGTGGACCGCCCGTTCGGCGGCGTCTGAACCTATAAGGGGGGTGGCTTCGGTGATATAAAGGCCGCCTCCCATTCCCCCGAACCAAGAGGCACCCATGTCCCGTATCGTTTATGTCAACGGTCAGTTCGTTCCCGAAGAAGAAGCCAAGATTTCGATCTTCGACCGTGGTTTTCTGTTCGCCGACGGCGTTTATGAAGTTTCGTCGGTCATCGACGGCAAACTGATCGACAACGCGGGGCATCTGGTCCGCCTGGCCCGCTCGCTGAAAGAGCTGAAAATGGCCGCCCCCTGCAGCGACGACGAGATCACGTCCGTCCAAAGGGAACTGATCACCCGCAACAACCTGTCCGAAGGGGTGGTCTACCTACAGGTCACGCGCGGCGCCGCCGACCGGGATTTCAATTTTCCCAAGGACGCGACACCGTCGCTGGTCATGTTCACCCAGGAAAAGAACATCCTTAACAACCCGACCGCCCAAAAGGGCCTGACCGTCGTGACCCTGCCGGATATCCGCTGGCATCGCCGCGACATCAAGACCCTGCAACTGTTGGCCGCCTCCCTGGCCAAGCAGGAAGCCCATGAAAAAGGCGCCGACGACGCTTGGCTGGTCGAAGACGGCTTCATCACCGAGGGCAGCTCCAACAACGCCTTCATCGTGACCGAGGACGGCACCATCGTGACCCGTCAGTTGTCGCACGACATCCTGCACGGCATCACCCGC
>DJHY01000166.1:569-1287 GCA_002433335.1 Rhodospirillaceae bacterium UBA6608 | reverse complement strand
GACATCCTGCACGGCATCACCCGCAAGGCGGTCCTGAAATGCGCCGAGGAAGCGGGCCTGACCCTGGTCGAACGTCCGTTCACCCCGGAAGAAGCCCATGACGCGGTCGAAGCCTTTTCGACCAGCGCCTCGGCCTTCGTCATGCCGGTGACCAAGATCGACGGTCACATCCTGGGCAACGGCGTCCCCGGTCCGGTCACGCAGAAGCTGCGCGAACTGTACATCGCCGAAGCCCTGGCCACCGCCAGCTAACGCCTAAGCGCATCCGCCCATGCCCAGCCCAACATTTAAAAGCGCCACCTACGACTGCCGGTTGTTCTGCGGCGCGGATGCAATCGAAACCAATCTGAAGGCCGCCGTCGCCCGCGCCGGAGCCAAGCGGGCGATGGTCGTCTGTTCGCCGTCCATCGCGGCCCGGACCGACCTGCCCGCCCGTATCGGTGCCGCCCTGGGCGATCTGTTCGCCGGAACCTTCGATGGAATCGCCAAGGATTCGACCTATGCCTCGGTCAGCGCCGGGGTGACGCAAGCCCGCGATCTGCAGGCGGACCTGCTGATCGCCGTCGGCGGCGGCAGCGTGATCGTGGCCACGCGGGCGATTTCGATCTTTCTGTCGGAACAGGGCGACCCGTTCGACCTGATGACCCAGTACCCGGAAGGCGGGCGGCCGGTCAGCCCCCGCCTGATGGCGCCCAAGGTGCCGATCGTCAACATCCCG
>DJHY01000166.1:0-272 GCA_002433335.1 Rhodospirillaceae bacterium UBA6608 | reverse complement strand
AAGGTGCCGATCGTCAACATCCCGACCACGCCGACCAGCGCCATGAACCGCGCCGGGACCGGCCTGAAAAACCCGGACCTGGATCATCGGATGGAATACTTCGATCCGAAGACCCGGCCCCAGGCGATCTTCATCGACGACGCGGCCCTGATGACGGCCCCGGCGGGCCTGATCCAGTCCACGGCGACGACCGTGTTCGCCTGGGCGGTAGGGGCGATGTCGCTGACCGATATCAACCCGCTGGTCGATGGCGACCATACCCAGGCCCTGCG
>DJHY01000205.1:1520-6020 GCA_002433335.1 Rhodospirillaceae bacterium UBA6608 | reverse complement strand
CGTGCCCTGGTGATCGAAGGTCGGCTTGCCTGCATCCAGGCGAACCATCATGCCGCAGACGGGATCCTTCACCGTGCCTTCTTCCTTATCGGCGGCATGGGCGTGTCCGTGGCAGCAACTGCCCGCCGCGCTTGTGGGGTGCGCGTGGTTGGAATGATTGTGATGGGTGTGTTCGTTGCTCATGGCATTTGTCCGATCTAGGGAACTATTCCAAAGATGGGGCTTCCCGTAACTGGAAGGTCAAGGCCGAAAGCATAGAATTATGGACATAGATTTTCTCAATAAATTCTATCGGCATTAACGATTTGACGTATGGCTGAGGCGCTGGCGAGACTCCGTGAAACGATCCGCTTCCGCAGTGAGACCCGCGCCATGCCTTTTGAAACGCCACATGTCCCCGCTCAATCCGAAGGCGAGAGCAACGCCTCGCCCCGGCGGCGCGAATGGGCGGCGGGGGCGCTGGGTGAAACGTCGCAGCGGCTGTTGGACGAAGATGCCCGGCTGTTTCTGCATCAATCGGTCTCGACCCCCTGCCTGTCGGTGATCGTGCGCGCCGAAGGCCCCTGGATCGAGGACGCCGAGGGGCGGCGCTATCTGGATTTCCACGGCAACAACGCCCACCATATCGGCTATGGCCATCCGCGATTGAAGAAAGCCATCGCCGATCAGATGGACCTGTTGCCGTTCGCGCCCCGCCGGTTTTCTTGTGAGCCGGCGACGGCCCTGGCGCGCAAGCTGGCGGAAATATCGCCCGGCGATCTGTCCAAGGTGCTGTTCACCACCGGCGGGTCCGATGCGGTCGAGGTTGCGTTGAAGCTGGCCCGCGCCGCGACCGGGCGGTTCAAGACCGTGTCGTTCTGGGACGCGTTTCATGGGGCCGGGTTCGGCGCGTCGTCGGTCGGCGGGGAGCAGCTGTTCCGCTCCAACCTGATCGGGCCCTTGTTGGCGGGCACGGAGCATGTCGCCCCCTTCGCCTGTTACCGCTGCCCCTACGGCTATCCGGAAACGGACGGCAAGCCGGACCTGAACCTGTGCAAAATGACCTGCGCCAACATGGTGCGCTACGTGCTGGAGAAAGAGGGCGATGTCGCCGCCGTGATCGCCGAGCCGGCGCGGGCCGTACCTTATATCCCGCCCCCGGGGTTCTGGGCTGCGGTGCGCCAGGCCTGTGACGATGTCGGCGCGATGTTGATCTTCGACGAAATCCCGACCGGTCTGGGCAAGACCGGGCGGATGTTCGCCTGCGACCATGACGGCGTGGTTCCGGACCTGCTGGTCATGGGTAAGGGATTGGGCGGGGGCATTCTGCCGATCGCGGCGGTGATGGCGCGCCCCGGATTGGACGTGGCGGGCGATTATGCCTTCGGCCATTACACTCATGAGAAAAACCCGGTGACGACGCGGGCCGCCCTGACCACGATCGAGATCATCGAGGACGAAGGCCTGGTCGAAAACGCGGCCACGGTCGGCGCCCATGCGCTGGCCCGCCTGCACGATATGAAGGATCGCCTGGACGTGATCGGCGACGTGCGCGGACGCGGATTCCTTTTGGGAGTCGAGATCGTGACCGACAAGGCAAGCAAGGAGCCGGCGGCGGAATTGGCCGAGGACATTCTCTATCGTTGCCTCGACGGGGGTCTGTCGTTCAAAATTTCCATGGGCAACACCCTGACCCTGACGCCGCCCTTGGTGGTGACGCAGTATCAAATGGACCACGCACTGGACATCCTGGAAAGTGCGATCGATGAGGCGGCCCGTTCGCGTGGGCTGATCTGAACACGAATAGAAGAAGACCCGCGAAGGGCAGGGGGAGCTGATGGTCAAAGTCGTCCGCACGGATCGAGAATTGCAATGTCCGGTGATCGACGCCGGATTGCGGGCGATGGGCGTGGACCTGGTCCTGGTGCCGGATGGTGCGGGCGAGAACGTATTGCTCGACGCGGTCGCCGACGCCGAGCTGATCCTGATGTGCTACACCCCGATCACCGAGCGGGTGATGGCCGCCGCGCCCAAACTGAAGGGGATCGTCAAATACGGTGTCGGCATCGATGCCATCGACATGACGGCGGCGCGGTCGCGGGGCATCCCCGTGGTCAACATTCCCGAATACGCCGAGCGCACGGTGGCCGAGGGCGCCTTCACCATGATGCTGGCCCTGGCCAAGAAGTTGATCCCCATGGATCGAACCATGCAGGCCGAGGGCTGGGCCTGGCCGACCGGAAGCTGGCTTAGCTCCGATATCGCGGGCAAGACCGTGGGCATCGTCGGCGCCGGGCGGATCGGACGGGCTTTCGCCCAGATGGCCGGGGCGGGCTTCGGCGCGCGGGTCATCGCCTATAGCCCCCATACGTCCGACGCCGACCTGATCCAAGCCGGGATCGAGCCCGTCTCCGACCTGATGGACCTGATGGCGCGCTCGGATTTCGTCTCGATCCATTCCGTGTTGAACGACGAAACCCGGGGCCTGATCGGCGAGGAAGAGCTCGCCGTCATGAAGCCGACGGCATTCCTGATCAACGCCGCGCGCGGCGCCGTGGTGGACGAGGCCGCCCTGGTCCGTGCCCTGGTCGAAAAGCGCATCGCCGGGGCGGGCCTGGACGTCTACAGCCAGGAACCCCTGACCCTCGAAGGCCATCCGATGAGCCCCCTGTTCGGCATGGATAATGTGATCCTGTTGCCGCATCTGACGTTCTTCACCCACGAGGCGATGGAGCGGCTGGAGCAAGAGACCCTGGACCGCTGCCGAGAGGTGCTGGAAGGCCGCCCGGTCACCGTCAAATCGCCCGACCCGCGCTTGCGCGCGCAGACCCAGGGCGTGCAATTCGAAGGATGACGCAGGTGCGGTAAAACCCCTTGGCGTGGATGCGGTGGGCGGCTAACGTCCTTGCTTCATTTTCCCACCGATCACTTGCCCCGATCACTCGCCTAGGCCATTCGGAAGACCCGCCCCATATGACTGAGATTCTAACCTGCATTTCCCCCGTCGACGGCTCGGTCTATGCCGAACGCCCCGCCGCGCAGGACGCCGAAATTCAAACCGCGCTGGACCGCGCCGCCGACTGCCGCAAAGCCTGGCGGCAAGTGCCGGTCGCCGAGCGCGCGGCCCTGTGCAGCCGCATGGTCGATATCTTCATTCAGGACAAGGACGCCATCGCCCAGGAACTGGCCTGGCAGATGGGCCGCCCGGTCCGCTACGGTGCGGGTGAGGTCGGCGGGTTCGAGGAACGGGCCCGTCATATGATCGCCGCCGCCGAACAGGCCCTGGCCGACGTGCCGGTCGCGGACAAGCCGGGCTTCACCCGCTTCATCCGACGCCGCGCCCTGGGCACGGTGCTGGTCGTCGCGCCGTGGAACTATCCGTTCCTGACGGCGGTCAACGCCATCGTCCCGGCGATCATGGCGGGCAACGCGGTGATCCTGAAACACGCGACGCAGACGCCGTTGTGCGGCGAGCGGATCGCCCGCGCCTTCGCCGCCGCCGGCGCACCCGAAGGGTTGTTCCAGGTTTTGCACCTGACCCACGATCAGACCGCCCGTGTGGTCGCCGCCCCGCAGATCGATTTCGTCGCCTTTACCGGCTCGGTGCCCGGCGGTGCCGCCATGGAAAAGGCGGCAGCGGGGCGCTTCATCGGCCTGGGGTTGGAACTGGGCGGCAAGGATCCGGCCTATGTCCGCCCCGACGCCGATCTGGCCCATGCGATCGAAAACGTGACCGACGGCGCGTTCTTCAATTCCGGGCAAAGCTGCTGCGGGATCGAGCGGGTTTACGTCCATGCCGACGTCCATGACGCCTTCGTCGAGGGTATGGTCGAACTGACCAAGCAATACGTCCTGGGCAATCCGTTGGACACGGCGACGACGCTGGGCCCGATGGTCCGCCCGCGCGCCGCCGACTTCGTCCGCGCCCAGATCAAGGAAGCCGTCGCCGCCGGGGCGATCGCGCATCTCGAGGGCGGCTCGTTCCCGTTCGACGAACCCGGCAGCGCCTATATGGCGCCGCAGGTTCTGACCGGGGTCGACCATTCCATGCGGGTCATGACCGAGGAATCCTTTGGCCCCGTGGTCGGGGTGATGAAGGTCCAGTCCGACGACGAGGCCGTGGCCCTGATGAACGACAGCGATTTCGGCCTGACCGCCAGTGTCTGGACCGCCGATGCCGAGGCCGCGCTGGCCCTGGGCGAGCGGATCGAGACCGGCACCTTCTTCATGAACCGGGCGGATTATCTGGACCCGGCCTTGGCCTGGACGGGAATCAAGAACTCCGGGCGCGGCTGCACCCTTTCCGTGTTGGGCTACGATCACCTGACCCGGCCCATGTCTTTCCACCTTCGCACGCAGGTCTGAGCCACGATGACGAACATGTCTCTTGTCGGTAACTGGAATTATCCCACGGCCATTCGCTTCGGCGCGGGGCGGCTCGCGGAACTGGGCGAGGCCTGCAAACAGGCCGGGATCGCCAATCCGCTGTTGGTCACCGACCCGGGCCTGGCGGCCCTGCCG
>DJHY01000205.1:609-1208 GCA_002433335.1 Rhodospirillaceae bacterium UBA6608 | reverse complement strand
CCGGGCCTGGCGGCCCTGCCGATGATCGGCGAGGCCGTCGCCGCGGTCGAGGGCAGCGGCCTTGCGATCAAGGTGTTCTCGGACATCAAGGGCAACCCGACGCTGGAAAACGTCGAAGCCGGTGTCGCCGCGTTCAAGGCCGGCGGCCATGACGGGGTGATCGCCATGGGCGGGGGCAGCGCCCTGGACGCGGGCAAGGCCGTGGCCTTTCAGGCTGGGCAGACCCGCCCGCTTTGGGATTTCGAAGACGTCGGCGATAACTGGACCCGCGCCGACGTGGCCGGGATCGCGCCCAACATCTGCGTCGCCACGACCTCGGGCACGGGCTCGGACGTGGGTCGCGCCTCGGTCATTACCGACAGCGCCCGCCACGTCAAAAAGGTCATCTTCCACCCCAAGATGATGCCCAGCGTGACCATCGCCGACCCGGCGTTGACCCTGGGCCTGCCCGCCCATGTCACGGCGGCGACGGGGATGGACGCCCTGTCCCATAATCTGGAAGCCTATTGCGCGCCATTCTATCACCCCTTCGCCAAGGGCGTGGCGCTGGAGGGCATGCGCCTGGTCAAGGATTGGCTGCCGACGGCGGTCAAGGACGG
>DJHY01000205.1:0-303 GCA_002433335.1 Rhodospirillaceae bacterium UBA6608 | reverse complement strand
GCTGCCGACGGCGGTCAAGGACGGGGCGAACATCACGGCCCGCTCGCACATGATGGCCGCGGCCATGGCCGGGGCGACGGCGTTTCAGCGGGGCCTCGGCGGCATTCACGCCTTGGCTCATCCGCTCGGCGCGCTCTACGACGCCCATCACGGTCTGCTGAACGCGGTGCTGATGCCTTACGTCGTCAACGCCAACAAGGACGCGGTGGCGGCGGAACTGGCCGACCTGGCGCGGGCCCTGAACCTGGCCGAGCATTCGCCCGCCGGGGGGATCCGCTGGATCCTCGACCTGCGGGCCCAGAT
>DJHY01000283.1:21260-23513 GCA_002433335.1 Rhodospirillaceae bacterium UBA6608 | reverse complement strand
GGCACAAAAAAGCCCAGCGCATTGGCGATCAGGATCGTACCCGCCAGCATGTAGAACACCGCGGCCAAGCCCCATGTGTCGGCGATCAGACCGCCCACCGGCGGCACCAGGATATTGAACAGGGACTGCGTGCCGAACAGCAGGCTCATGGCGCTGCCGCTCATGTGCGGGGGCGTGATGTCCATCATCCAGCTGTGCATGACGGGCCGTGCGGCATAAAGCGAGAAGCCCAGGAACGACACCCCGGCAACCAGCGCCCATTTGCTGTCGATCAGGGTGATGATCGCCAAGACGATGGTCGTGCCCGTGAACCCGGCCAGGACGACCGGGCGCCGTCCCCGCCGGTCGGACCAGATACCGGCGATGGGCGTCGCGATCAGGCCGCCGATCTGCATCGCCATCAGGGTCGCGCCCACGGCGGTCGCCCCCAGGCCCATGTCGTCCGCCAGATAGAACGGCAGGAACATCAACAGGCCCATCATGGTCATGGTCCGGAACCCGGCAATAACGCAAAGCGCCGTCACCAACCGGTTCGACAGCAGCATCTTGATTCCGCCCAGGTAGTCCTTGCCCGACATCTTTTTCTTGTCGGCAGCGCTGTTTTCAGCCCGTTCGCGCGGCCCCAGCGAGGCCAACAAGATGGCCGCGACGACCAGAACCGGCAGCGCCGCAATGGGCGCGCTCATCCGCCAGCCGATGGCGGCGATGATGAAACCGGCGGCCAGCGGCGCGATGGCGTCGCCGACACTGGCCCCAAGCGCGTGGATCGACAGCGCATAACCCTTGGTTTTGGGGAAGGCCGTGGACAGGTAGGAGACCGCGGGCGGATGCCACAGGTTGTTGGTCGCACCGATCAGGCCGACCGCCGGAACGATGAACCAGAACCCGTCGGCCCAGACAATCGCCGCCAGCGCCGCCGCCCCCAGGACCAGGGCGATGACCTGCAGGAAAACACGCCGCCCGACCAAGTCGACCGCCGCGCCCGAACCGAAGTTGGCGAAGAAGCTGCATAGATGGAAAGTCGCGAACAGAAGCCCCGCGTCGGTATAGGAAATTCCCAGTTCCTTGGTGAAGAACGGGGCCATGATCAGGTAGGTCGCGAGAACCCAGTGGGTCGCTCCATGGCCCAGGCCGATCATCCAGGCGGGCCATTGTTCTCGCAACGGAATACCAGTCAGGCGTTCAATGGCTGCACCCATGGGTGATCCTCCCTTTTTTTGACCTTTGCCCCGCGCGGCACGCGGTTAATGATTGTATACAAAGGCCGCTCAATCTACCCTGTCGCCCTTCTAATAAACAAGCTAGCCAATTAAGTTCGGCAAACAAATTGGACCGTCGGCGGTGCGGAACGACGCCGGGTCTTTCAACAGGAATACAAGAGGATCTCAGAGGAACCACCCATGGACGGATTTACGATGGACGGTGTCACCGATCAGTTGGTCATCGAAAAAAAGAACGGCGTCGGCTACATCCGGCTGGACAACCAAGCCAAACGCAACGCCATGACCTTCGAAATGTGGAGCGATCTGCCGAAGGTGCTGGACGATTTTCTGGCCGATGACGATGTGCGCGTGGTGGTCGTTTCCGGCCAGGGCGGCAAGGCTTTCTGCGCCGGGGCCGATATCTCGCAGTTCGAAAAGAACCGCTCCAGCGAAGAAGGCGTGAAGATCTACAACGCCGCGACCGAGGAAGCGACCCATCGCCTGCGGACCTTCCCCAAGCCGACCATCGCCAAGATCGAAGGCCCCTGCGTCGGTGGCGGCGTCGGCCTTGCGACCTGCTGCGACATCCGTATCGCCGAAGAAAGCGCGATCTTCGCCATTCCGGCCGCCAAACTGGGCCTGGGCTACCGCGTTGACGGCCTGAAG
The DNA here is from genome assembly GCA_002433335.1 of Rhodospirillaceae bacterium UBA6608. Next base: position 21,645 of record DJHY01000283.1, on the reverse strand, counting down.
CCGTTCGTCGACCTGGTCGGCCCGTCCAACGCCATGGAAGTGTTCTTCACCGCCCGCCCGTTCTCGGCTCAGGAAGCCATGGGCATGGGCCTGGTCAACCGGGTCGTGCCGAAGACCATGCTGAACCACTTCATCGACGACTACACCCGCCGGATCGCCGAAAACGCGCCGCTGACCATCAAATCGGTCAAGGTGATCGTCGCCCAGAGCCTCAAGGACGACGCCTCGCGCGACCTCGACCTCTGCGCCAAAGTGGTCAAGGACTGCTTCGATTCCGACGACTACAAGGAAGGCCGCACCGCCTTCATGGAAAAGCGCAAGCCGCAGTTCAAAGGCAAATAAGCTAAAGCTGACGACGGCAGGGGCGCGGACAAACCGCGCCCCG
>DJHY01000283.1:0-20944 GCA_002433335.1 Rhodospirillaceae bacterium UBA6608 | reverse complement strand
CCCCCCCCCCCCCCCTTTCCCCCCGCCCCGCCCATCCGGGGAACCACAAATAAAAAAGGAAACTCCACCATGCGTATTGCAATCATGGCCACCGGCGGCGTCGGCGGATATTTCGGCGCCCGTTTGTCGGCAGCCGGCCACGACGTCAACTTCATCGCTCGCGGGGCGCACCTGCAGGCCATTCGCGATCAAGGCCTGAGGATCGACAGTAAGCTCGGCGACCTGACCCTGAAGGGCGTTCCCGCGACCGACGACCCGGCCGAAATCGGCACGGTCGATCTGGTCATGTTCGCGGTCAAGCTGTGGGACACGGAAACCGCCGCCGCCATGTGCAAGCCGATGATCGGCTCGGACACTCTGGTCATTCCGTTCCAGAACGGCGTCAGCAGCATGGATCGCCTGTCCAGCGTGATCGACCCCGCCAACGTCGGCGGCGGCGTCGCCCATATCGCCGCCGTGATCGGCGAACCGGGCCTGATCAAGCACACCGGCACCATGGCGCGCCTGACCTTCGGCGAACGCAACGGCGGCACCTCCGCCCGCATGGAAGCCGTGGCCGAAGCGATCGACGGCGCCGGGTTCGATTTCAAACTGGCGACCGACATCACCCGCGCCATCTGGGAAAAATTCATCTTCCTGTCTTCGCTCAGCGGCATGACCGCCCTGTGCCGCCAGCCGGTCGGCCCGATCCGGGAAAACCCGGATTCCCGCGCCATGTTCGAAGCGGCGATCCACGAAACCGCCGCCGTCGGCCGCGCCGAAGGCGTCGACCTGCCGGACCATACGGAATCCAAGACCATCGGCTTCCTGGACAACCTGCCGCCGGTCATGAAGGCCTCGATGCTGCACGACCTTGAAGGTGGCCGCCGTCTGGAACTGCCGTGGTTGAGCGGCGAAGTCGTTCGCCTGGGCAAGAAGCACGGCATCCCCACCCCGGTTCATTCGGCGGTCTTGGGCGCGCTGACGTTCTACGTCGAAGGGGCCGCCTGACGCGGCCTATCCGCCACGCGCGGTCGGTTGACTTGCCGCCGCGCGTGGTCGCAAACTTTACATCAGGGGTTTCGAATACCCACCTTGGGAGGAAATGACATGTCCCTGCAATCGTCGGCCCTGTGGCCCTTTGCTGAATACACCGCCAACCTGAAACCGGAAGACCTGCCGGAAGACGCCCTGCACGCGGCCAAGCGCTGCCTGTTGGATTGGTTCGCCGCCGCCCTGCCGGGCACAGTGATCGAGCCGGCGACCCTGCTGACCAAGGCCTATAGCGATTGCCTCGGGCGCGGCGGTGCGCGGCTTTATCCGCACGGACAGGAAACCGATGCCCGCACGGCAGCCTTCATCAATGGCGCCGCCTCGCACACCGTCGAATTCGACGATATCTATCGCAACGCCCTGTACCACCCGGGTGTGCCCGTGATCTCCGCCGCGCTGGCCATGGCCCAGGCGCGGGGCGTCAGCGGCGCGCGCCTGCTGACCGGCATCGTCGCCGGCTATGAAGTGTCCAACCGCCTGGGCGCTGCCGCCAACCCGGCCCATTACGAGTTCTGGCACACCACCGGCACCATCGGCTCCCTGGGCGCCGCCGCCGCCGCCGCCAATATCCTGGGCCTTAACGCCGAACAGTCGCTGCACGCCCTGGCCAACGCCACGACGCTGGCGGCAGGTCTGCAACAAGCCTTCCGCGCCGACGCCATGGCCAAACCGCTGCACGGCGCCCATGCCGCCGAACGCGGCGTGACCGTCGCCCTGGCCGCCGAACAGGGCGTGACCGGCGCGCCGGACATCCTGGAAGGCGCGCGCGGCTTCGGCAACGCCATGTGCCTGAACGGCCTGGCCGACAAGCAACCCGATTGGGCCAAGGCCGCCGAGACGCTGGGTAAGGACTTCCTGATCAAGCAGACCACGACCAAGAACCATGCCGCCTGCGGCCATACCCACGCGGCCATCGACGCCGTGCAGTTGCTGATGCGCGAAAACAATCTGACGCCCGCCGACATCAAGGAAATCCGCGTCGGCAGCTATCAGAAGGCCGAGGAAATTTGCGGCAACACCAATCCGCAGTCGGCGTTCGAAGCCAAATTCTCGCTGGTCTATTGCTGCGCCGCAGCCGTGTTGTGGGGCAGCGTCCGCATGGCGGCCTTTACCCCCGACCGCCTGCAGGACCCGGCGGTGCGCGAGATGATGACCCGCATCGACCTCAAGACCGACCCGGAATGCCAAGGCAACTTCCCGGGCCTGCGCTCGGCCAAGGTCGAGATCGAAACGACCGACGGGCGTGTGGTTAACCACTATGCCCCGACCCGCAAGGGCGACCCGGATGCCCCGCTGAGCGATGCCGAACTGGAAGACAAGTATCGCGAATTGGCGACCGGCGTGCTGGGTGCGAGCGAAGCCGAAAGCCTGCTTGCCGCCATTTGGGCCGTCGACGGTATAGGCAACTCTCGCGACCTGATGGCCGCACCCGCGCAAGCGGCGCAGTAACGCGCCGCACAGCAGGGCCGGTCAACGATGTCCGCCGCCAACACGCCACGGCTTGGCTTCATCGGTTACGGTGAAGCCGGCCCCTTGATCGCCAACGGCCTGCTGGCGGCGGGATTGCCTGCACCGATCTTCGCCCGCGACATTCGCGAGCGGCCGCACCCGGACGGCGTCGTCATGACTGGATCGATCGCGGAGTTGGTTGAACGATGCGATTTCGTGCTGTCGACCGTGACGGCGTCCGAAGCGATCGAGGTCGCACAGGAAGCCGCGCCGAACCTGCGCCCCGGTCAGGTCTATATGGACCTCAATTCGACTTCGCCGATGATCAAACAGCAACTGGCCGAGATCATTCACGGCGCGGGCGGGCGGTTCGTCGAAGTCGCCGTGATGGACGGCGTTCCGGGCCGCAACGAAAAGGTCCCGATGCTATTGGTCGGCGACGCGGCGAACGACGTGATCGAAGCCCTCTCCCCATACGGCGTCAACATGCGGGAATTCGGCACCGAATACGGCCGCGCCGCCGCGACCAAGATGTTCCGCTCGGTCATGGTCAAGGGTATGGAAGCCTTGCTGCAGGAATGCGTGCTGGGGGCGGAAACCTATGGCGTCGCCGACGAGGTCTTCGCCTCGTTGAACCGCAGCTATGCCGGAAAGGGGTTCGACGAACTGGCCCACTTCCTGATCGGCCGCACGGCGATCCACGGGGCGCGTCGCGGCCACGAATTGGAAGAAGCCGCCGACACGCTCCGCGCCCTCGGCTACGATCCGTTCATGTGTGACGGCGGGGCCGAGCGCTTGAAGTGGCTGGCCAGCTACGGCTTCAAGGAAACCTACGGCGACACCGCGCCCGAGGACTACCGCGAAGTTTTCGTCGAGCTACAGCGGCGTCGGGAGCAGGACTGACCCGCCCCCGTTACCTGTCAGCCGACCGGCTGCGGGACCGGAATGCCGTATTTCTCCAGGCAGGGCCGCACGAGCCCCATGATCTCCGGATGCAGGGCGACGCCCTCGGCGCTTTGACGCGCCATCGCTTCCGCCGCCCGGTCCCCGGGCACGCGCACGGGCTTTGCCGGATCGCGCGGCGTCGCCGCCCGGCACAGCTCGGCCAAGGTCCCGGTTTCCCGCATGAAGGCATCGGCCCCACCGAACCCGTTGGGATCGATCAGTTGAAGGAAGACCGTATTACCGGCGGGCGGCTTTTCGCTCGACCGGCCCATGCCGCACAGGCCCGAGGTCAGCGCCTCGACCAGCAGGCTCAGGGCAAAGCCCTTGTGGCCACCCCAATCGCCGCCGGCGGGCTGAATGGCGCCCTTGGGCGAGCCGCGAAACACAGCGGGATCGTCGCTTGCCTGACCGTCCGGGCCAACCAAGGCCGGAAATGGCAAGCGAGTGCCCTGGCGCTCGGCGCGCTCGATCGAGCGATTGGTCACGGCGGCGGCGCTGGTATCGATCAGGATCGGATGATCGGTGCCCGGCATGCCGATGGCGAAGGGGTTAGTTCCCATCACCGGCGAAGCACCGCCGAACGGCGCGACCGCTGCATTGCCTGGGGCCGAGGCCGCGACAATGGTGAAACGCCCCTGCATCGCCCCCCGCCGGGCATAGGTCGCCAAGCAGGAGATGTTGGCCGTGTTGCGGATCGCCAACCCAACCATGGGCGAACTGGCCGAACGGGCCATCGCCATTTCGAGCGCGCGAACCATGACCCACTGCCCCGGCAACCCCTTGCCGTCCAGAACCAGGGTCGAGCCGTGATCGGCGATAATTTCCGGCTCGCCCTCGGTCGTGGTCTTGCCCGCCTCCATGGCCGACAGATAGGCCGGAACGAACTGCAGGCCGTGGGTCGAATAGCCCAATAGATCGGCCTCGACCAAGATCTCCGCCATGGCGGTGGCGATGGGGGCGGCAGCGCCGGCATTTTCAAACAGGTTCATGGTGGCTTGGATTAAATCCTCGGCCCTATATTTCTGGCCCATCGGCAATCTGCTTTTTCCTATGTTGGGTGGGGGACAAGAAGGTATCTTGATCATACTCTATCTTGGATAGAATTTGAGACCTGAAACATATAGCCAATCAAACACAATACAAAATTTAATATAGATATATAATTGAGATAAAATTGTGAAATTTAATTCACTAGAATTCATATTTTTATTTTTACCAATTACGGTAATTGTTTTTTACTCCCTAGAGAAAACAAATAATAAAAAAATCTTATTGTCATGGCTGGTCGGCGCATCGTTGTTTTTCTACGGCTATTGGAATCCGGCTTACCTACTACTCATCTGCACTTCCATTGCCATTAATTTCTTCATTGGGCGTCAAATTTCCAGAAGCCGGGGCAAGGCAAAGCGGCGCCTTCTGCTTTCTCTCGGCATATCGTTCAATCTCGCCCTGCTCGGCTATTTCAAGTACGCCAATTTTTTCGTCGGCACCGTTTCCGGCATATCGGGCGCCGACCTTCAACTCGCAACGATCGCACTTCCCCTTGCCATCTCGTTCTTTACGTTTCAGCAGATTGCCTTCCTGGCCGACGCCAGCCGTCACGACGCCAAAGAGTACGATTTCCTGAACTACTGCTTGTTCGTGACGTTTTTTCCGCAACTGATCGCTGGCCCGATTGTGCATCACCGCGAAATGATGCCTCAGTTCGAAGATAAGGCGCGGCTGAATATCCGAACTGCGGATGTCGCCGTCGGGCTCACAATTTTCATCATCGGGTTGGCCAAGAAAACGCTCATCGCCGATAGCCTCGCCGTCTATGCGGACCCTGTGTTTGCCGCCGCTGAAAACGGCGGGCACGTCAGCATGGTCGAAGCCTGGGGGGGCGTTTTGTCCTATACGTTCCAAATATACTTCGATTTCTCGGGGTACTCAGATATGGCGATCGGATTGGCGAAGATATTCGGGATCAATCTGCCTTTGAATTTCTTTTCTCCGTACCGTTCGCGTGACATAGGCGAATTTTGGAGACGCTGGCACATCACCTTGGGGCGGTTTCTGAAGGAATATCTGTACATACCGCTCGGCGGAAATCGCCATGGCTTGGCCCGAACCGCATTCAGTCTGTCGGCAACCATGTTGTTGGGCGGATTATGGCATGGCGCGGCTTGGACGTTCGTCATCTGGGGCGGATTGCACGGCGCCTATTTGCTTGCACATCGCATCTGGCGCCGGGTCGTCCCTCAAAGCCAAAGCACCGGTCGCCTCATATTCGGCTGGGCACTCACATTCCTATGCGTCTCTGTGGCATGGGTCTTTTTTCGCGCCGACAGCATCGACGGCGCGCGATTACTTTTGCAATCGATGGCCGGAATGCATGGGGTCGTCTTGCCAGAGACCTACATGCGATTTGTTACACCGTTCATCGAGCTATTCGACCGCTTGGGGCTTCAGTGGGGAACCCTGCCCCTATACGGCGGGCGCGATCAACTCGCACTTCTCGCCATGGCCGCCGTCATCGCGTTCTTCCTTCCCAACACCTTCCAGATCATGACCCCACAGGCGACGGACGCCCCCATTCGCGCCGGCATCAGGGCCGTCGCGGCAGCGGCGAAGCTCAGTTGGCAACCGCGGCTGGCCACGGCGATACTCGTTGGTTGTCTGGGGGCGTTTGCAGTTGCCGCCATATCGCGCACAAGCCCCTTCATTTATTTCAACTTCTAAGCCACCGGCATGACCGACCAATCAGCTGACGATCTCGCATCCAAGACCTACAGAACCTACTTGTATGGTCTTGCCGCCGGTTTTTTCTTTTTCATGGCTTCGGTCGTGACGATCAATCTCGCCTATGATCCAGCCAATCTTTTGCTGGACGACCAGATCAAAGCCGTCGCGAAACTGATGGAGGAAGGAAATTACGTTTCCGGCATTTCCAACCTGGACATGCTCGCTTTGCAATCGGAACGCATATCCCTGCTTCGCCGCCCCCCCGATACCGTTGTCATGGGGTCCAGCCGAGCAATGGTGATCAGCTCCGAGATCTGGCCGGGCAATCTCAAAAACCATTGGGTTAACGGTGCTGGAATTTTTCAGTTCTGCCAAGTTGTCGAGGGCTACGCCTCGCGCTCGATCTTGCCGCGCCGCATGGTCCTGGTGATAGATCCTTGGGTGTTCAATGCCAACGGCCAATCTGCCGAAGCGACATCTCTCGATGAAGCCTGTCGGCGCTTTACCCCAGCCGGGGTCAAGGTTGTCGCTTCATCGTTGGACCGACAACAAACGGCCAAGGCGCTTGCCTTCGTATCGTTGGGTTATCTGAAAGCAAGTATAGAGCGCGCACGCCAATATGGCGTTTCGTCAATTGCCCCTTATTGGCGGCGGTTGTCAGTCGAAACCGCAGCAACCAGCGATCCGCCGCTTGTTCGCGGCGGCCTCGCCCCCGAGGGGTATCGCATTCCGCCGGAAGCAGAGCGCACGATCAGCGAAAAGAAAGTCGCCGAAGCGGCCAAAGCTTTCGGCTTGGACAACAAAGCCTACAATCTGGGGAACTTTCGTGAACTTTCCCCGGTCTACGCCCAAACCTTGCTCAATATTATCGATTACCTGCAAAACGCCGGCATCGAGGTGATCATTGGATTAGCCCCTTACCACCCTCTGGCGATAAAGAACCTTGCAGCCAACCCGGCATACGGCCCCATCATCACAAAAGCGGAAGACTTTTTGAGGAAGGAAGGCGCCGCGCGCGGCATTCAGGTGAAAGGAAGTTACCTTTCAGACATCTGCAAGGGACCGGAGTTCTTCGACCCCTTCCACCCCCGCGCATCCTGTCATCTCAGGATTTTCCGCGACGCCTCACTCAAAAACTAGACTGCCGACAGAATTTCAGGCCCCGGCTTCAATTCACCCGCCTCGATCCGTTTGATGGCGGTGACGATGCCTTCGTTGGCAGGCACGGCAATGCCGTGGTTCTTGGCCTTCAGCACGACGAAACCGTTCAGGTAATCGATCTCGGTCTTGCGGCCCTTGACCATGTCCTGGGCCATCGACGGGCGCTGCTGGTCCGAGCGCTTGGCCCGATCGTCCAACAGCTTCTTGTCGCAAGCAGCCATGGCTTCCGCATCGCCCTGCCCCGCCGCCAAGACCTGTTCCGGCGGCATGCCAAGCAGCTTTTCCAACGGATGGCCTTCGGCCTTGGCGACCGCCACGGCCTCGGAGCCGATGCGAATACCCAGATGACGGATATGGTCGTCAGTATCGCAGGCGTTCGACGCCATGCCCGACGCCGCCGAGATCGGATTGCGCATGCAGTTGACGATCAGCTTCGACCAACGCTCACCCATCAGGGTCGTCGTAACCTTGGCACTATCGACGCTGGACAGGATTTCCGCGATCTTCTCGACGCGCGGCGTGACGCTGCCGTCCAGCTCACCGGCGCGGAACACCGTGTGCTCCGTGCCACCTAGTTTAACGTTGCGGCGCACGGCACCCGGCTCCCACATGGAGACGGAAATCGCCGAGGCGATACAGCCGACCGTGCGGTCATGGCCGACCACCTTGGCGATGGTTTCCTCGTTGATGCCGTTCTGCAGGCTGACCATGAACCCGCCGTCCGCCAGATAAGGCTGCATGCGCTTGGCGGCGGCTTCGGTGTCGAACGACTTCACACAAATGAAGATGACGTCGAACGGCCCAACCTTCCCCGGCGGCGGCAGATCGCCGTCGAGGATCGCATTGCATTTGACGGTAAAGTTCTCGGGCTCGGTCAGGCCCGACAGCTTCAATCCCGGGTCGCGCATGAGATTCACATGCTCTTCCCAGGGATCGATCAGGGTAACGTCGCGCCCATCACGGGTCATGTAGCCGCCCACGTAAGCGCCGACAGCGCCGGCCCCATAGACGGCGATGCGATCCTCTCCAGCCATCGGTGCCCCCTATTCCTTGTCGAGCGCGGCCACAACGGCCTTGCCGAAGCCGTCGGTCGAATTGGTGCCGCCCAGGTCGGGTGTGTGGTTGCTGACGTCGCCCAGGGCCAGTTCGATGGCCTTGAACATCGAGGCCGAGGCCTGCGCCAGATCGTTGCGCGAAGTGCGCCGACCCAGCTCTTCCAGCATCATTGCCGTCGACAGCATCATCGCCGTCGGGTTGGCGATTCCCTTGCCCGCGATATCGGGGGCGGAGCCGTGCTGCGCCTGGGCGAAGACATGGCCCTTACCGGCGTTGATCGAACCGGCCAGACCGAGGCTGCCCGACAGTTCCGAGCACAGATCGGACAGGATGTCGCCAAATGCATTCGTCGTGCAGATGATGTCGAAGTCCTGCGGACGCTTGACCAAATGGGCCGTCGCGGCGTCGATGATCAGTTCCTCGGTCTCGACGCTGGGGAATTCCTTGGCGACGTCCATGCAGGTCCGAAGGAACAGGCCGTCGGTCATGCGCAGCACGTTGGCCTTGTGCACGAAGGTCACTTTCTTGCGCCGTTCCATGGCCATTTCAAAGGCCTGACGGGCGATCCGCTCAGACCCGTGACGGGTGATCTTACGCACGCTCAGGGCGACATCCTCGGTCGGCATGAATTCGCCGGAGCCCATGAACATGTTGCGGTCGGCATACAGGCCTTCGGTGTTTTCGCGCACGATCACCAGGTCCATCTGCTTGACCACGGAGGGCACGCCGGGCCGCGTCCGCGCCGGGCGGATGTTTGCGAACAGGTCGAACACCGCGCGGAACGACTTGGAGGGATTGACCCCGCCCTTGTCCTCGGTCGGATATTCATAGGACGACACGGGGCCCAGGATCACGCCGTCGGCGGCGTCGCAGGCGTCATAGACCCGCTGCGGGATGGTGTGGCCTTCGGCCTTCAGCGCGCGCATACCGCTGACCATGTGTTCCAGTTCGATGTTCAGGCCGTATTGCTCATCCAGCTTTTGCAGGACGGGCAGCGTCGCGGCCATGATTTCCGGCCCGATGCCGTCGTTGTCGAGGACGATGAATTTCATGTTCGGTGTTTCCTTCGGATGTTTTTTTATGGTCCGCGCCGATTACGACACGGGAAATTTACGGAACCGCGTCGTGCCGTCCCGTTCGAGCTGATTGACCAGATTGATCTCCCAGCTCAGATACTGCTTCATGGCGCCTTCCTGGGCGTCATCCAGGTCATAGGGGCGATACCACTCATCGTCGGTGGCATCCGCCATATGGGAGAAGCCTGTCTGCAGTTCCTTACGCGCGGCCTTCCAGCCGTCCGTTCCGTCGACCAGGACGACAACCCGCCGCCCCATGGCCCGAAGCTCCGGCGCGGCCAATTGCGCCATCACCCCATCAGGCGACGTCAGGACCGTGAACCGGGCGTCGGGAATTTTCTTGATCGAGTCCTTCAACCGGGCCCGCACCGCGAACCAGGCGCCCGGAATATGACCGTCGCGATAAGTCAGGCTCCCGGCCAGATCGATGACCACGCAGACCTTGTCTGCGATCATGCGCTCCAGCCCTTCCGGGGTGACCGTCTCGGCGGCGGCGGTATCCAGGCCGTAAACATGTGGATGATGCGGCCCACGGACCAACGGTTGCCCGTCGAAGGCATCCTCCAGCACATAGACCTCGGGCCAGCCCATCTGGACCAACCAGCTGGCCGTCATCGTGGCGCGCACGCCGTCGTCGTCGACCAGCACGATCCGCGCACCCAGGACGGCGACATAGCGGTCCCAGGCCTGAACCAACTGTCCGCCCGGGGCATAGCGGCTTCCGGCCAGATGGCCCGCCTCGAATTCATCCGGATTGCGAATATCCAGGACATAGGTCGTGCGGTCGCCTGCCGCCCGCCATGCCGCCAATTGGGCATGGTCACAGGACGGCACGCCGAAACGCTTGGCCACCCGCTCGGCGACGGCCCGTGCCTTGGGCTTGGCTTCCTCGGACAGGTCCGTGAACTGACGGCTCTGCCCGCGCTCCAACTGGAACCCGGCCAGATGCCAGCCCATGGTTCCGTTTTCCAGGGCCACGACCTTGTTGGGAATACCGGCGTTGATCAGCGACTGCGCGCCGATGATCGAACGCGTCCGCCCGGCGCAATTGACCACGACGGTAGTGTCCGGATCGGGCGCCAGGTCGTGCACGCGATAGGCCAGCTCCGCCCCCGGGCAATCGATGCCCGTGGGGATATTCATCTGCACGTATTCGGACATGGGCCGGGAGTCGAGAACGACCATTTTCTCGCCCCGGTCCATCATGGCCTTGACCTCTTCGGGCGGCACGCGCGGGGTGTCGTAGGCATGTTCGACGAATTCGCCGAACGCCTTTGACGGCACATTGACCCCGGAGAAAACCTCGAACCCGGCTTTCTCCCAGGCGTCGAGCCCGCCCATCAGGATGCTGACATCCGTATAGCCCCAGGAGATCAGGCGCGCTGCACCCAGTTCCACCAGGTGCGCATCCTCCTTGCCCTTCGAACACAGAACGATCGGCGTGTTCTTGCGCGGCACGAAGTCGTCGATGCGCACCTCGAGGTAACTGAGCGGCAGGTTGACGGCGAACAGCATATGGCCGTTGCCGAACACGCCCAAGTCACGCAGGTCCAGGATGGCGACCTCCGCGCCGGATAGGATCCGGTCGCGGACGTCTTCGGCCTCAAGCGGCGTGACATCGGTCATGTCAGCTCGCCTTCTTGAAGCGCTTCTTCAGGTGCTCCATCAGGCCGCCGTCGGCGACGATCTGCATCAGGTGCTCCGGCACCGTGTCGCATTTGTAGGTCTCGCCCTTGGTCAAGTTGTGGACCTCGCCTTTCTCCATATCGACGTCCAACTGATCCCCGGTCGAGATCTTATGCGTTTCCGCGCAGACCAGAGCCGGGACGGCCAGGTTGAAGCAGTTGCGATAGAAGATGCGGGCGAAGGACTTCGCCAACACGACACGGATGCCGCAGGACTGCAGGTACTGCGGCGCCCATTCACGGGAAGACCCGATGCCGAGGTTTTCCTCGGCGACGAAGATGTCCCCTTCCTTGCAGTTCGGCGCGAAGGTCGGGTCCAGGTCCTTGAGGCATTCGGTATAGGCCTCGGCCGGTTTGGCGCTGGTCAGGGCGGAAATCGGGGCCAACAGGTCGGTGTCGATATTGGCGCCGAACTTCCAAGCTTTACCTTTGTGATTCATCGTCGGTCCTCCCCTCAGAGCATGTCACGCGGATCGGCGATCTCGCCGGCCACGGCCGAGGCCGCAACGGTGAACGGAGACGCCAGATACAGCTTCGACGATTTCGGCCCGGCACGACCGACAAAGTTACGGTTGGTCGACGAGATGCCCACGGCGTTTTCGGCCAAACGGGCATCGCCCAGGCCGATGCAGCCGCCGCAACCGGACGGCAAAATCATCGCCCCGGCGTCTTCGAGGATTTTCAGCGTGCCTTCTGCGGCCGCCTGCTCGCGCATTTTGACGGTCGAGGGCGCGACCAGGAATCGGGTGCCCGAAGCCACCTTCTTGCCCTTCAGCACCTGCGCGGCCATGCGCATGTCTTCCAGCTTGGCGCCGGTGCAGGCCCCTAGATAGGCCTGGTCCAACTTGACGTTCTTGTAGGCGGTCACGTCGTCGGCGTTTTCCGGGCTGGACGGGGCCGCGACCTGCGGGGCCAGAGCCGAGCCGTCGACCGTCAGGCGCTTGGCGTAGACGGCGTCCGCATCGGACTGCCAGGCGTCGGCATTGATGCCGCTCACGCCCCACGAGGACAGAAGTTCGACCGTCTTGGCGTCGGGCGCGATGATGCCCGTCTTGGCGCCGATCTCGGCGGCCATGTTGGTCAGGGTCATGCGGTCCTGGGCGGACATGTTGGCCACGCCCTCGCCGCAGAATTCCACGACCTGATAGCCGAAGCCCATGATGCCGTGTTCGCCGCAGATTTTCAGGATCACATCCTTGCCGGCAACGCCCGGGCTCAACTCGCCGGTCACTTCCATGCGGATGTTGTCCGGAACGCGGACCCAGATATCGCCGGTCGCCATAACGCCGGTGATTTCGGTCGCGCCGACGCCGACCATGAAGGCACCGAACGCGCCCGCGGTGGTCGAGTGGCTGTCCGCGCCGACACAGAACATGCCGGGCCGAACATGCCCTTCCTGCGGCAGGACGATGTGGCAGATACCCTGATTGCGGATGAAATTCTTCACCTTGTGGCTTTCGCACCAGTCGTCGCAGATGTCCTGCACTTCCTTGGCGGCGGGGGTATCAAGGTTGACGTAGTGGTCGGAGATCACGACCAGCTTGTCCATGTCCCAGACCGGCACACCCAATTCATCGAGCTTTTTGCCCGAGGTGCGCGGTCCCGACGAATCGTGAACCATCGCCAGGTCGACCTGACAGGTTACGATGTCTCCAGGTTTAACGGTTTCCCGGCCCGACGCGCGAGCAAGGATCTTTTCACTGATGGTTTGGCCCAAGGTGGCTTCCTCCCGTTGGCGTTCTTCTATAGTCAGCGCCCCCCGTTTGAGCGCGCTGAGATCGAATTGAACGATCCGGGAGATACAGCGATGCGCGATGCGGTGTCATCGGCAGCGCCGGGAATGGCAGGACAACCGTCCGGGCCGTTCCGGGAACCGGCAGGTCTTGTTCTGGAAGTTTGTTGAGCCCCACACCCGCATTCCCACGTGCGTTTGTCGGGGTTCTTCTTCTTCAGGAAAAACCGGCTCGGCCAGAAGGGTTCAATCTGGTCTCAGTACGCTTGAGACTAGATTACCCCGTCATTGCGCAATTGTGCGAGACGATTCTTATCGTAGCCGAGCCCGCCGAGAATATCGTCGGTGTCCGCGCCCAGGGCGGAAACCGGCTTGGTCGGCGTCGGATCGGCGGAACGGACCGGCGTATCGACCATACGGATCGGGCCATGCCCTTCCAATTCAAGCTCTTGTACGATCCCCTGCTCGGCGACGAACGGGCTGTCCAGCGCCTGGGCCAGATCGTAAACAGGCGATGCGGGAACGGCGCCGGAAAAAATCTCCATCCATTCATCCGTCGTCCGTTCGCTCAAACGGTCGTCCAACAACTCCTGAACCAATTCGCGGTTGGCCAAGCGTTCCTTGAACGTGCGGAATCGCTCGTCGGTCGCCCAATCGGGCTCGCCGATGGCTTGGCACAAGGCGGGCCAGAACTTTTCCTTGTTGCACATGATATAGACCCAGCCGTCCTTGGTCCGGTACAGCTGACACGGCACCAGCGAGGCATGGCCCGAGCGCGCCGTGCGGCCCTGCACATAGCCCGAATTCAAATACCAGGTCGCGGTATAGACGTTGAGGATATGCGCCATGTGGAACAGCGACGTATCCAAGTCCCGGCCCTTGCCGGTTTCGCGTGCGCTGACGATCCCGGCCGCGACCGCGAAAGCCAACCCCAGCCCGGTCGCCAGGTCGACCACCGACAGGCCCATGCGGGTCGGCGGGCTGCCCGGCTCCCCGGTGACCGAGAAATGGCCGGCTTCGGCCTGCATCAGAAAGTCGAAACCCGGCCAGGACGCGCGCGCGCCCGTGCGCCCGTAAGCCGACAGATGGGCGCAGACGATCTTTTCGTTGGCGTCTTTCAAATGTTCATAGGTGATGCCCAGACGCTCCGCCACATCACCGCGCGAATTGCTGGCCACGGCGTCGGCGGTCTTCACCAACTCACGGAACACGGCCATGCCCTCGGGCTTCTTCAGATCGAGGGTCAGGCTCTTCTTGTTCCGGTTGAAGGAATGAAAGAACTGGCTGTCGCCGTTCTCGAAGAAATGCGGCCCCAGCGCGCGGGCGTAGTCGCCGCTGCCGGGAGCTTCGATCTTGATGACCTCGGCCCCCTGGTCAGCCAGGAATTGTGTTCCGAACGGCCCCGCGCCGTATTGTTCGACGGCGAGGATACGCACCCCATGCAAAGGCAGCATTTCAGTTCCCGCTTCAGGCCCGGTACCGCTCGGCCAACTGCCGGGCGATGATGATCCGTTGCAATTCGTTGGTGCCCTCGCCGATGCACAGCAGGGGCGCGTCGCGGAAATAGCGCTCCACGTTGTATTCCTTCGAATAGCCATAGGCCCCGTGGATGCGCAAGGCTTCGATGGCGTTTTCCAACGCGGCCTCGGTCGCGAACAGCTTGGCCATGCCCGCTTCCATGTCGCAGCGCTGGCCCCGGTCATAGGCCAGAGCGGCGCTTTCGACCAACAGCTTCGCCGCTTCGACGCGGGTCGCCATGTCGGCAAGTTTGATCTGGATCGCTTGGTGCTCGCCGATCGGCTTTCCGAAGGTCTTGCGCTCCATCGAATAGGCGACGGCATCGTTCAACGACGCGGTCGCGACGCCGACGCCACGTGCCGCGACGTTGATCCGGCCCAGCTCCAGGCCGGCCAAAATCTGCTGCAGGCCCCGGCCCTCGTCGGGGCCAATCAGGTTCATGGTCGGCACACGGGTGTTGTCGAACACGACCTCGCCGGTGTCGATGCCTTTGTAGCCGAGCTTCTGAAGCTTCGACGTGCCGTAGCCCATTTCCTTTTCGACCATGATCAGGCTCATGCCCTTATGGCGCGGCTCGGCTTCGGGGTCGGTCTTGGCCAAAACGGCCAGGAAGTTGCCCTGGACGCAGTTGGTGATCCACATCTTGTTGCCGTTCAGGACGTATTCGTTGCCGTCCTTCTTCGCCGTGGTGCGCACCGCCTGAAGGTCCGTGCCGCAATCGGGCTCGGTCAGGGCGATACCGCCGCGCATTTCGCCGGATGCCATTTTCGGCAACCACATGCGCTTCTGTTCTTCGGTGCCGAAACGTTCGACCGCCGCGGCGGCGATCAGGTGGGAATTGAAAATGCCCGACACGGACATCCAGCAAGAAGAAACCTTGGACACGATCTTGGAATAGGTCGACGCCGACAGGCCGAGCCCGCCGTATTCTTCGCCGATCGTCGCCCCCATCAGACCGAGTTCCGCCATCTTGTCGGCGATCTCGCGGGGGTATTCGTCCTTGGCTTCCAGGTCGTGGGCATAGGGGCGCACGTCCTGCTCGATGAATTTATCGACGGCATCAAGGATGATGCGTTCTTCTTCGGTGGTGCCGTCGGGATTGACCGTATCGGGAGCCATTTTCACTTAATTCCTATTTGTTACGCCGCGTTGGCTTCGCAGGCTTAGTAATTGACCTTGTCGTCGACCGCATGGCCGCGCTTGGGGATCAGGATCGTGCGCTCGAAGCTCATGATCACCGAGCCGTCCTGTTTCGTCGCCGTGGTCTTCACGGTGACGATGCCCTGGGTCGGGCGCGACTTGCTTTCGCGGATCGACAGGACCTCGCTTTCGGCATAGAGCGTGTCGCCGACGAACACCGGGTTTGGCATTTTGATGTCGGTCCAGCCCAGGTTGCCGATGGCTTTCTGGCTGATGTCGGAAACGCTCATCCCGGCAACGATCGACAGCGTCAGGCAGGAGTTGACCAACGGCTTGCCGAATTCGCTCTGCGCCGCGTATTCACGGTCGAAGTGCAGTGGGTGCTGATTCATCGTCAACAAGGTGAACCAGGTGTTGTCGCTTTCGGTGATCGAGCGGCCGGGACGGTGTTCGTAGATGTCGCCGACCTTGAAGTCTTCAAGGTAGCGGCCATAGGCCTCGCGGTAACGGTTGGGTCCGACTTCTTTTGCTTCAGCGACCATTCTTAGGCTTCTCCGTGGCTAAGGGCGAGGACCGAACGCAGGCTGTTCGCGTCTTCCAACGCCATTAGGGCGCCGGCGAACTTTTCCAATTCGGCCTCGGACAGATAGGGCGCGCACAGACCATCGAACTTGGCGCGGAATTCGCCTTCGTCCATGAAATTGTCGGGCTCGCCCTTGGGGATTTCGACGAAACGCTCATAGGTTTCGCCGGATTTCATGCGGATCGTGGCCTTGCCCGCCATGTTCACGGGGAAAGCCGCTTCAGCATCGGGATCGACGACCGTGTTGATGCGCTTGGTCAGGTCCAACGTCTGGGCGTCGGTCAGGTGGGTTTTGTAGTCATCCCAAACCATGGTGCCGGAGCGCAGCACGACCGCGGCGCAGAACGGCATCGAGAACTGGCCATCGACGATCGACTTCGGATTCTGCTTCACGGCGTCGTTGTCGCCGACGATCTTCCAACCCGTTTCCGGCACGCCGATGGTCGCGCTGGCCACGTCGTCGGCGGAGATTTTGTGCTCGGCCGACATCGCCCGCAAAGCGTCCATGGCGGCATGGGTGTAGCGGCAGCTGGGATACGGCTTCACGCCCAGTTCCATGGTCAGCCATTCGCTGGACAGGCCTTCGGTCGCCTTGGCTTCGTTGGCGTTCGGCGAATAGGCATGCAGGAATCCCCACTTACCTTCGATCGCTTCCTTCGGCCCCTTGAAACCTTCGGCGGCCATGGTCGCGCAAATCACGCCGTTCTGCGCCGCCTGTCCGACATGCGAACGCTTGGTCCAGGCGCCATCGGCCAGGAACTGCATCGAGCCAGCGGCCTGGCTCAAGGCGATACCGAGCGCGCTTTCCATGCCGTCGGCATCGAGGCCCAGGATCTTGCCCGCCGCCACGGCGGCCGCCATCACGCCGCAGGTCGCGGTCGGGTGATAGCCACGGTCGTAGTGATCTTTCGGGACCAGGGCTTCGGCCAAACGGATTTGAACTTCGTAGCCGACGACACAGGCGGTGATCACGTCCTTGCCCGAGGCATCGACCATTTCCGCCGCCGCCAGGACCGCCGGAACGATCGGGGCCGAGGAATGCAGCGAGGCTTCGGCGTGGGTGTCATCGAAATCCAGCGAGTGGGCCATCGCGCCGTTGATCAGCGCGGCACCCGACGGCGTGTAGCCACGCCCGTCGCCCAGGACCGAACACCCGGTTTTCTTTTCCGCGTCGACCAACTGGCCCAGGCGCTCGGCGGCGCGAACCAGGCTCGGCGTGCTTTCCGCGTCGTGGCGGGCGCGGACCATGATGCCCGCGGTATCCAGGATCAGCAGTTTGGTGCGTGCGGCAACGTCGGCGGGCACCTTGTCATAGGTCAGGCCGGCGGCAAATTCAGCAAGCTGGCGGGTAATGCCCGTCATCGTCCAGTTTCCTCCAATTAAATTACGCCGCAGCCTTTTGGCGGCGCGGTTCGTCATTCGATGCGCGACTACATCACAACGCATGTGATAGAACCAATAGAAATATATGCACCATTGTTCAGAATAAGCGATCAATCATCATGCTCCCTATGACCCTGAAACAATTGGAAATTTTCGTC
Source organism: Rhodospirillaceae bacterium UBA6608 (assembly GCA_002433335.1). The sequence goes on along the minus strand of DJHY01000283.1, from coordinate 3,302 downwards.
GCCATCGCGGAACACAACGGTTTCCGCCGGGCGTCGGAAAGCCTGAACCTGAGCCAATCCGCCGTTACGGCGCATATCAAGCTGTTGGAATCCCATTTGGGCGTGCCGTTGTTCCACCGCACGACGCGAACCATCCGCCTGACCGAAGCGGGGGAAAACCTGTATCACCGGGCCGGCCGCATCCTGGAAGGACTGGAGGACATCGTTCGCACCTTCCATGACGAAGCCGCCATGACGCGGGGCCGGGTGCTGCTGACCTCGGCCCCAAGTTTCGCCTCGTCCCGCCTGCCGACGATCCTGGCCCGGTTCCGCGAGCGCAATCCGAACATCACCGTGCAGGTCCGCGAGGCCTATGCCACCGACATCCTGGACATCCTGCGCCGGGGCGAGGTCGATTTCGGGCTCGGCCCGATGGAAAAGCAGCAGCGAGAATTCGAATTCCGCCAATTCCTGACCGACGGCTACAGCGCCGTGGTCGCCGCCGATCATCCGCTCGCGGGCAAGGCCGAAATTCCCCTGACCGCCCTGACGGACGAGACGATCCTGGCCCTGCCCCTACCCTCACGCACGCGGATGCAGGTCGAAAGCGCCTTTCAATCGGTCGGCATGACCCTGACCCCGCAATACGAAATGCTGCACCATCAGACGCTGATTTCCATGGCCGAACAGGGCCTGGGCGTGGCGATCCTGCCGGAAACGGCGGTTCCGCCGTCGCGCGATGGGGCTTATTGGGCGGCGCGGATCAAGCATCCGGGCCTGACCCGGCGGATCGGGATCATCACCCTGCGCGGCCAGACCCTGGCCCCGGGCGCCCGGGAATTGGCGAACCTGATCGCCGAACAAGAACGGAAGGCCTGAGCGACAGGCAAGGCGCGACAGATTGTATACGAAATCGATTTAACGCAGACTGGTCGAAACAAATCCAAATTCCCATACGGCGCATAAGAACGCCGATGAGACATCCAACGATGAGGCCCCCAATGACCAGCGCCGACAGCTTCAATGCCCGCCACGACCTGACCGTGGACGGGACGACCTATGCCTATTTCAGCCTGCCCCGCGCCGAGGCGGCGGGCCTTGGCGGGATCAGCCGCCTGCCCTACTGCCTAAAGGTTCTATTGGAAAACGTCCTGCGCCATGAAGACGGCGAGACGGTCCAGCGCGCGACGGCGGAGGCCTTCTCGGACTGGGTGGCGAAAGCCACCAACCCCACGGAAATCAGCTTTTTCCCGACCCGGATCATGATGCATGACGTCTCGGGCATTCCGCTGCTCACGGACTTGGCCGCGATGCGCGAGCACATGACCGCCATCGGCAAGGACCCCGCCCTGGTCAACCCGGTGCGACCGACGGACTTCGTGATGGACCATTCCGTGATCGTCAACGTCGCCGGTCAGGCCGACGCCCTGGCCCGTAATCTGGAAGCCGAATACGCCCAGAACACGGAGCGCTATCGGGTCGCCAAATGGGCGCAGCAGGCCTTTCGCAACATGCGCGTCCTGCCCCCGGGGCTGGGTATCTGCCATCAGATCAATCTGGAATATCTGGCCCGCGTCGTATGGTCCGAAGACCACCCCGAATTGGGCCGCGTCGCATTTCCCGACAGCCTTTTGGCCTGCGACAGCCACACGCCGATGATCAACGCACTGTCCGTCCTGGGCTGGGGCGTCGGCGCGATCGAAGCACTCTCGGCCATGATGGGCGAGCCGGTCAGCATGCTGATTCCGGATGTCGTCGGCGTGCGTCTGACCGGGCGCCTGCGCGAAGGCACGACGACGACCGACCTCGTCCTTTCCCTGACCAAGGCGCTGCGCGCCCACGGCGTGGTGCAGAAGTTCGTGGAATTCACCGGCCCCGGCCTGGACCATCTGAGCCTGCCGGAGCGGGCGACCCTGTCCAACATGGCCCCCGAATACGGCGCCAGTGTCGGCTTCTTCCCGATCGACGACGAGACCCCCGCATATCTGACGCTGACCGGGCGCGGCGATCAGGCCCCGTTGGTCGAGGCCTATGCCAAGGCACAAGGCATGTGGCGCGACGACGCGGCGGATACCGTCTATTCCGACATCATCGAATTCGACATGGATCAGGTCGAGGCCTGCCTCGCGGGGCCGAAACTGCCGCAAAGCCAGGTACCGTTGAGCGCCGCCCACCTGTCCGCCGAAGACGCCCTTCAACAGAACGGCCGCGCCCCGGGAGCAGCGAGCGCGGCGGGCCCCATCGGCGACGGCGACCTAGCGCTCGCCGCCATCACCTCGTGCACCAATACCTCCAACCCCAGCGTGATGATCGCCGCGGGACTGCTGGCCAGAAAGGCCCGTGCCAAGGGGCTGACCGTCAAGCCATGGGTCAAGACCTCGCTGTCGCCCGGCTCGCGCGCGGTCAGCGATTATCTGCACGCGGCCGACCTGATCGCGCCGTTGGAGGAACTTGGCTTTCACATCACCGGTTTCGGCTGCATGACCTGTTGCGGCGGCTCGGGCGCATTGGCCGACGACATCACCGCCGCCATCAAGGACGACAACCTGAGCGTCGCCGCCCTGTTGTCCGGCAACCGCAATTTCGAAGGCCGCGTATCGCCCGACGTGCGCGCGAACTTCCTTGCCAGCCCGCCGCTCGTGGTCGCTTACGCCCTCAAGGGCACGGTGACGGAAGACATCACCGACACGCCGATCGGTCAGGATCAGAACGGCGATGACGTGATGCTGGCCGACATCTGGCCGACCAACGAAGAGGTGCGCGAGCATCGCGCGGCCAATATCGACCGCGAAATGTTCGTCACCCGCTATGCCGACGTCTACAAGGGCGACGAGCACTGGCAGGCGATCAATGTCGAGGCGTCGGATACCTACAGCTGGAACCCGACCAGCACCTATGTAGCGAGCCCGCCGTACTTCGAAGGCATGGGCATGGAGCCTGCGCCGGTCACGGATATCGCCGGTGCGAAACCGCTGGCGATCCTCGGGGATTCGGTAACGACCGATCACATTTCGCCTGCTGGTTCGATCAAGGAAGACAGCCCGGCCGGCGAATACCTGAAGAGCCATCAGGTCTCGAAGCAGGACTTCAACTCCTACGGTTCGCGTCGCGGCAATCACGACGTGATGATGCGCGGCACCTTTGCCAACATCCGTATCAAGAACGAAATGGTTCCGGGCGTCGAAGGCGGTTACACCACCTACAATGGCGAGCAGATGGCGATCTACGACGCCGCCATGAAGCACAAGGCCGACGGAACGCCTCTGGTGGTCATCGCCGGCAAGGAATACGGCACTGGCTCAAGCCGCGACTGGGCGGCCAAG
>DJHY01000151.1:7546-7997 GCA_002433335.1 Rhodospirillaceae bacterium UBA6608 | reverse complement strand
CCCCCATCGGCTAGGATCAAATTTGGCACATCCCCGCCGTTGCGGATGCGTTGTGCAGCGCAGCATATCCGTACCCCCTCTTACATTCAAGCAGATGCATGAGCAGGCAGGCGCAGAAAGACGGTTGAGCTTTTCCGAAGGCTTAGACGGTCCAGGTCTTACCACCGCCAAGCAGCTTGGCCAGTCCCGCCCGGTCCATCGTGCGGGCCGGATCGTCGCCGCGCAGGTCGGTGAACTCACCCCCCGGCGCGTGATACAGAACGCCCAGGGCCAACGGCAGGTCCGGGCCGTCCATGCGGGCCAGGATCATCGCCAGGGCCATGTTGCCTTCGTCATGCACGGTCACGTCATAGACCGGCCCGCCTTGGGCGACGGGAACGACCCGCGCCGTGCCCGACTGCCAATCGACGACGATGCCTTTGTCCCGGTCCTTGCCGAAGATCAGCGGCTT
>DJHY01000151.1:0-7238 GCA_002433335.1 Rhodospirillaceae bacterium UBA6608 | reverse complement strand
GTCCTTGCCGAAGATCAGCGGCTTGCCGTGTTCGACCCGCAGGGTCCGGTCGGCGCTGAGGCCCTTGTCGCGGACGGCTTCGAAGGCGCCGTCGTTGAACACCACGCAGTTCTGCAAAATCTCGACGAACGACGTGCCCTTGTTGGCCTGGGCCGCCTTCAACACGCCGGGTAGATGATCCTGCAGCGTGTCGGCGGAGCGGGCGACGAAGCGCGCCCCTGCACCCAGCGCCAGGACAGCCGCATTGACCGGGGATTCGACCGAGCCACCGGGCGACGAGGGCGAGCGCATACCCGCCGCCGAAGCCGGGGAATACTGCCCCTTGGTCAACCCATAGACGGCGTTATTCGGCATGATCAGGTTGAGGTCCACATTCCGGCGCAACGCATGCATCAGGTGGTTGCCGCCGATCGACAGGAAATCCCCGTCGCCGCCGACGACCCAGACGTCCAGGCCCGGATTGGCCATCTTCACGCCCGTCGCCACGGCGGGCGCGCGGCCATGGATCGTGTGGAAGCCATAGGTCGCCAGGTAATAGGGAAAGCGGGCGGCGCAACCGATGCCGGAGACGAAGACGACGTCCTCGGGCCGACGGCCGATATCGGCCAGCACGCCGCGCACGGCTTTCAGGATGGCGTAGTCGCCGCAGCCGGGGCACCAGCGAACTTCTTGGTCCGAGGTAAAATCGCGGGCGGTCAGGGGATCGGCGCCCACCGCTTCGGCGGTCGCGACGGAGGGGTTCATGACGTTCATCACAGATCCTTTCGAAGGGCGGCGTCGACCTCGGCCACGGTGAAGGGTTGGCCGGTCACGCGGTTCAGTCCGCTGAACGAGACATCAGGGAAGTGGCATTGCAGATGGCCGCGCAACTGGCCGGAATTGAGTTCCGCCACGACGATGCGGTCATAGCGGGCAAAAATGTCCGCCAGGCCGTGCGGCAACGGCGACAAGTGACGTAGATGCAGGTGTCCGACGGCATGGCCCTCGGCGGCCAGATCCTCGACCGCGGTCTTCAGCGCGCCGCAGGTCGATCCCCAACCGACGACCAGCACTTTGCCGCTGTCGGTCCCGGCGCAAATTTCGGCGGCGGGCAGGCTGTCGCGTACGCGGTCGAGCTTGGCCGCGCGCAGGTCGGTCATTTCCTGGTGGTTGGCCGGATCGTAGGAAATATGCCCCGACGACGCCGAACGCTCGATCCCGCCCAGGCGATGGGCCAGACCGGTCATCCCCGGCACGGCCCAGGGGCGGGCCAGGGTTTCCGGATCGCGGCGGAACGGATGGAAGCCTTCCGGGTCGATGTCGCGGCGGACCGTCAGGTCCGGCAGCGTATCGACATCCGGCACCTGCCAGGGTTCGGCGGCATTGGCCGTATAGGCATCGGACAGGATGATCACCGGGGTCATGTAGGTCAGGGCGACACGCGCCGCCTCGACCACCGTATCGAACGAATCGCCCGGGCCGGCGGCGGCGAACACCGGCAGGGGAGCCTCGCCGTGTCGGCCATGCAGGGCCAGATTCAGATCGGCCTGTTCAACCTTGGTCGGCATGCCGGTGGACGGACCGGCGCGCTGCACGTCGATGACCAGCAGCGGCAGCTCCGCGGCGGCGGCCAGGCCCAGGGCCTCGGCCTTCAGCGCCATGCCGGGGCCGCTGGTCCCGGTCACACCCAACGCACCGGCAAAGGACGCGCCGATCGCGGCGGTGGCGGCGGCGATTTCATCTTCGGCTTGGAAGGTCGCGACGCCTTCGCCGCCCAGCTTGGCCAGACCGTGCAGAATCGCCGAGGCCGGGGTGATCGGATAGGAACAATAATGCAGGCGCAGGCCACTCAGGGCCGACGACGCCGCCAGCCCCATGACCATGCCGTCGATGCCGGTCATCATCCGGTAGGTGCCGGGTGCCGGTTGCGCCGGGGCGACCGAACGCAGGCGCGTCGGCGGGGCGAATTCCGTGACGTCGCCATAGGTATGACCGGCGTCCAGGGCCGCGATATTGGCCTCGGCGATTTCCGGGCGCTTGGCGAACTTGCTGCGCAGCCAGGCCGTCGTCGGGGCGCGGTCCTGGGCGAACATCCAATGGACCAACCCCAGCGCCCAGAAGTTGCGCGCGGTCTCGGCCTCTTTCTTGGTCACGCCGGTCGGCATCGCGGCTTCGCGGGTCAGACGGGAAATCTCGATGCTCTCGACGCGGTAGCCGTCGAGGCTGCCGTCTTCAAACGGGTTCTCGGCGTAGCCGGCTTTCTCCAACCCACGCTTGGCGAAGGCGTCGGTATCGACGATCAACAGGCCGCCGGGACGCAGGGATTTCAGATTGGTCTTCAGCGCCGCCGGATTGAACGCGACCAGCACGTCGACCGTGTCGCCATGGGTCCGAACCGTGTCGCCGCCCAATTGAATTTGATAGGCCGACACGCCGAAGGTCGTACCCGCCGGGGCACGAATTTCCGCCGGGAAGTCGGGAAAGGTCATGAAGCCGTGACCGGCCAGGGCCGATGATTTGGTGAACTCCGAACCCAGGGTCTGGATGCCGTCGCCGGAGTCTCCGGCGAAGCGGACCACGGCGGGCCCCATGGAAGGAACAGGGGCGGCGCCCGGGTCCAAGGGGTCGGTGGCGAGAGGTTGATCGAGCATGGCCGGGTGTCCTTATGACTACATCTGGCTGAATTTCACCGATCCCCGGAATGCCCACCTCACGTGTGCATCGGCGGGGGAGCGGCGACGTTGGGCGGACTATGCCCGCGCCGGGCCGATCGGTTCCGTCAATTAATTGCCGGGGAAAAATAAAAACGCCTTCGTCAACGAATTGCTTTTTTGGCGGGGCTCCTCGCGCTTGGATCATGGGCAGAATTTCACGGGACCCTACTCCCCCCGCTTTTAAGGAGCCCGCCCATGCAACCCACCGGGATCACCGTCCCCGCCGACCGCGCGTCGCTGGAAATCACCTGGCCCGACGGCCTGCGTCAAAGCCTGCGCGCGACGACCCTGCGCAGCATGAGCCGCTCGGCCCGGTCGGAAAGCGCGCGCCTCAAAGGATGGGACGTGCCGCCGCAGGAAGATCTGACCATTCAGTCGGTCGAAGCGGTCGGCGTCTACGCCATCAACATCACGTTTTCCGACGGCTACGCCAAAGGAATCTTTCCTTGGGAGATGCTCCGGGATGCCATCGGCGCCCTGGCTTTTCAGGGACTTAGCGCCAACCAGGCCGAGGCCATCGCCGGCGTTGGCAATTAGTTGACAGACAAGACCCAATGCTGCGGCGCAGCATGGTTGTCACAAACAAGTTAACGGCCGCCGACGGCACCGAACTCGGCACACCCGGCGGCCCCAACACCGAACAAACCAAGATATTCCGAATAAGACCGAAAGGACGGAACCATGGATGAAATTACGGAAGGCATGTCGCAGGTCGATTGCGACATTCTCGTCATCGGCGGCGGCACGGCTGGCCCGATGGCTGCCTACAGGGCGAAAAAGAAAAACCCGAACGCGAAGGTCATCCTGCTGGAAAAGGCCAACGTCAAACGCTCGGGCGCGATCTCCATGGGCATGGACGGCCTGAACAACGCCGTCATCCCCGGTCACTCCACCCCGGAGCAGTACGTCAAGGAAATCACCATCGCCAACGACGGCATCGTCGACCAGGCGGCGGTCTATAAGTACGCCCAGAACTGCTACGAAATCATTCAGGAGCTGGATAACTTCGGCATCCGCTTCCAGAAGGACGAAAACGGCGACTACGACGTCAAGAAGGTGCACCACATCGGCACCTACGTCCTGCCGATGCCCAACGGCGACACGGTCAAAAAGGCCCTGTATCGCCAGTTGAAGCGCGCACGCCTGCTGATCTCGAACCGCTACATGGCGACCCGCCTGCTGACCGGCAAGGACGGCCGCATCGCCGGCGCCATCGCCGTCAACACCCGCAACGCCGAATTCCTGGTGGTCCGGGCCAAGGCCGTGATCCTGTGTATGGGCGCCGCCGGCCGCCTGGGTCTGCCGACCTCGGGCTATCTGTACGGCACGTACGAGAACGCCGCCAACTCGGGCGACGGCTACGCCATGGCCTATCACGCCGGCGCGGGCCTGGCGAACCTCGAATGCTTCCAGATCAACCCGTTGATCAAGGATTACAACGGCCCCGCCTGCGCCTATGTCGCCGGGCCGTTCGGCGGCTATACCGCCAACAACGAAGGCATGCGCTTCATCGAGTGCGATTACTGGTCCGGCCAGATGATGCAGGAGTTCTACAACGAACTGCAGTCGGGCAAGGGGCCGGTGTTCCTGAAGCTCAACCACCTGGCCGATGAAACCATTTCGGAAATCGAAACCATCCTGCACGAGGTCGAACGCCCGACGCGCGGTCGCTTCCAGATCAACCGCGGCAACGACTATCGCCACGGCATGATCGAAATGCACATCTCGGAAATCGGTTTCTGCTCGGGCCATTCGGCCTCGGGTGTGTTCGTCGACGACAACGCCTGCACCACGGTGCCGGGCCTGTACGCCGCGGGCGACATGGCCAGCGTGCCGCACAACTACATGCTGGGCGCCTTCACCAACGGTGCCGTCGCCGGTGAACATGCCATCGACTTCGTCAACGACGTCGACTTCGCCGACATCGACGAAGATTTCATCGCTGCCGAAAAGGAACGCGTGCTGGCCCCGACCAAGCGCACCGACGGTATTCCGCCGAACCAGATCGAGTACAAGACCCGCCGTCTGGTCAACGACTACCTGCAGCCGCCCAAGGTCACCCGCAAGATGCAGCTGGCCCAGGACCGCTTCGCCGAAACGCGCGAGGTCATGGAAAACGAAATGGTCGCGCGCAACGCCCACGAGCTGATGCGCTCGCTGGAAGTGTCCTCGATCATGGATTGCGCCGACATGGCGGCCTTCGCCTCGTTGTTCCGCACCGAAAGCCGGTGGGGCCTGTATCACAACCGCGCCGACTATCCGGAACGCGACAACGAGAACTGGTTCTGCCACTCCCTCCTGTCCAAGGACGGCGACGGCAAGATGACGATCCGCAAAAAGGAAGTCGATCCCTACATCATCCCCATCGAAGACGACGAGAAGGATGCCTACGACAAGCAGCGGGTTAAGGCTCAGGCGTAACGCCCGAGCCCCCATCCGCCGCCCCAGACCAGATCAAGATTCAGGAGAAATCCGATGCCTCTCGCAGAACAACCCTCTTCCGTCCCCGTCGTCGTCGATGAAGGAAAATGCATTGCCGACAAGGGCTGCACCGTTTGCGTCGACGTCTGCCCGCTGGACGTGTTGCGCATCTCGGACACCACCGGCAAGGCCTTCATGAAGTACGACGAATGCTGGTACTGCATGCCGTGCGAAGCCGACTGCCCGACGGGCGCCGTCAGCGTCAACATCCCCTTCCTGCTGCGTTGACCGAGGAGAGCCTTCATGTCCGCATTCGAACCCTTTGAACAGTTCGACGAGGTCGAAGACATCGTCGAACGCCTGGAAGATCCCGATCCGGCAACCCGCCGGGTCGCGATCATGGACCTGGCCGACAGCGCCGATCCGACCGCCGTCACCTACCTGAAGAAGGCTCTGTCGGACGAAGCCCGCGAAGTCCGTCTTCAGATCGCCCTGGCACTGGCCGAATTCGACGGCCCGGAAACAGCGGAAGCCTTGGTCATCGCCCTGGTCGATTCCGACCCGGCCGTGGCCCAGGCCGCCGCCGACAGCATGGCGGAACTGAAGGATCCGGCCTCGGCCGATCCGATCCTGCCGTTCGTCAGCCACGAAAGCGCTTTTGTCCGCGCCGGCGCCCTGCGCGCCCTGCGTGAACTGAAGCGCCCGGAAAGCCTGAAGCCGGCGCTGGATGCCCTGAGCGATCCGGAAGCCGCGGTTCGGTCCGAAGCGATCAGCGTCGTCGGCTATCTGAAAACCGAAGAAGCCCTACCCGCCCTGATGTCGATGCTGAAGGATCCGGAAGCAAGCGTCCGCCGCACCGCTGCCGGCGCCCTGGGCTTTTCGGTGACGACCGCCGCCGCCGAAACCCTGGCCCAGGCCCTGACCGACAGCGATTGGCAGGTTCGCGAAGTCGCCGCCGAAACCTTGTGCAAGGTTCAGTCCCCGGTCGCCGTCCCGTCCCTGCGCAAGGCATTGGCCGACGAATACTGGCAGGTTCGGCAGAAGTCGATCCGCTCGCTCGGCAAACTCGGCGCCGCAGAGGCCGTGTCGGAAATCATCCCGTCGCTGGACCACGACATTTCCAACCTGCGCAAAGAAGCCGCCGCGGCGCTGGGCGAAATCGCCTCGGCCGAAGCGGTGCCCGCGTTGGAAGCGCACCTGGATGACCCGGACCCGGACGTTCGCAAAAACATCCGCTGGGCCCTCGGCCGCATCCGCGCCGAGTAGGCATCAGACGGCAATCCCGCAACCCCGGCAAAGTCCCCCGCCATGAACCACGTGACCCAAAATATCGTGACCCCGAAGATCGTGAACCCAGACAACGAGTCGCTTCCGAAGTACGTCGTGGTCCGCGATTGGCTGGCGCGTCGGATTCATGCGGGGGAAATTCAGCCGGGCGCGCGCCTGCCGTCGGAACATTCCCTGGTTCGTAAGTTCGGCGTCAGCCGCGTCACGGTCCGCCACGCGCTGGACGCCCTGAAAAAATCGGGCATGGTCGAAAGCCATCAGGGCCAGGGCCATTTCGTGCGCGGGGTCAAAGCCGAATTGGACATGCGCCGCCTGCGCGGTCTGGGCGAAGCCCTCGACCCCAACGGCGTTTCGGCCACCGCGAAACTGATCGATCGCATCGAAGTCAAAGCCAACAGCCAGGTTCGCCAGGCCCTGGGCCTGGCCCCGGCCAGCATGGTGATGGCGGTGCGCCGCCTGCGGTTCGCTGACGGCGCGCCGATCTGCTTCGAAGAACGTTATATTCTGCCCGAATTCGGCAATCTTTTGTCCGACGCCGATCTGGAAACCAGCGACATCTGCACCTTGTTGGAACAATCGCGCGGCATCGCCATCGCGTTCGGCGACGTGGTCATGGACATGGTCAAGGCCTCGCCGAAACTGGCGCAGCATCTTGAGATCGACGCCGGCGACACCGTCGTGCGGACCGAACAAACCAATTTCGACGTCAATGGCGTGGCCATCGATTTCTGCATCCGCCATGCCGTCGCCGAGGCATTTCGATATCGCACCCGGATCGGTCGGTGGTAGAGGCGATGACGATACCGCCCCGAAATTCGATCCTTTCTTTCGCCGCCG
>DJHY01000305.1 GCA_002433335.1 Rhodospirillaceae bacterium UBA6608 | reverse complement strand
GATGCTTTCGCCCCAGCCCTTATGGGCGCATTCCAGGGCCTGACGCATGACCTTGGTATTGCCGATGCATTCGAACGAATAATCGGCGCCGCCCTTGGTCAGCTCGACCAGGTAATTGACCAGGTCGTCGCCGTGATCGTTGGGGTTGACGAAATGGGTCATGCCGAATTTGCGGGCCAGTTCCTCGCGCGCGGGGTTCAGATCGACGCCGACGATCATGTCGGCGCCGACCAGCCGGGCGCCCTGCAGCACATTCAGGCCGATCCCGCCCAGGCCGAACACCACGACGTTCGAGCCGGGTTCGACCTGCGCCGTGTTGATGACCGCACCGATGCCGGTGGTCACGCCGCAGCCGATGTAGCAGACCTTGTCGAACGGCGCGTCTTCGCGAATCTTGGCCAGGGCGATTTCCGGGACCACCGTGTAATTGGAAAACGTGGACGTGCCCATGTAGTGGAACACCGGCTCGCCGTTCAGTTTGAAGCGCGAGGTGCCGTCGGGCATCAGGCCCTGGCCCTGGGTGGAACGAATCGCCTGGCACAGGTTGGTCTTGGGGTTCAGGCAGTATTCGCACTGGCGGCATTCCGGGGTGTACAGGGGAATGACGTGGTCGCCTTTCTTCAGGCTGGTCACGCCGGGGCCGACGTCGACCACAACGCCCGCGCCCTCATGGCCCAGGATGGCGGGGAAGATGCCTTCCGGGTCGGCGCCGGACAGGGTGAATTCATCGGTATGGCAGATGCCCGTGGCTTTGATCTCGACCAGGCATTCGCCTTCTTTCGGGCCGTCCAGATCGACGGTTTCAATGGAAAGGGGGGAACCGGCCTGAAGGGCCACGGCCGCGCGGGTCTGCATATTGATGTCTCCCTGTTGCTTGGGCGGGTGTCTGATTTTGCGATCGTTGGCACTGATCGTTGTGAGGGCGCAAGACTAGGCGCTTTTCGCCCTTAATGAAAATTAAGATTGATTCAGAAATCATTAACGACTCGCGCCTAATCTTGTCCATGGGACGACTTGACTAAAAGTGCAGGAGGCCATGGCAGGAGAAGCTGCCCGGCCTGCATCAACCTTCAGACAGGAGGTGCGACAATGCAGCGCATTCATGCTTCGACTTCAGCGAAAGCAGGATCTCTCACCGTGACCGGCATCGTGCTCGGGATCATGGTGGCGGCGATGGTCATTGCCTCTTCCGCTTTCGGCTGAGTTTTCCCCATACGTTTGCCCTAACTATCCCACACTCCGCAGAAGGGGCCCGGCGGCCACTCCCCAACTCCCCACCTTCCCCCGCCGCCGGGCCTCGCCCTTCTTTCCCATGACGTTTCTGCCGTCTTCGCGCCGCCGCATCGGAGCAAGGCGACATAGATCCTGCAAAATCTGGTGAAAAATCCGCTCCCGTCATCTTGCCGTCAGGATGGGGGCGTATCGTTATTTTCAACAATAAGAAGAAACTGCGTGCTCATGGCGTCGGAAACGATGCGGCCGAGGGGCGACCGGCGCTGTCCGGCGGGGCTTTAGCCTGCGCAGGGTCAAGTGCTTGTCGGGAAGTGAATTAAGACCATGGGATTTCGCCAAACGGCGGAATTCCGAACCCGGAAACGTCAGGTGCGGCCATGTCTATCTTCAGTATGCTCCATAACATCTTCTCCAACATTCCGACCATCAGCGTCGGCGGGCGGGGCAACGACACCATGAACGGGTCGGGTCGCAACGACCTGATGTTCGGGCGCAACGGCAACGATTCGATGAACGGCGCCGGCCGCAACGACAAGCTTTACGGCGGTAACGGTCGTGACGTGCTGGACGGCGGTTCCGGCAACGACAAGCTGTATGGCGGCAACGGCGACGACGAATTGTATGGCGGGTCCGGTCCAGACCGGCTGGAAGGCGGCCGGGGCAACGATATCCTGGACGGTGGATCCGGCAGCGATACCGTCTATGGCGACAGCGGAAACGATACCGCGATCTATGTAATGGGTGAAAACCAGGGTGCGCACGACGTCTATGACGGCGGGTCGGGCAACGATACGCTGCGCCTGGAATTCACGGCCGAGGAATGGGCCCGCGCCGACGTGCAGCAGGACGTGGCCGATTTTCTGGCGTTCATCTCCGGCGACGATAGCGGCGGCAATTGTGGCAATGGCCATGGCAACGGCCATGGAAACGGGCACGGCAACAGCCACGGAAATGGCGGCGGCTGGTTTGGCGGCGGTGGACTGTTCGGCGGGTTGTTCGGCGGCTGGGGCAACGGCGCCGGCGGTAACGGCATCGCCAACCAGACGTTCGAATTCCAGGCCTTCAACCTGGACGTCAAAGGATTCGAGAATCTTGAGGTCGTCGTCGATGGCGTGGTCATCGACCCGAACGACAACGCGGTCGTCGCGACCGATGACGCGGTCGTCACCGCGGCCGAGGATGCGATCGTGGCGGGCTCGGTGCTCGACAACGACAGCGCGCCCGACGGCATCGACACGGTCGAATTGGTGGCCGGTCCGAACCAGGGCGACCTGACCCTCAACGGCGACGGCACCTTCACCTTCGATCCGGGTAACGCTTTCGATCATCTGGCGGCGGGCGAAACGGCGACTGAAACCTTCACCTACCGCGTGACCGATGCGGACGGCGATTCCGACGTCGGGACCGTGACGATCACCATCACCGGCACCAACGACGGCCCGGTCGCGGCCGCAGACGTGGTCGCCAACGGCACCGAAGACACGGCGATGGTGATTTCCGCCGGGGATCTTCTGGGTAACGACACCGACGCCGACGCATCCGACGTGCTGTCCATCGGCGCGGTCGGCAGCCCGGTCGGCGGTACGGTGGCCCTGAATGGTCAGGGCGATGTGGTGTTCACCCCCGATGCCGATTATTCCGGCCCGGCGAGCTTTACCTACACGGTGGTCGACGGCAACGGCGGTCAGTCCACCGCGACCGCGACTTTCGACATCGACGCGGTCGCCGATACGCCGGACCTGACGGTTGCCGACGTGACCGGGCAGGCCGGACAGCCGGTCGCCCTGGATATCGACGCGGCCCTGACGGACCTGGATGGCTCGGAAGTTCTGAGCGTGACGATCAGCGGCCTGCCCGCGGGCAGTTTGCTGTCCGCCGGGACGGCGAACGGGGACGGTTCCTTTACCGTCGCCGCGGGCGATTTGGCCGGACTGACAGTGACCCCGCCGGCGGGGGCGCAGGGCGACATTTCGGTCGACGTGACCGCCACCGCGACGGAACAGTCGAATGGCGCCAGCGCCACGACGGCGGCGGCCTTCGTCCTGACCTTGCCTTTGGCCAATCAGGCGCCGACGGATATTGCCTTGGACGGTTCGTCCGTTACGGAAAACGAACAGGGTTGGGTCGTCGGTAACCTGACCGTCTCCGACCCGGACGCGGGCGATAGCCACACCTTGGCGGTCAGCGACGCGCGGTTCGAGATCGTCGGCAATCAGTTGAAGCTGAAAGACGGCGTAGCCTTGGACTTCGAAGCCGAGCCGACGGTTTCCATCGACGTCACCGCGACCGACGCGGGTGGCCTCAGCTATACCGAAACCTTTGTCGTCACGGTCGATGACGTGCCCGATACGGCGGGGCAGGGGAACGACGTGCTGGTCGGTTCTTCCGGCGGCGACGTGATCAACGGCGAAGGCGGCGACGACCAGATTTCCGGCATGGACGGGAACGACGACTTGGACGGCGGCGACGGCGACAACACCATCGACGGCGGCAACGGCGACGATATCATCCGCGCCAACAACGGCAACAACACGGCGATCGCCGGGGCCGGCAATGACCAGGTTTACCTGGGCGACGGCGACAACTATGCCGATGGCGGTGACGGTGACGACTGGATCGAAGTCACCGACGGCGAGAATGAATTGTATGGCGGCGACGGCGAAGATGATCTGATCACCGGCGACGGCGACAACCGGGTCTTCGGCGGCGGCGGCGACGACCTGATCGATGCCGGTGATGGCGACAACGTCATCTATGGTGACGATGGCGACGACGAAATTCTGGTCGGCAACGGCGACAATGAAATCTATGCCGGTGCAGGCGAAGACATCGTCGATGCCCTGGATGGCGACAATCTGATCTACGGCGGCGATGACGACGACGTCATCCTGGCCGGTGACGGTGATAACGAAATCCACGGCGAAGACGGCGACGACGACCTTGAAGGCGGTGACGGCGACAATATCGTCTTCGGCGGCGCTGGGAACGATTTCATCCTGGTCGGTAACGGCGACAACGAACTGTATGGCGGCGACGGCGACGACGACATCGAGGCCGGTTACGGTGAAAACTACGTCGATGCCGGCGACGGCGACGACATCGTGACCCTGGACGACGGCGAAGCCATCGTCTTCGGCGGCGCCGGAAACGACGATATCTGGGCCTACGGCGGGACCAACGAAATCGACGGTGGCGACGGTGACGACATCATCGAAACCGGTGACGGCGACGATATCCTGATCGGCGGCCTGGGCGCGGACGAGTTGATCGGCGGCGACGGCAACGATGTGTTCATCTACCGCTCGGCCGATGAATCCGGGATCGGGTCGACCATGCGCGACGTGATCGAAGACTTCGATGCCGGTGGTGTCGGGGCCGGGACGACGGTCGACCTGCTCGATTTCTCCGATTTCTC
This sequence comes from Rhodospirillaceae bacterium UBA6608, assembly GCA_002433335.1. The sequence goes on along the minus strand of DJHY01000305.1, from coordinate 15,594 downwards.
GGTCGGCGTCTTCCAGTTCCTGGGTGACGAAACCAACAATTTCGACGCCTCGGGCAATACCCAGGCGCGCTTCAACGATCAGACCAAGATTCTCGAGATCGATGCGGATGGTGACTCCAACGTCGATATGGAGATCGAACTGACCGATACGGACGGCGCCGCCCTCGACGACAGCGACTTCATCACCAGCTAAGTCCGTGACCGGGCCGATTTAACCGTAAATTCGCGCAACTTCCCGCCTTTCGGGGTGGGATGCGGATTGTTCGGCGGCGGGGTTAGGATTAGACTTCCCGAAAATACGCGCAAACCGCGTGTCGTCATCGGGAGGAATACATGCCGAAATTGCTGTCGGAAGAGCAGGTCGCGGGCTACCGGGAAAACGGATACGTCGCCCCGATCCGCATCATGGATACCGACGAAGCCCTGAATTATCGCCGCCGCTTCGAAGCGTTCGAGGAAGCCAACGGCGGCTGGTACGAATTGTCGCGCGGGCAGAAGCTCTACCTGCTGCAGACCTGGGCGGCGGAGCTTGTTTCCCACCCGACGATTTTGGATGCGGTCGAAGACGTCCTGGGCCCGGACCTGATGGCCTGGGGTTGTTCTCTGTTCGTCAAGGAACCCTGCGATCCAGCTTATGTTTCCTGGCACCAGGATGCGACCTATTGGGGTTTGTCCAAGCCCGACGTGCTGACCGCCTGGGTCGCGCTGTCGCCGGCGACGGTTGAATCCGGCTGCATGAAGGTCGTGCCCGGCAGCCACAAATGGTCCCAGGTCGCGCACCGCGATACCCTGAGCGAGCACAATTTGCTGACCCGCGGCCAGGAACTGGCCGTCGATGTCGACGAAGACACGGCGGTCTACATGCCGCTGCAGCCGGGCGAGGTCTCGCTCCATCACGTGCTGATGGCCCATGCCTCGACCTCCAACACCACCGACGACCGCCGGATCGGTTTCGCCATTCGCTACGTCCGCCCGGACGTGTCGCAGGAAAAGGCCGAAAAAGACAGTGCGTGGTTGGTCCGGGGCGAGGACCGGCACGGCAATTTCATCCATGAAACGCCGCCCGCCGGCGACATGGACGAAGCCGCCCTGGCCGAACACCATCGCATCCTGAAGTTGCGCCAGGGGGTGCTGTACGACGGCGTTCAGGGCAAGCCCGCGCATATCAATGATCTGGGGGCTGCCGACTAGGCGTTCTCCGGCACGTCGGCGGACCCGCCGAAATGTCCCGAAAATCATGAAAACGCCGCGACAAGGATTTCATCTGGCCGCGGGTTCCTTTAGCATGCGCGCCTAATCTCCCGCCTGAATACCAACGGAAACATCCATGACGACATCCACTGCCAAACCCACGGGACCCCTTGCGGGCGTCCGTGTTCTGGACATGACCCGCATCCTGGCCGGCCCGACCAGCATGCAGCTTCTCGCCGATCTGGGCGCCGACGTGATCAAGATCGAACGTCCCGGCGTCGGTGACGACACGCGCAGCTGGGGCCCGCCGTTCCTGACCGCCGCCGACGGCAGCGATATGGACGAAAGCGCCTATTACCTTTGCGTCAACCGCAACAAGCGCTCCGTGACCGTCGATTTCTCCAAGCCCGAGGGCGTGGCCCTGATCAAGCGCCTGCTCAAGAGCTGCGACATCATGGCCCATAACATGAAGGTCGGCGGCCTGGAGAAATTCGGCCTGGGCTACGACGACCTGAAGGACGAATTCCCGGGCTTGGTTTATTGCCATATCTCCGGCTTCGGCGAGACCGGCCCCTACGCCAAGCGCCCGGGCTACGATGCCCTGGCCCAGGCCATGGGCGGCATCATGAGCCTGACCGGCGAGCCCGATGGCGAGCCGGTCCGCGTCGGCGTCGGTATCTCCGACATCATGTGCGGCATGTATGCCTCGTCGGCGATCCTGGCGGCTTTGCATCACCGGGAAAAAACCGGCGAGGGTCAGGCCATCGACCTGGGCTTGCTCGACACCACGGTCGCCTGGATGGCGAACGAGGCGTTGAACTATTTCACCTCGGGCGAGCTGCCCATCCGCCGCGGCAACCAGCACGCCAACATCGTGCCCTATCAGGTGTTCCCCACGACGGATGGTTATTTCTATCTGGCCGCCGGGAACGACGCCCAGTTCACGCGGTTCTGCGAATTCGCGGGCGCGCCGGAACTGGCGACCGATCCGCGCTATTCGACCAATCCGAAGCGCCTGGAAAATCGGGCCGAACTGGTCGCCAAGCTGGAACAGTTGACGCCGAAGAAAACCACCAAGGAATGGATCGACGGCCTGGAGGAACGCATGGTTCCCGCCGCCCCGGTCTACAACCTGGAACAGACCTTCAACGACCCGCAGATTCGTCACCGCGAAATGCGGATCGAAATGGACCAGCCGTTGGCCAAGGACGGCAAGGTCGCGTTGTTGGGCAACCCCATCAAGTTGTCGAACACGCCGGTCAACTATCGGCGTCCGCCGCCGACCCTGGGTCAGCACACCGACGAAGTGCTCCAGGAAATGCTGGATATGAGCGAAGAAGAACGCGCGGAACTGCGCGCCAAAGGACTGATCTGAGGAACCATCGACATGTTTGACCTGACTGACGACCAAAAAGACCTGCGTGACCGTGCCCGCCGTCTGGCCGAAGGCGAAATCGCCGCCCGCGCCGCCGACGTGGACCGCACCGAGGAATACCCCTGGGAAAACGTCAAGCTGCTGACCGAAGCGGGCTTTATGGGCATGACCATTCCCGAAGCCTACGGCGGCAAGGGCCGCTCGTTCCTGGACGCCGTTCTGGTGGTCGAGGAAATGGGCAAGCATTGCGGCGTCACCGCCCGCATCGTGGTCGAGGCCAACATGGGCGCGATCTCGGCGGTCATGCGCTATGGCTCCGAAGAGCAGAAGAAGATCTGCGCCGAATACGTGCTGGCCGGGGACAAGCCCGCGATCTGCATCACCGAGCCGGGCGCCGGTAGCGCGGCCAGCGAAATGTCGACCCGCGCCGAAAAGAAGGGCGACAAGTACATCATCAACGGCACCAAGCACTGGATCACCGGCGGCGGCGTGTCGAAGATTCACCTGATCTTCGCCCGCGTGTTTGAAAACGGCGAAGAGCTGGGCATCGGCGGCTTCCTGGCGATCCGGGGCGAGCATCCGGGCCTGATCATTGGCAAGCGCGAACCGGCCATGGGCCTGCGCGGCATCCCGGAATGCGAAGTGATCTTCGACAACCTGGAAGTGCCGGAATCCATGGCGGTGATCCCGCCGCAGGGCATCAAGCGCGGCTTCGCCGGGCTGATGACCGCCTATAACTCGCAGCGCGTCGGCGCCGGCACGGTTGCCCTCGGCATCGCCGAAGGCGCTTACGAGCGGGGCCTTGCCTATACCAAGGAACGCGAACAGTTCGGCCGCCCGATCGCCGAGTTCCAGGGCCTGCAATGGATGCTGGTCGATATGTCGACCCAGATCACCGCGGCGCAGACCCTGATCTATCGCGCCGCCGCCAGCGCCGAAACGGACCAGACCGGCTTTCCCGACATGACGCTCGCGGCCCAGGCCAAGATCTTCACCTCGGAAATGGCGATCAAGGTCACCTCGGACGCGCTGCAGATGTTCGGCGCCATGGGCTATTCGCGGAACCTGCCGATGGAACGCATGTACCGCGACGCGCGCATGTTCACTATCGGCGGCGGCACGGCGCAGGTTCTGCGCAACATGGTCGCCAGCAAGATCCTGGACCGCAAGCTGCCGCAGACCCGCGACGGCTTCACCAAGCTGGCCGCGAAGGGTTAAGCGCCAGCGGAACAAAGAGGGGATCCGGCGGATGTCGGCCAAGGGTTCGTTGACGGGTGCCGGGGTCATCGCCCGCCGCCTTGCCGAAGCAGGGTGCACCCATGCCTTCGGTATTCCGGGCGGCGAGGTGCTGGCCCTGATGGACGCCCTCAAGCAGGAAGGCATCCGCTTCTCTCTCTGCAAGCATGAAAACGCCGGGGGCTTCATGGCCGAAGGCGTGCACCACGCCACCGGCGCCCCGGCGGTTCTCTTGGCCACCGTGGGGCCGGGCGTGGCGAATGCGATCAACGTGGTCGTCAACGCCTGGCAGGATCAGGTGCCGATGATCTTTCTGACCGGGGCCATCGACCCGGCGGATACCCATACCTTCACCCATCAGGTGTTCGATCATACGGCGCTGTTGAAGCCGATCACCAAGGCCAGTTTCTCGGTGGTCGACGGGGCCGTCGATGCGATCATCGACAAGGCCGTCGCCATCGCCATGGACGACCGGCCCGGCCCGGTTCATGTCGACGTGCCGATCCGCGTGGCCGAACGGCCCGCGACCGTGGGCGCGCCCGTGCGTCGGGTTCGCCCGGCCCCGGTGGCGCCCGCGCCCTCGCGCGTGCTGGACGAGGTTCAATCCCATCTGGCGCGGGCCGAACGGCCCCTGATGATCGCCGGGATCGACGTGCTGCATCACCATGCCGAGGGGCACCTGCAATCGTTCCTGCAGGCCCTGCCGATGCCGTTGATCACGACCTATAAGGCAAAGGGCGTGCTGCCCGAGGACGATCCCCTGGCCTTGGGGGCGGCAGGTCTATCGCCCCTGGCCGACGATATGCTGCTGCCGCTGGTCAAGCAGGCGGATTTGATCGTTCTGGCAGGGTACGACCCGATCGAAATGCGGATCGGCTGGCGCGACCCGTTCGACCCCGATACGACGGTGGTCGAACTGTCGGCCCAGGCCAATACCCATTACATGCATCAAGCGTCCTACAGCTTCGTCGGCGACGTCGGCGCGGGCCTGGATGCGATCCGCCTGGATGTCGAACGCAGCGTCAAAAAGATCTGGCCCAAGGGCGAGCCCGCCAAGCTGCGGGCCATGCTGAAGAAGACATTTTCGTCGGGCGGCAAATGGGGACCGGCTGCGGTGGTCGAAGGCGTGCGTGCGGCTCTGCCGCGCGATGCCGTGGTCACGGTCGATACCGGCGCGCACCGCATCCTGGCTAGTCAGGTGTTGGAGACCTATGTGCCGCGCGGCCTGTTGCAGTCGACTGGCCTGTGCACCATGGGCGTGGCCCTGCCGATGGCCGTGGGCCGCAAGCTGGCCGAGCCGGGCCGGGCCGTGGTCGCCCTGACCGGCGACGCGGGGCTGGAAATGATCCTGGGTGAGTTGGCGACCCTTCGGGATCAGAAACTCGCGATCCCGGTGATCGTGTTCGTCGACGAGCAACTGGCGTTGATCGAAAAGAAACAGCGCGCCATCGGGTTCAAGAACCTGGGCGTCGATTTCGGCGGCACCGATTTCGTCAAGGCCGCCCGCGCCATGGGCGGCAAGGGCGTGCTGGCCAAATCGGCGAAAGAGGTCGAAAGCGCGGTCAAGCGGGCGCTCAAGGCCGATACCTTCACGGTCATCGCCTGCCCCATCGGCAAGAAGGCCTACGAAGGGAAATTCTGATCGCCTGCGTCCGGTAAACTTCGCGCGAGGGCCCTCGTCATACCCGCTTCCGATCCTATATGAAGGACCGCAACCAGATATTTTGATGGAGACGCAGAATGTCCGACAAGATTCAGAAATCCGATGCGGAATGGCAGGCCCAACTGACCCCGGAAGAATATGCGATCACCCGCCATGCGGGGACCGAGCGCGCCTTCACCGGCAAGTATCATGACTGCAAGGAACAGGGCACCTATCACTGCGTGTGCTGCGGCGCACCCCTGTTCTCGTCCGACACCAAGTACGACAGCGGCTCCGGCTGGCCCAGCTACTACGAGCCTGTCGAGGCCGACGCCGTCGCCGAACACGAAGACACCAGTCACTTCATGCGCCGGGTCGAGGTCGTTTGTTCGAAATGCGACGCCCACCTGGGCCACGTCTTTCCCGACGGGCCGCAGCCGACGGGCCTGCGTTACTGCATCAATTCGGCTTCGCTGAAGCTGGAAAAGGACTGATCCTGGAATGACTGCCGGGACCGACGACGGCCGCTTCATGGATGAAGCTTACCGCCTGGCGAAGCAGAGCTTCGACGAAGGCGGGTTGCCGATCGGCTCGGTCCTGGTGCGGGGCGGCGAGATCATCGGCCGGGGCCATAACCAGCGCGTGCAGCAGGGCAACCCGATCCTGCATGGCGAGATGGCTGCGATCCAAAGTGCCGGGCGGCAGCGCAGCTACCGCGACACCACGCTGTATACGACCCTGTCGCCCTGCATGATGTGCTCCGGCACCATCGTGCAATTCAAAATCCCCCGTGTCGTGATCGGCGAGAATGAAAACTTCGGCGGCAACGAGGACTTCCTGCGCGCCCATGGCGTCGCGGTGGACATCCTGAACCATCGACCCTGCATCGACCTGATGGCGCGGATGAAGCGCGAACGCCCCGCCGTCTGGGCCGAGGATATCGGAGAAGAATAGCCCCCTGATCCGGGTTCGTCCGGGCGAATGAGACAGGCATGTACGCCTTTCGGGTGGTGGATATACGCGTCGAGATCGTCTAGTTTGCCCGCCGTTTTTACCGAATTTGAGAGCGATACAGAGTTCGAACATGGCTTACGAAGGTACTTCTGATTTTAAACCGCTGGGTTGCAAGCAGTGCTTGGAAGGGAACCCGTTGGATTTTGAGATCACGATGGCGTTCCAACCCATTGTCGATTTGAACACCAAATCGGTCTTCGCCTACGAAGCCTTGGTGCGCGGCAAGGATGGCTCGGGCGCAGGCGCCGTGCTGTCCCGGGTGACGAACGAAAACCGTTATGCCTTTGACCAGACCTGTCGGGTGCGCGCGGTGCAGATCGCGTCCCAACTGGGGTTGGACTGCAAGCTCAGCATCAATTTCCTGCCGAATGCGGTCTATCGGCCCGAGACCTGTATCCGCGCCACCATGGAGGCGGCGGATACCTATAACCTGCCGCTCGACCAGATCATGTTCGAGGTGACGGAGGCCGAGCCGATCGACGATCCCGCCCATCTGATGGGTATTTTCGAAGCCTATCAGGAACGCGGCTTCATCACCGCCATCGACGATTTCGGTGCGGGCTATGCGGGCCTCAACCTGTTGACCAAGTTCAAGCCGCAGGTCCTGAAGCTGGACATGGAACTGTGCCAGGGGATTGCCGGGGATATGGTCAAGACGACGATCACCGAGGGCGCCATCAAGACGGCGCAAGCCCTGGGTATCAAGGTCGTCGCCGAAGGCGTGGAAACGGTGGAAGACATGATCGCGCTGCGCACCCTGGGGACGGACTATTTCCAGGGCTACCTGTTCGGCAAGCCGGAGATCGAAACCCTGCCCAAGCCGGATTTCTCCGCCGTTTGATCAGGCCGCGGGCGGCATCCACCCCGACCAGCACTGTTCGTTGAACGGCTCCATCCAGGCGGCCTTGTAGGCCGGGCGGGCCTTGATCGCCTGCCACCAGTCGGCGGTCGCGGGGCGCTTGGCCGGGGAGACTTCCTCGGGCGCCAGTTCCTCGGTCCGGATCACGTAAGGGGCGGCGGCGATATCGGCCAGGGAATAGCGGTCGCCGGTGACGAAGCCGGTCTCCGCGACGCGGGCCTCGATCCGGTCCAGCATGTCGCGCAGGATGTTCAATGCGGTTTCCAATTCAGCCTCGGTATAGGGATCGCGCGCCATGCGGTACCACACATGGCGGCGGTTCTCGGTCGGGATCGCGGCCAGGCGGCGTTCCAATTCCGCGTCCGACCATTCGCGGGCCATGGGGTGGAAATGGTGCATCCAATTGTGCTTTTGGATCGCGGGCAGGCAGGTGTCGTCGATGTATTTGGACCACAGCCGCATGTCGTGCAGCAGCAACGGGTCGGTCGGGCGCAAGGGCGGCTCCGGATAGGCTTCGTCAAGGTACTCGTTGATGAAGTTGCTTTCCACCAGCGGGCGACCATCGACCATTAACGCCGGAACGATGCCCGACGGGTTCAGCTTTTTGTACCAGTCTTCGTGATGTTCGAACTTGTTGAGGTCGACGATCTGTCCGTCATAGGGCAGGCCCTTTTCGGCCAGGCACATGCGAACCTTGCGCGACGCGGAAGAAGCCCAGGCGTGATAAAGCACGAGGGCATCCCCCGGCGTGGTCTCGGTGGTCATGGTGATGTCTTGTCCTTAGATGCGGTGGTCTGCGGGGTGGGTGGGGTCAGCCGGTCGCGCCGGTGATGTAGTCGCGCATGGCGGCTGCATCAGCCTCGATCTCGTCCATGCGTTCCTTGACCACGTCGCCGATGGAAATGACGCCCGTCATGCGCCCGTTGTCGACCACCGGAAGGTGGCGGATGCGGCGCTGGGTCATCATGCTCATCAGCACGTTCAGGCGGTCTTCGGGTTTGCAGGTGACGACGTTGGCGGTCATCGCGGCGGACACGGGCCGATCCAACATGGCCGGGCCGTCGGTGCCGATGACGCGGACGATGTCGCGTTCCGACAGAATGCCGTCGATGCCGGCCCCGTCCTCCGACACCACGATCGCCCCGATCCGGGCCTCGGCCAACAGGCGCGCGGCCTCGGCGATGGTGGCGCTGGGCTTGATGGTGGTTACGGCGCTGCCCTTGCGTTCCAGGATGTGTTTCACGTTCATGCTAGCGTCTCCCGTCTATGACCGCTGGCGCGGTTTTCGACCAGTATATCGCAAATCAGGAAATCCTGATACGTGGCGCGACGCCGCCGATTGACCCCGGGGTCAGGTGAAATCCCGTTGGGTGATCGGGAAATAACCCGGCAGGGCCTGGAACCGCGCCAACCAGGCGCGGATGTTCGGATAGGCGTCCAGCTCGTAGCCGCCTTCGGGGGCGACATGGGTATATCCGTAAAGGGCGATGTCGGCGATGGTCGGCTTGCCGCCGACCAGCCAGGGGCCGTCGGACAGGCCTTTTTCCAGCACGCCCAGGGCGGCGTGGCCCTGTTCCAGTTTCAGGGGCAATTGCGCCCGTTGAATTTCCGTCAGGGGGGCTTCCTGTTCCGTCAGCCAGAAGCGGCGAACGGCGACGGTCGGCTCCAGCGTGTACTGCTCGAAGAACATCCATTGCAGAACCTTGGCACGGGCCCAGTCGTCTTCGGGCAGGAAATCCGTGCCCCGCGCCAGGTAATTCAGGATCGCACCCGATTCAGACAGGCAGCGCCCGTCGTCCAACTCCAGCACCGGAATGCGCCCGTTGGGGTTGAGGCGGCTTAGAAATTCCGGCGTGCGGGTTTCGCCCTGGGTGATGTCGTATTCGACCAGGGTGAAGGGGCGGCCCAGAAACCGCAGCATCAACCGGCATTTGTAGCCATTGCCCGAGGGAAGAAAGTCATGAAGCTTGATCATAGGTCGAGCCTATCTCCGAGGCGTTGGCCGGGCAATCCAACTTCGTTGCGGGTACGCAAATTTCCGATCGGTTTGAATTTCATGTTTTTCTGATACTAGACGGCGTCGCGGCAAGGGGTCAGAATAACGATATAGTTATCTCCGGCCGGGAGGCGGCCGGTCAGTTCCGGCCCTTGAGAGAAGAAACAAAACTTCCCGGCGCCGGTTCGGTTCACGCACGGGAGGCAATGCCATGAGCCGCACGCAACCTATTGAAGTTCATCCCCTGACCGGCGCCATCGGGGCGCGGGTGACCGGCGTCGATCTGTCGCAGGATCTGGACAGCGAGACCTTTTCCGCGATCGTCGACGCCCTGAACGAGTATCTGGTCCTGACCTTTCCGGGGCAGGATTTGACGCCTGCCGCGCAAAGCACTTTTTCGCAGCGGTTCGGCCCGGTCGAAGGGCATCCTTATGGTGCGCGCCAGGGGGTCGATAATCAGAACCCCGAAGTGATCGTGCTGGAAACCAAGCCGGGGCGGCGCGGGGCGCGCAACGATTTCTGGCATTCGGATATCTCGGCGTCGGAACGCCCGCCCGCCATGTCGTTCCTGCATGCGCGGATCGTGCCCGAGGGCCGGGGCGACACCCTGTTCTGCAATATGTATCGGGCGCTGGAAACCCTGTCGCCGGGGATGCAGGCGATCCTACGGACCATGGACGCGATGCATTCGCCCGACGCCATCCGCCGCCGCAACCTCGCCGAGCCGGATACGGACTCGCCACAAATTCCCGAAGGGCTGGCGTCCTATCGTCATCCGGCGGTGCGGACCCATCCGGACACGGGGCGCGATGCGCTATACGTCAATACGTTCTTCACCACCCAGTTCGCGGATATGACCATTGAGGAAAGCCGTCCGATCCTGGAATACCTGATGGCCCATGCGACCCGCCCGGAAAACGTCTATCGCCACCGTTGGACGGCGGGCGACCTGGTGATGTGGGACAACCGCGTGACCATGCACTACGCCGTGCGCGACTATGACGAAAACCAGCCGCGCCGCATGCATCGCAGCACCGCCGGGGGCGACCGCCCGTTTTACAAAGGCCGCGCCGCCGCCGCGTGAACCGGATTTCGAGATTTAGACGAGACGCGCCCGCCGGCCATCCGGCGGGCGTTCTTGTCTGCGTGATGTGCTGAACAGGTCTTCATTTCTATAATTCTAGAAATATCGTTGACTCCGTCCGGGGCGGTGATACCCTGCGCGCCATGGAAAACGTATTGGATTCGGACCGCGCCGCGCAGCAATTGGCTGAATTGGGAAATTCCCATCGGCTCGATGCCTTTCGGTTGCTGGTCAAGGCGGGCGAGGGCGGCTTGGCGGTGGGTGAAATCCAGGACCACCTGAGCATTCCCGGCTCGACCCTGTCGCATCATTTGTCGCGGCTGGTCTGGGCCGGTCTGGTGGTGCAATCGCGCGAGGGGCGGGTGCTGCGCTGTCGCGCCAATTTCGAGGCCATGCGGGGCCTGATCGGCTTCCTGGCCGACGAATGCTGCACCGGCGTCGAAACCTCCTGCTGCGCCGTCGACGACGTTCAAGCGAAGGAAGCCAAACGATGAGCGAGACCATCCTGACCCCGCCGGAAAACATTTCGATCCGTGAAGATGCGCCGAAACCAGCGACGGGACTGGCCGCGCGCCTGCGCCGCCTCGACCGGGTGATGCTTGCGACCTTGGCCGTGGTCGGCGTGCTGGCCGCGATCGACCTTGCCCAGGCGCAGAGCAGCGTTCTGTTCGTTCTCAAGGCTTATGGGTTCATCGCGCCGTTCTTCCTATTGTCCGTTTTGGCCGCGGCTTGGACCAAGGCGACGGGCCTGGACCAACAGATCGCACGCGCCTTCGCCGCCCGCCAGGGAACGGCGGTGTTCCTGGCCGCCGTGTTCGGGGCGTTCTCGCCGTTTTGTTCCTGCGGGGTCGTGCCGATCATCGCCGGGCTGTTGGCGGCCGGCGTGCCGCTGGCCCCGGTCATGGCGTTCTGGATCGCCTCGCCCCTGATGGACCCGCAGATTTTCATTTTGATGTCGGCGGTGTTCGGTCTGCCGTTCACGGTGTTCAAGGCCGCCGCAGCTGTGGCCATGGGTCTTGTCGCCGGGTACGGCACCCAGGCGTTGGTCGCGCGCGGGGCGTTCGCCGATCCCTTGAAGGGGGCGGTGACGAGTTGCTGCGCCGCGCGCCGCAAGGCCCTGCAAAGCGGGGCTATCGAATGGAAATTCTGGCGTGAGGAGCCGCGCCGCGCCTTGTTCCGCGACGAAAGCCTGACCACCGGCTGGTTCCTGTTCAAATGGCTGAGCCTGGCCTTTTTGGTGGAAAGTTTGATGGTCGCCTATATCCCCGCCGATCAGGTCGGGCGCTGGCTGGGCGGCGGTGAATGGTGGACCGTCCCGGCCGCCGTCGTGGTCGGGGTTCCGGCCTATCTGAACGGTTTCGCCGCCATTCCGACGGTCGATGCATTGATGGACCTGGGCATGGCGCCGGGTGCGGCGATGGCCTTCATGATTGCGGGGGGCGTGACCTCGATCCCCGCCGCGATGGCGGTTTGGGCCCTGGTCAAACGGGGCACCTTCCTGTGGTACATCGCCTTGGGCCTGGCTGGATCGTTCCTGGCCGGATTGGCGGCGCAGGCCGTCCTGGGTTAGTCGATCGGATCGTATCTATGCCCAAAGCGGGGGTTGCAGCGGACGCGGGCTAAAGGCAAGCTGGCGGTGACCGGAACGTGCCGGTCAACGAGACCGAGGATGGAGCCATGCCCCCAGCCGACGCAAAAAAGACCGTTGCCGCGATTTCGTTTCACGACAACAAGAACCTATCCATCGATATTGAAGATGTGGTCGGAATCGACATCGGGACGCCGCAGGAATTGACGCCCGGAATCTGGTTCGTCGATTTGATTATCCGTTCCACTGTCGGCAACGTTTCAGTGCAGCTGACGTCCGACAGCTTGGAAAAGTTGGAAGCTATTCAGTCAAGCGACCGATAATCCCAACCAATGACCCCACCGCCGTTGCCGACGGTGGGGCCGAATTGGGGATCGAAAAAGACTTAGGCAGCCACCAGCGGCGTGCGCTTCACGCCGTTCATGTTCATCGCCTCGATCCGGATCAGGCGGGTTTCGCCGTCCCGATGCGGGCAGTGAATGTCGCCGACCTGATAAACGCGGGCGTCGCCGGGAACCATTTTATAGGTTTCACGCGGTTTGACCTTACCCGGCTTGCCGTCGTGCGGGGCTTCGACCATGTCGTATTCGGTCATCTGAGTTTCGCCGAATGCCTGGCCGTAGATGGCCCAGGCGGGACCGTGATCGTGCGGATCGCCGGTTTTGGCGCCTTTGTAGACGTGGGCCAGGATGCAGAAGCCCAGGTCAGGGTCTTCATAAATGATTTTGCGTTCGCCTTCGGCGTTGTCACCCAGGTGAGCTTCGACGAAGTCTTTGTCTTTCAACGCTTTTTCGACCAATTGGCGGGTCTGTTCGAGTTGCGCGGGGGTTTGACCCTGCGACAGAACCTGTTTCATGTCGCCAGCCAGCGCGTCCAAAGTATAGGCCATGGAATTGTTCCTCCAATTATCCCTGAGCGCGTACGGGTGCAAAAACCCTGATACGCGGTGATGGGGTATTCTATAAGTCTATCACAGAGAATAAATGATCTGCATCAAGGAGACATCCATGACCTCGCAACCCCATGCCCCTGCTTCGAAAATCGCCATCGTGACCGGGGCGGGCACCGGCGTCGGCCGGGCGGCCGCATTGGCCCTGTTGGCCGACGGCTATTCCGTGACCCTGGCGGGCCGCCGTGCCGACATGCTGGAAGAAACCAAGGCCTTGGCCGGGGCCGACGGCGCCCGCGCCTTGGTTCAGCCGACCGATGTCAGCGACGCGGCCCAAATCAAGGCGATGTTCAAGGCGACGGTGGACGCCCATGGCCGGGTCGACGTGCTGTTCAACAATGCGGGCGCCAACGCGCCGGGCATCCCGTTGGAAGATTTGGAACTGGAAGACTGGCAGCGGGTTATCGATGTCAACCTGACGGGCGTGTTCCTTGGCATTCAGGAAGCCTTCCGGGTGATGAAGGCGCAATCCCCGATGGGCGGGCGGATCATCAACAACGGCTCCATTTCGGCGCATGCGCCGCGCCCCGACTCGATCCCTTATACGGCGACCAAGCACGCGGTCACGGGCATGACGAAGACCGCCGCCCTGGACGGCCGGAAGTACGATATCGCCGTCAGCCAGATCGACATCGGCAACGCGGCGACGCCGATGACCGAGCGCATGGTCGAAGGCGTCAAACAATCGGATGGCACCCGCAAGCCCGAACCGCGCATGCCCGCGCAACACGTCGGCGAGGCCGTTTTGTTCATGGCCAACCTGCCGATGGATACGACGGTGCAGTTCCTGACCATTCAGGCGACCAAGATGCCGTGGATCGGTCGCGGCTAGGTTGTTGTCGGTTCGATGAAAAAAGTGGGGGGCGCGCAAAGGCGCGGCCCCCCGCAAGTGGTTGATAGGTATCGGTTTAGGCGTCGAGCTTACTTGCCGACGACGCCACAGGCGATCCGACCGCCGCCGCCGCCCAAGGCAGCGGGAGAGTCGGAGAAGTTGTCGCCACCGGCATGAATCATGATCGACCGCCCTGTAAGGTCAGAGACCTTCAGATGCGGCGCCACGATTTCCTCCCAGGCCATGCCGTCGGATTCGACGTTCAGCAACGGCAGGTCGCCAAGGTGCCCCTTACCTTGCGGCCCTTCGTGCTTGCCGGTCCCCTTGGGGTCGAAATGACCGCCGGCAGCCAGACCGGGAACGGATTTGCCGTCCTTATCCTTCGGTCCGCAATCGGGATTTTGATGAACGTGGAAGCCGTGCTTCCCCGGGGGCAGATCCTTTACCGAAGGCATGATCCGCAGCCCTTCGCTCGAATCCTCGAACATCATCGTGCCGATCGTCGGCCCAAGGCCGGAATCGGTCGTGATGTTGAAGGTAACGGTCACCACCGCCGCCTGAGCGCCGCCGGAAACCAGGATGGCCGCGAACGCGGCCGCCAGTAGTTTTCTCATGGTGGTCCTCCCTAATTGACCAATGTGCCCAGTCTTATGCCGGGTCAGGACAATTTTGAGACTGATCCAAGCTGAGTTGCAACGTATTTTCCTAATATGTCTAGAATCTTTAGTAATGGCGGGACGGAAATGGGCGACGGGTGGGCGCATATCACTTGCGCCGCGCGGTCGGGTCCGGCATGTTGCGCCGCAATAATCCATCCTCAATAAAGTGAACGAACCAGACGATCCCATGTCCAAGATTCAGAATCCGTCCCTGCCCAAGGAAAAGATCAAAGTCCTGCTGCTCGAGGGCATTTCCTCGACCGCGTCCGCCATTTTCAAGGAAGCCGGTTATTCGAACGGCGAACGGTTGAAGACGGCGCTCGACGGCGACGCGTTGAAGGACAAGCTGAAGGACGTGCGGATCCTGGGTATCCGGTCGCGGACCCAGTTGACGAAGGAAGTGATCGACGCCGCCCCGTCGCTGATGGCCGTCGGCTGTTTCTCTGTCGGCACCAACCAGATTGACCTGGAAGCCGCGCGGAACAACGGTATTCCCGTTTTCAACGCGCCGTTCTCCAACACCCGCTCGGTGGCCGAACTAACCATTGCCGAAATCGTCATGCTGTTCCGCCGCACGTTCCCGCGTTCGCAGGCGGCGCATACCGGTGGCTGGGACAAGTCGGCGACGGCGTCCAAGGAAGTCCGGGGCAAGACCCTGGGCATCGTCGGCTACGGCAATATCGGCACCCAGCTTGCGGTCCTGGCCGAGGCGATGGGCCTGCGGGTCATCTATTACGATCGCACGGACAAGCTGCGCCACGGCAACGCCATGCCGGCGAAGACCCTGAACGAATTGTTGGCCAAGTCCGACCTGGTCAGCCTGCATGTTCCGGAAACCGACGAAACCAAGGACATGATCGGTGAAGCCGAGCTGCGGGCGATGAAAAAGGGTTCGTACCTGATCAATAACTCGCGCGGGACGGTGGTCGATATTCCGGCCCTCGCCGCGGCCCTGACGGACGGGCACCTGGGCGGTGCGGCCGTCGACGTGTTCCCGAAAGAACCGTCGTCCAATTCCGATCCGTTCGTGTCGCCCCTGCAGGGCCTGGACAACGTGATCCTGACGCCGCATGTCGGCGGCTCGACCGAAGAAGCGCAGGAGCGCATCGGCGAGGAAGTGGCCCGCAAGCTGGTCGAATATTCCGATGTCGGTTCGACCGAAGGCTCGG
>DJHY01000138.1:1078-4507 GCA_002433335.1 Rhodospirillaceae bacterium UBA6608 | reverse complement strand
TCGGTCAGGCCGTTGTTGCCGCCGAAGCCCATGTCGTTGCGGAAGAACGCCAGCATCAGGGCGAAGGTCAGGGCCTGGGTGATGATCGACAGGTACACCCCGGTGACCCGCGAGCGGAAGGCGAACCATCCAAACACGAAAGCCAGCACGCCCGGCACCGCCAGAACCATCAAGGCCGCGAACCAGAACTGGTCGAAGCCGTACCAGAACCAGGGCAGTTCCTTCCAGTTCAGGAACACCATGAAGTCGGGCAGGATCGGGTCGCCGTAGACGCCCCGAGTGCCGATCTGGCGCATCAGGTACATACCCATGGCGTAGCCGCCGAGCGAGAAGAACGCCGCATGGCCGAGCGACAACACCCCGCAAAAGCCCCAGACCAGATCGACCGACAAGGCCAACAGGGCGTAGCAGAGATACTTGCCGACCAGGGACACGACATAGGTCGGAACGTGTAGCGTATCGCCCGGCTGGGTCGCGACGCTGAGCACGGAAATCAGGACGGTCGCCCCGAACAGGACGATCAGGAACATGGCCGTCCGGCGGTCGAAGCCGCCTTGGATCAATTTCAACGTCATCATGATTCGATCGCCCGGCCCTTCAGGGCGAACAGCCCCCGAGGACGCTTCTGGATGAACAGGATGATGAAGACCAGCACCAAGACCTTGCCCAGCACCGCACCGGCGTAGGGTTCAAGGAACTTGTTGGCGACGCCCAGCGTCATGGCCCCCACCAGAGTACCCCACAGGTTTCCGACCCCGCCGAACACCACGACCATAAAGCTGTCGATGATGTACGACTGGCCCAGATTGGGGCTGACGTTGTCGATCTGGCTGAGCGCCACGCCGGCGATCCCGGCGATGCCCGAGCCCAGACCAAAGGTCACGGCATCGACCCAGTTGGTGCGGATGCCCATGGCCCCGGCCATGCGCCGGTTCTGGGTGACCGCGCGCATCTGCAGGCCCAGGGGCGTTTTCTTCAACAGCGCCATCAGGGCGAACAGCACGAACAGCGCGAACACGATGATCCACAGCCGGTTGTAGGTGATGGTCAGATGGCCCAGTTCGAACGCGCCGGACATGAACTCGGGCGCGCCGACCTCGCGGTTGGTCGGGCCGAAGATGGTCCGCACCGTCTGCTGCAGAGCCAGGGACAGGCCCCAGGTCGCCAGCAGGGTTTCGAGCGGACGGCCATAGAGGAACCGAATGATGCAGCGTTCGACCGCCATGCCGACCGCGCCCGCGACCAGAAAGGCCAGGGGCACCGCGATCAACAGGGAATAGTCGAACAAGCCCGGCATCGAGGTCCGGATCACTTCCTGAACCATGAAGGTGACGTAGGCGCCGATCATCACCATTTCGCCATGGGCCATGTTGATGACCCCCATGACGCCGAAGGTGATGGCCAGGCCGATCGCCGCCAGCAACAGGACCGAGCCGAGCGACAGGCCGTACCACACGTTCTGCGCCGCCCCCCACAATTCCAGGTTCTGTCGGATCGAGGTCGCGGTTTTCTGCGCTGCCGCCTTCACCGCGCCCTCGGCCTGCGCCGCCGCCGCCAGGGCCACGGACAAAGCGTCACGGTCGCCGCGTTCGGCGATCACCGCCAGGGCGGCGAGTTTATCCGCCTCGGGTGCATCGGACTTCAGCATCGCCGCCGCCCGCGCCTGCTCCAATCTTTTCTTAACGCCGGCCTCGGTTTCCTTGGCGATGGCGGTATTCAGCGCATCCAGGGCGTCCGGGTCCTGGGATTTGAACACGGCTTCCGCCGCTTTCATGCGCAGGTCCGGATCCTTGGACATCAACGTCAAACCGCCCAGGGCCGCTTTCAATTCGCGGCGCAGGCGGTTGTTGACGCGGATTTTCTTGACCGAGAACGTATCGGATGTCCCGATTTCCTTGACCGTCAAAGGATCGATCAGGGCGAAACCGCCGTCGTTCTTTTTGGTGATGAAGACTTTCTTGTCCGACTGCCGGACAAAAAGGTCACCGGCCAACAGGGCTTCCAGCGCGGGGATGACGCGGCTGTCGCCGGTTCCCGCCAGATCCTGGATCTGTTTGGCCGTCTGCGAAAACCCGCCGGTGCCGAGCGCGTCAATCTGCGCCTGAAGGGGGTCTTCGGCCGCCTGGGCCGCGCCGATCGGAATCAGCCAGGCCAGGGCGAGAAAAAGACATAAAGAATAAATGATGCGCATCAGAAACCTGTCGCCGTTGCCAAGCTCGTTGCGGGTCTTATCGAAGGTGTGGGGGGCGGGGCGCTTGCCCCGCCCGCCCGTGCGGATTGTGTCTGTCACGATCGTGACCGTTCCCTATGTCAGGAACCCTTGCCGCTGCACTTGCCCGTCTTCACGTTGAAGTTGCCGCAGGACAGGGGCTTGCGCCAATCGGAGATCAGGTCCTTGGAACCCGGCAGGAAGTCGGACCAGGCGTCGCCCGGAACCAGACCCGGGGTCGAGGACACGGTCTCGAACTGGCCGTTGGCCTGAATTTCGCCGATCAGCACCGGCTTGGTGATGTGGTGGTTCGGCATCATGGCCGAATAGCCGCCCGTCAGGTTGGGGACGGTCACGCCGACGATCGCGTCGATGACGGCGTCCGGCTTGGTCGTACCGGCGATTTCAGCCGCTTTGACCCACATGTTGAAGCCGATGTAGTGCGCTTCCATCGGATCGTTGGTGACGCGCTTCGGATTTTTGATGAAGGTCTTCCACTTCTTGATGAAGTCGGCGTTTTCCGGCGTGTTGGCGGACATGAAGTAGTTCCAGGCAGCCAGGTGACCGACCAGAGGACCGGTGTCCAGACCGGCCAGTTCTTCTTCACCGACCGAGAACGCGACGACCGGAATGTCTTCGGCCTTGATGCCCTGGTTGGCCAGTTCCTTATAGAAAGGAACGTTGGCGTCGCCGTTGATGGTCGAAACCACGGCGGTCTTCTTACCGGCGGAGCCGAACTTCTTGATGTCGGCGACGATGGTCTGCCAATCGGAATGACCGAACGGCGTGTAGTTGATCATGATGTCGTCGGCGGCCACGCCCAGCTGATCCTTCAGATAGGTCTCAAGGATCTTGTTGGTCGTGCGCGGATAGACATAGTCGGTCCCGGCCAGGACCCAGCGCTTCACGCCTTCCTGTTGGGCCAGGTAATCAACCGCAGGGATGGCCTGTTGGTTCGGTGCCGCACCCGTGTAGAACACGTTGCGCTGGCTTTCCTCGCCTTCGTACTGCACCGGGTAGAACAGAACCGAATTCAGTTCCTCGAACACCGGCAGAACCGATTTACGGGACACCGAGGTCCAGCAGCCGAAAACCACGTCGACTTTTTTGACTTCGATCAGCTCGCGCGCCTTTTCGGCGAACAGCGGCCAGTTGGATGCGGGGTCGACGACCACGGGCTCAAGCTTCTTGCCGAGCAGGCCGCCTTTCTTGTTCTGCTC
>DJHY01000138.1:0-785 GCA_002433335.1 Rhodospirillaceae bacterium UBA6608 | reverse complement strand
CAGGCCGCCTTTCTTGTTCTGCTCGTCGATCAGCATCAACATGACGTCTTTCAGCGTGGTTTCGCTGATCGCCATGGTGCCGGAAAGAGAGTGAAGAATGCCGACTTTGATGGTGTCGGCGGCCTGCGCGACGGTGCTCGTCATCGCGGCCGCTGTCAGGGCGATGGCCGCCACTGCCCCCCGGAAATACGTTTTCATAATTATCGCCTCCAAATAAGGGATTGTTGCTGCATTGCGGCAGACTAATGGCAAGCGGCGTGCCAATTTGCACAGGGCCGTGCAAATCTGTTTTTTTAGTTATTTATCAGATAGTTATAATATCACACTCGATACGGTGTGATATCAATTCGCCCAAAATTGATGCTCATCAATTATGCAGATGAACAATTTTGCATAAAACTTGACCATACAAGTCCATCGGAAAATTCGGTCTTTTTTTCAAATGTTTCCGCCTTGGCCCGACCGAGTGTCGGCGCTTCGACGCTCCATGACGATGCGATGACAAATTTGTTGTGATCGCGTGGCGAAAGGCATATGTATCGAACCAACCAATACCAGCTATCGCCTCACCCTATTATTCGCACTTCCGCATCTTCTGCGGCGCGACGTGCTGTTCCAATCGCCCCTTCGGAGAAATCATGATCAATTCCAATCCCCGCCCCGCCGATACCCAAACCCTGACCAAAGCCGGACAGCTGCGCCGCATGCTGACCTCGCCGGAACTGGAATTCATCATGGAGGCCCACAACGGCCTGTCGGCGAAGATCGTCGAGGAAGCCGGGTTC
>DJHY01000101.1 GCA_002433335.1 Rhodospirillaceae bacterium UBA6608 | reverse complement strand
GATCACCGTCGGTCGCCTGCGCCAAGTCGCGCGGGTCGGCACGGGGACATTGATGTTTTGGTCGACCCTGGCCACGGCGGCGGCGTTGCTGCCCCTGGCTCTTATCTTGGAAGGGCGGATGATGCCTGCCGGGGCGTTCGGCTGGGGCATGCTGCTGGCCCTGGCCTGGATCAGCCATGTCGCCGGGCAGGGGCTGGTCGCCCTGGCCATGGCGCATTTGCCGACGACCTTTGCCTCGGTCGGTTTGATCATCGAGGTCGTGGCCGCCGCCGTGCTCGGCTGGGTGTTCCTGAACGAGCCGCTGGCCCCGTTGCAATGGCTGGGGGCGGCGGTGGTGATCCTGGGTGTCGTCGTCGCACGGAAAGGGAGCCGCCCTTGACGTTCCCCCCGGGCGATGTGCGAGAAAGGGGGCGGAGGAACCACCATGTCCGAAGCCGCCGTCGATAAGAACCTGTTGGAACAGATGCTCTGTTCGCCCTGCATCTGCGTTTGCGTGGTCGATAAGCCCACGGGCTTTTGCAAGGGCTGCTGGCGGACGATGGAGGAAATCGCCGCCTGGCCCCGGATGATGCGCCATCAACGCATGGAAGTTCTGGAGCGCCTGGCCGAGCGGCGCGGCGCCAAGTCGGTTACTGACCGGGGCCGCGGCCCGATGCTGGCCGAGGACTAATTCCTGAAAACAGGGCCCCCGGCCCAGCCGTTATCCGGCGATTACCACTTACCGGTATTTTCCATCGAGGCCCAGGGTTCGGCCGGCTCCAGCCGTTCGCCTTCCTGCAGCAGTTCGATCGAAATGCCGTCCGGCGAGCGGACGAAAGCCATATAGCCGTCGCGCGGCGGGCGGTTGATGGTCACGCCGCCATCCTGCAGGCGCTGGCAGGTTTCGTAGACATTCTTCACCCGGAAGGCGAGGTGCCCGAAGTTGCGCCCCCCCGCATATTCCTCGGGATCGTAGTTGTAGGTCAGTTCGATCTGAGAATCGGGGTTTTCTTCGGCGGCAAGAAAGATCAGCATGTAACCATGCTCCGGCCGGTCGGAACGCTTCACTTCCTTGAGGCCCAGCAGATCGCAGTAGAAACGCAACGATGCGTCCACGTCCGAAATTCGAACCATCGTATGCAGGTATCTCATTTGCCCGTTTCTCCCTGATTATCCTAGCGGTGTAGAGTTGATCTAACAGATTTACGGTCCCGATCCAACGGGCCGCGCGGCCGCCTTTCTTCCCCGGAGTTGTTCCTTTTGACTGTCCACGATACCCCACGTTCCCGATTGTTGCCTTGGTTGGTTTGGGGCGTCGGCGTGTTGTTGTTCAGCTACGGGTGGTTCCATCGGGTCGCCCCGGGGGTGATGGTCGATACCCTGATGCGCGAATTCGCCATGGGCGGCGTGGTCCTGGGCAATCTGTCGGCGATCTATTTTTATGCCTATGGAATTGGGCAAATTCCGGCGGGCTTGATCGTCGATGCCTATGGTTCGCGCCGGATCTTGTTTGTTTCCGCGCTGTGCTGTGCCATCGGCAGCGTTGTATTCGCCCATGCGTCCGGGATCGCCTCGGCCTATGCCGGTCGGCTGCTGGTCGGGCTTGGCGCGGGGTCGACCTTCGTCATTGCGCTCAATCTGGCGGCGGTCTGGTTCCCGAGGAAGCGGCTGGCGATGTTGAGTGGGCTGACCCTGTCGTTCGGGGTTGCCGGGTCGATGGCCGGACAGGTCCCTCTTGCCTGGGGGGTCGAGGCCTTTGGTTGGCGGTCGTCGATGTATTCGGCGGCGGTGATCGCGGCGGTGCTTTGCGTCGCGTCCTGGTTGATCCTGCGTTTGCCGGAACCGGGCCTGCGCCCTGTCGCGGGGGCGGCAAATCCGGCGGGCGGGTTCCTGTCGGTTCTGAAGCGGCGCGATACCTGGGTTCTGACCGTGGCCGGGGGGTGCACGATGATGATCATGCTGACCTTCGGCGGGTTATGGGGCGTGCCCTGGCTGGTGCAGATCCACGGCTTTTCCCGCCCCGATGCGGCCTTCGCGATTACCTTGAACGCTTTGGGCTGGGGGCTTGGCTCGCCGCTGATCGGCGGGTTGTCGGATCGCCTGGGCCGCCGTCGCCTGCCTTACGTCGGGGCGATGGTGCTGTCCGTGGCGGCGTTCGCGGCTTTGGTATTCGCCCCCGATCTGTCGGCGCTTGAGATCAAGATGCTGCTGTTCGCCCAGGGGCTGGGCACCGGAGGGGTTGTTTTGATTTTCACCTCCGCCCACGAACGATTCGCCGGGGGCCGGGAAGGGCTGTCCGCCGGGATCATCAACACGGGGATCATGGTTGGTGCCGCGACGCTGCAACCCGCTGTCGGCTGGGTGCTGGACCGGAATTGGCATGGGGCCATGGCCCATGGCGCGCGGGTCTATGATGCCGCGGCCTATCAGGGCGGGTTTCTTTTGCTGCTGGCGGGGGGAATGGGCGCGGTGATCGCCGGTCTGATGATGCCTGAGACGGCGCGCCGTTAAGCGATCGCCTTATTCGGCGGGAACGATCTTGGGCGCCCGGCCACCGACCACGCGGGTCTTGATGTGATGGCCGACGGCGCCACCGGTGACGATGCTGGCCAGGGCGATCAGGCTGCCGAGCGACAGGGTGCTCATCCCGGACAAGCCCGCGCCGATGGTGCAACCCAACGCCAGAACGCCGCCGAAGCCCATCATCGCACCACCCAAGATATAACGCGCCATATGGCCCGGCGAATCAAAGCCTTCGGCCTTGATCGAGCGAGAAGCCACGGCCCAGGCGAAAGCCCCGGCCAAGGTGCCCGCGACGGCGGTCGCGCCGAAGTCGGCGGTCGCCCCGGTAAAGGTCATGAGGAACTGCAGGGCATCGCCCATGGGGGCGGTAAAGGTCAGGCTGACCGGGCGGGTCGGCTGGAATTCGTCAAATCCCAGAACGCCGGTCACATACCAGGCCGCGGGGATCAAAAGGCCGACAGCCAGCCCGGCGGCGATCCCGCCGAACGCGCCTTCCTGACGACGCAGGCGAAAGGCGAAAATCGCGCCGACGACCATGGCCGCCGCGGCAATGATCAGGGCGGCGCCCGGGGCGTTTTCTCCGCCTGCGATCAGCACCGGCAGGCCCTGCGGCGTGTCGCCCAAGGACAGGGTGCCAGCCCCCTCAAGCCACGTGCGCGGCAGGGCCAGAATGCCCCGCAGGGTCGCATAGGCGGTCAGCGCCAAAACGGTGATAACCACCCAGGACCGCATGTTGCCGCCGGCGGCCAGAACCAGATGGCGACCGCCGCAACCACGGGTGATGACCATGCCGAACCCGAACAGCAGCCCGCCGACGATCAGCGGCAGCCACATCACGTTGGAGGTCAGATAGATGCTGCCGGACAAATCGACGATGCCCAGATAAGCCATCACCTGCGTGCCCAGGATAGCCAGCGGCAGGGCGATGGCCCAGGCCGCGGCCTGACGCGCCGGGCGGCGGTCGATGACTTCGATCACTGCGGAGCGCAGGCAGAAACCGGACGCCCGCGCGATGGTGCCGTAGATGAAGCCGACCGCCAAAGCGCCGACGAGAAGCAGAAATCTGGGTTCGAATTGGTCCATGACACGTCATTCCAAACAAGGGTTGGCCAAGCTTCCCGGGCCGAAAAAATTGGTGGGCGGTAATGTCGTCCGCCCGGTTCGTGTATTTAAACACCAGAATGCAGGGAATCAATAGATATATTCACAAAAAAATATGTGAATTAATTATATTTCACACATTTTGTGTAAAATATCGAACGATGCAGGCCCTGAAAAAGCCGTTCTTTCCCCCTAACCCGATCATGGTAAAACCGCACTTCGTTTCGGTTCGCCTTTGGCGGTGGCTGTCGCCCGGGGGAATGAGCCACGACTATGGGAGCCTTGATGACCGCCTTCGCCTTTACCGCCGCCGTGTTTTTGACCTCCGCCGGAGCGCTGATCCTCGAGATCGTCGCCGCGCGCCTGATCGCTCCCTATGTCGGGATGTCCCTATATACCTGGACGGCGATCATCGCCATCGTCCTGGCGGGATTGTCGGTCGGGCATTGGCTTGGCGGGCGTTTGGCCGGGCCAGAGGTCGACCGCGCCCATGGGGTGCGCCGCACCGCCATGGCTTTGGCGGCGGCCGCGGTCTCGACCGTGTTGTCGCTGCCGCTGTTGCGTCTGGTCGCCGGACCGCTGCTGTCGGGCGGGCTGGGCGCGGTCAGCGCCGTGGTGGTGCTGACCGGTTTGTTATTCTTCCTGCCGTCTCTGTTCGTCGGGATCGTGTCGCCCCTGGTAACCAAATTGGCCATCGACGAGCGGCCCGAAGCCGCCGGCTCGATCCTGGGGCGGATGTTCGCCGCCGGGGCAGGGGGCAGCATTTTCGGCACCTTGGCGGCGGGCTACCTGTTCATTTCCTGGGTCGGGGCGACCGGTACCGTGTTGGCCGTGGCCGGGCTATATGCCGTGTTGGCGGCGGCCTTCGCCGTTTGGGCGCGGCATGGCCTTGCGGTGATTGCCTTGATGGTGTTGCCGGGCTTGGGATTGGCGGCCTGGGGCAAGGCCGTTCGGGCCTACCAATCGCCCTGCAAAACAGAGAGCGATTATTTTTGTATCCGCTTCGACGATTTCTCGCCGATGAGTGGGCGGGACAGCCGCTTGATGGTCTTGGATCACTTGGTTCATTCGATCAACGACCGTGCCGACCCGACCCTGCTGTACAGCCCCTATGTCCACTTCGTCGACGAAATCACGGATCTGCGCATGCCTGGCCGCCATGACATGGGTGCCTATTTCATTGGCGGCGGCGGGTTCACGTTGCCGCGCGCCTGGGGGCGGGTTCACCCGGATATGAAAATGACCGTGGCTGAATTGGACCCAGCCGTCACCCGCGCCGCGGCGGAGATGATGTGGCTGGATACGACCGCGCCGAACCTGACGATCCTGCACCAGGACGCGCGGCGGGCTTTGATCGAGCTGGACCCGGCGGTGCGTTTCGACGTGGTGTTCGGGGATGCGTTTCACGACATCGCCGTTCCCGCCCACCTGGTGACGCGCGAGTTCCACAGCGAATTGGCGGCGCGGATGACACCCGACGGCTTTTATGCCCTCAACGTCATAGATCTGGGGACGAACCCGCGATTCCTGATGTCCCTGGTCCGGACCCTGCGCGAGGATTTCCCCGTGGTCGAGGTTTGGAAGACGGTCGGCGAGATCGACGAAACCGGGCGGGTGACCTTCATCATCGTTGCCGCGAAAGAGGCCAGTCCGGTCGATCGCCTGTCCTCGTTACGCGGTTTGGCCCGAACCTGGACGCGCTGGGCGCCGGAAGACTTGGATCGCCGCATCGCGGCGTCCGACGTGCCTTTCCTGACCGATGATTTTGCGCCGGTCGAACGGCTGCTGTCGAATTTGCTGCAAGGCCCCGATATCTGACGACGCAAGTGGCGGGCATAACAAAGGGCCGCCCCTTTCGGATGCGGCCCCCTGGTAGATGTTAGGCTTGGTGAAGGGGAAAACCCCTGCTTGCCGTTACGGCTTGATATAGGTGTAGCCCATCTGCTGCAGGCGGGAGAGTTCGGCCACGCCGGACGGCACGATGTCTTCCGGGAAGACTTCCAGCAGATCTTTTTCGTAGTTGATCTTGCGGCCCTTCAGCGTGTTGTTGCAGACGTTGAATTTGACGTTCTGAGACTTCAGGCTGACGACCTGGCCCTTCAACTTGTCGTTGCTCTTGGCGTCTTTCAGAAGAGCAAGGCCGTTGCCGTGCAGGACGACCATGACGTCCATGTTCTCGGCGCCGACGGCGTTGATGTGATTCTGAATGTTGCGAAGCGCGCCGCGGTACTTCTTGTCCGCTTCACCACCCTCGTAATTGATGTGATAGACGACCTTCTGCTTGGCGTAGCGTTCGGCGGCTTCAGCTTTGGTGGCTCCACCGAGGAGAACACCGAACAAAGCAAGCGCCGTTGTGATGCTGGCGAGAATCTTCATAATTTCCTCCAAAAATTTGTAGTTTAGTATGTAAATATAGTTGTCCCTCGGACATGGATAAGATTCCACACCTTTATCACATATTCAATATTTCTTAATTGAGAGGTGGCTGAAAATCAGGGATCAGCCCCAGACTTGCCCCATGATGCCCTGCAGCCAAAGCTCGGCTTTTTCCGCGTCGGTCCGTCGATCCTCGGCGCTGGCCCCAATGGTGCTGCGCTGCTGGGTCGCTTTGTCGACGGTGACATGACCAGCGGCTAGGAAAAAGTCTGTACTGGCCTCGAATCCATGGCCAGGGGCGGCCAAGGAAAAACAACCCGCATGCCATCTCGGATCGGGCATCGCCCGTTGGGTCAGATCGCGAACAACGGCCTGGGCGCAGGTTTCGGCGACGCTGACGGCCGCCGCGGCGGCCTTGGGCAGGGGCGGGGCGAAGGCGGCATCGCCGATCACATGGACATGCGGGACCCGGGTCGAGGCGAAGGTCGCGGGATCGACCGGACACCAGCCGGTTTCGTCGGCGGCCCCTGTGGCCAGGGCGATATCGGCGGCCCGTTGCCGGGGGATGAAGTTGACGACATCGGCCTGAACTTCGTTGAAGTCGGTCGCGACCGTGCGGCTTTCAGCATCGATCGCGCGAACCACGCCGTCATCTTCGGCAAGGTGGTATTCGATCATGTCCGGGTAGTATTCGGCCCAGGCCTCTTCGAACAATTCCTGCAGCGAGAACTTGGACTTGGCGTCGAACACGACGATTCGCGACTTGGGCTTCGTGGTTTTGAAATAGTGCGCAATCAGGCTGATTCGTTCGCCCACGGCGGGCGGACAGCGCAGCGGCCCCACCGGGGCGACTAGCGCGAAGGTGCCGCCGTCGGGCATGGCTTCGAGCTGCCGACGCAACAGCACAGTCTGCGGCCCGGCTTGCCAGGCATGTGGAATGCGGTCCGCCGTCTCGGCGGAGACGCCTTCGACCTCGTCCCAATAAAACCCGATGCCGGGCGACAGGACCAACTTGTCATAAGGTAGGGTGCTGCCGTCGGTCAGGCGCACGCGGCGTGCCTTGGTGTCTACGGCCTCGGCCCGGCCGGTGACGATCTTGACGCCTTCTTTTTCCAACGCCGTATATTCGACCGTCTGGTCTTCGATCCCTCGCCAACCGCCGACGACCGTATTGCTACCGGGGCAGCAGACGAAGGTCTTGTCCAAGGCGACCAGGGTGACCTCGATTTCCGGGGCCAGGCGTTTGACGTTGCGGGCCGTGGCGCTGCCGCCGAAGCCGCCGCCGATGACAACGACGCGCCCCCCTTTGGCATGGGCGCTGCGAGGCCGCGCGGCCCAGGCGAAGGAAGCTGCGGCGGTCATGCCGAGCAGGCGGCGGCGGGTCCAGAATTGGGTCATGCTCTCCGTCCTTTTGGAGCTTGGTCGTGGCAGTTGATGCGAAGGGATGTGCGGTTGGCCGCTTGCGCCGAGGGCCGCATCATGGCTCTAATCCCCGGCGATGAAAACGATGACGACATCCGCGTTGAAGCCGAAGCGCCCTTCGCCGACCCGTAAATGGGGGATGGCGGCGGTCATTTTGTCGATTTGCTTGTCGGCTGTACCGGGCCCGGCCTTGGCGGCGGAGCTGATCATGTTCCACAAGGACGGCTGCGCCTGGTGCGAAAGGTTCGACAAGGAAATCACGCCGGTCTACCCGCATACGCCGGAAGCGCGCTGCGCGTCGTTGCGTCACGTCGATATCTATGGGGCTTGGCCGGCCGATCTGAAGGCGATCAAGGGGATCGTCTTTACCCCGACGTTCGTGCTGTTCGAGGATGGACGCGAGGTTGCGCGCCGGATCGGTTATCCGGGCGAGGACTTTTTCTGGGGCCTGTTGGCCCAGGACCTCAAGCTGTTGAAGCAACCTTGTATCCTCCCCTGACCTTGTTGCGGGCCGGCCAGCATTCTTTATCGGCGCCGTACGTCGCCATGGTTTGGCGCGATCCTACATTGATACATTGCGATTTTTGAATATGATTTTCAGTAATAGCCCGAAAAACGGGTGGCTCGACCGGCGGAAGCAATGGTGCGCGCCGGGACACCGGGCGGAATGCGGCTTGCGTTCGTCCGGTCGAATTGGGAGATCGAAAATGTCCACGAAGCTTTTCGCTGCGGCGGTCGGCGTCGCCTGCGTGTTGGCGATGACGTCCGATGCGCGCGCCGAAATGGCCTCGCCCATCGTTCTGGCCAATACCTGCTTTTCCTGCCACGGCACCGACGGTCAAAGCGAAGGTGCGATGCCGTCGATCAAGGGCAAGCCCGCCGCCTATATCTCGGCCATGCTGACCGCCTATCGGAACGACACCAAGCACGGCACGGTGATGAACCGCATCGCCAAGGGCTTTTCACCGGACGAGATCGCCGCGCTGTCCAAATATTTCGCCAGCAAGCAATAGGGAGGGGGTGATGAGCAGCAAACGCAAACAGGTTTCGCGCCGCGCCTTCAACCAGGGGCTGGGCGCATTGGGTGTTGGTCTTGCCAGTGGATTGGCGGCACCGGCCGTGCTGGCCCGCGCCAAAGCACGGGTCGTCGTGGTCGGTGGCGGTTTCGGCGGGGCCAGCGCCGCGAAATACCTGACCCGGTTCGATCCGGGCATCGACGTGACCCTGGTCGAACCCTCGACCCATTTCGTGACCTGCCCGTTTTCGAACACGGTGATTGCCGGCATGCACGATATCGACGACATCACGCAGAATTTCTCGGCCATGCAGCGCCGGGGGGTGAAGGTCGTGCACGATCTGGCGACGGCCATCGACGGGGCGCGCAAGAAGGTGGTGCTGAGCGGCGGGGCCGAGCTTGAATTCGATCGCTGCGTCGTCTCGCCGGGGATCGACTTCCGCTGGGGCGTGATCGAGGGAACCAGCCCGGACACGGCCGAAACTCTGCCTCATGCCTGGAAGGCCGGGCCACAGACCCTGTTGCTGCGCAAGCAGCTCCAGGCCATGCGCGACGGCGGCACCTTCATCATTTCGCCGCCGGTCGATCCGTTCCGCTGCCCGCCGGGGCCGGGCGAGCGA
>DJHY01000028.1 GCA_002433335.1 Rhodospirillaceae bacterium UBA6608 | reverse complement strand
ACATGGCCGAGGAACGGATTCGCGAACTGAGCGCGAAAGAAGGCTGGCCGGTGGTGATCGTCAATCCATCCACGCCGATCGGCCCGCGCGATGTCAAACCGACGCCGACCGGGCGGATCGTGGTCGACGCGGCCAAGGGCAAGATGCCGGTCTATGTCGATACGGGCCTGAACGTGGCCCATGTTGACGACGTGGCTCAGGGGCATTTGCTGGCCTTCGCCAAGGGGCGGATCGGCGAACGTTATGTCCTGGGCGGCCAGAACATGACGCTTAGCGAGATATTGGGCGTGATTGCGGAACTGAGTGGAGGCAAGCAGCCGTTGTTCGGCGTGCCGACCGGCCTGATCATGCCGATTGCCTATGTGTCCGAAGCCTGGTGCCGGCTCACCGGCGGGGAGAAGCCGATGGTGGCGCCGGACGAGGTCCGCATGGCGAAGAAAAAGATGTTCTTTTCCTGGGACAAGGCGGCGCGGGAATTGGGCTATGCGCCGCGCCCGGCGCGGGACGCCTTGGCCGACGCCGTTGCCTGGTTTCGGAGCAACGGGTACATCGCCTGATGCTCGCCATTTGATTGGGTCATTTGATTGGGCGGCGTGACTGGCGCGGGACGCATGGCGCGCCCACGTTTGCGGATATTGACATTGGCGTTGCGGACGCGCACAGAATGCGTGACTCAACGGTAACCGGGGTGTTGCAAAAAAATGAAAGCGGTGATGTTGGCCGCCGGTGTCGGCCGGCGCCTCTATGGTGATGGTAATCACGAACCTCCCAAGGCTCTTCTGCAATTCGGCGAAAAGACGTTGCTGGCGCGCCATATCGAGGTGCTGACGGCGCTGGGCATTGACGAATTGATCGTCGTTGTCGGCCATCAAAAGGAAATGATCGAGGCCGAATTGGCCCAGGTCGCCCCGGCCGGATTCGCCCGCACGCTGTTCAATCCCCGGTTCGAGGAAAGCCCGATCCTGTCCCTGGCCCGCGCCGGCGAGGTCCTGCGGTCCGGTTCGCGCGTTTTGTTCATGGATGCCGACGTTTATTACCACGACGATCTGCTCAAGGCCCTGGTCAACAGCCGCCATGAGACCTGCATCATCCTGGACCGTGACTTCGAGCCGGGCGACGAGCCGGTCAAGACCTGTGTCCGCGAAGGCATCTTGGTCGACTTCGGCAAGAAGGTTTACGAGCCGCACGACACCGTCGGCGAATGGCCGGGCTTCCTGACCATGGCGCCGGATATCGCGCACCGCGTTGCCGATCGGGCCGACGAATTGTCGCAGGGCGACATGCCGGGCTTCGTCTACGAAGATGCGTTCTGCGATGTCATGAAGGCGTCGGAGCCGGGTACCTTCGGCTACGAAGACGTGACGGGTATTCCGTGGATCGAGATCGATTTCCCCGAAGACCGGGAACGGGCCTCGCACGAAATCCGCGCCAAGATCGCGGCCTATCAGCCCGCGGGCGACAAGGTTGGAGATGCCGCCGAATAAATCGGCGGCTTTCTCCGTTCTTTCCCTAAATCCGCTTTAGACCCGGAAGACGTACTGCTTCGACGGATCGCGATCGATGTCCGGCGGATAGTTCTTGTGCTTGTCCGCGTAGTAGCGATCCATGAAATCGCCCGCCGACGCCCGGTTATACGTGGCGTAATAGATGCGGCGGATCGTATCGCTCAGGTTGGCTTCCGACGAATGGGGCGCGAAGCTGTCGAAGAACACGACGTCGCCCGGTTGGGTCGGCACGGGCTGGAAATCCATCCCGGCCATGTCGGCGTCGGTCATCGGCTCCCACGAGGCGAACATGCCTTTGTTGTGATGGCCGCGGACCATTTTCAGACAGCCGTTTTCCTCGGTCGCGGGATCGATCGAGACCAGCGCGGAAATGAAGAAATCCGTATAGGTGTCCCATCCGGCCTGCGAATCCTGGTGCGGCTTGAAACCGTCGCCGCCCGGCATCTTGAAGTTGATCTTTTCCTTGAACAGGGCCGCGTCCTCGCCCAGCAACTGCCCGACGGGGCCGCGCAAGGCTTCGGCCAGCGCGCCGAAACCGGGATGGAACGGCGAGATCTTCTCGATCCGGCTGACCAGGCGGTCCTCCGGGTTCTTCTGGCTTTTCTCGTGATAGACCCAATGGCGGCCCGAAACCTCGGGCAAGGCCAGGACCTCGTCGGTCCAATTGGCGATATCTGCCATTTCCGAGGCGGAAAAACCGCCACGCAGGACAAGATAGCCGTCATCGGAGAAC
The DNA here is from genome assembly GCA_002433335.1 of Rhodospirillaceae bacterium UBA6608. Next base: position 3,090 of record DJHY01000028.1, on the reverse strand, counting down.
TGTTGGATTTGGGCGTCGGTCAGAATAGGGGTGTTCAGCATGATTTCTTCAACGGCGGCGGTGATGCCGGTTGCCTTTTGCCGTAATTTTCATGATGTTCCGGGCTATCGTGTAGACCCGCCCGCAGCCGGAGGCAAGACCATTAGTCACAATACCTGGATTCATAAAGTCGCCCACGTGGCCGTGACCAAGCCCTTGCTGGGTACGAAGGTCACGCCCAGCCAGGTAACCGTCGTTCGCCTGGTCACCGGTATTGCCGCCGCTGTCGCATTCGGCGCGGGCGCCTATCCCCTTTGGGGCGTCGCCTGCTGGAACTGGGGGGCGGGGCTGTTCATCCTGTCCATGGTGTTGGATCGGGGCGACGGCGATTACGCCCGCGTCTCGGGACAGACCAGCGCCGCTGGCCATAAGTTCGATTTGATCGCCGATGCGGTCTGCAATTCGTTGATCTTCGTCGGCTTAGGCGTGGGCCTACGCGAAAGCGATTACGGGCTATGGGCGATCCCCATGGGCGTGCTGGCCGGAGCGTCGGTGACGTTCATCCTTTGGCTGGTGATGCGGATGGAAAGTCTGGCGGGCGCGCGCAGCGCGGAGCTGGGCTCGTTCATGGGCTTTGATCCCGACGATGCCATCCTGGCCGTGCCGATCTGTGTGTTCCTCGGCTTCCAGCATGGGTTGCTGCTGGCCGCTGTGATCGGTGCACCGGGCTTTGCCCTGTTCTTTGCCGTTCAATGGCTGATCAAATATCGCGCCCGCAAGCGCGCCTTGGCGGACGGCGGAAACACCCCGGCATGACACAGCCCGCCGCCGCCTTTTCTGAAGGTTTGTTCCGCGCCTGGGTCGGGTTGGTTCGGCGCGGCGCCTGGGCGGTGATCGTACTTTCCCTGATCGGGGCGGGGCTGACCGTCGATTACATGTCCCGCAATCTGGCGATCCATACGGATACGACGGACATGCTGTCCGCCGAATTGCCGTTCAGGAAAAACAACCGAGAAGTCGATCGCCTGTTCCCCCAATTGGGCGACAATCTACTGATCGCCCTGGATGGGTCGGTGCCGGAACTGGTCGAACGCGCTGCCGTCAAGGTTTCGGCGCGGATGGCGGAGAATCCGGAAACCTTCGGTGCGGTCTTCGACCCCGCGGGCGATCCGTTCCTGTTGAACAACGGCCTGCTGTTCCTCGATATCGACGAGCTGGAAGACTTGACCGGACGCTTGGCCGAAGCGCAGCCGTTCCTGGCCAGCCTATGGGGCGACACCAGCCTGGCGACCCTGTTCGACCTGTTGCGTCAGGGGATCGAGCAACAGTTGGAAGGCAAGGCCCCGCCGGTCGCCCTGGCCCGCGTTCTGGACATGCTGGCCGGTATCGGCGAGCGCCGCTTGGCGGGGGAAAACGCGATCCTGTCCTGGCAGCGTTTGTTGGCAGGCGAGGACGATGGCGTTGCGCGGCGGATGATCGTGCTTAAGCCGCCGTTGGACTTTTCGTCGCTGCAGCCGGCGGCCAGGCCCATTGCGGCGCTCAAGGACCTGCGCCGGGAATTGAATTTGGATGGCAGCCAGGGCGTGCGCATGCGCCTGTCCGGATCGGCGACCCTGCAGCAGGATGAATTGAAAAGCGTCGAACAAGGCATGGGCCTGGCCGGGGCGTTGTCCTCGATCTTGGTCGTAGGGCTGTTGATCCTGGGCCTACGGTCGTGGCGGATGGTCGTGGCGGTGATGGCGACCTTGATTTTGGGGCTTATCTGGACGGCGGGGTTCGCGATCTGGGCCTTGGGGGCATTGAACCTGATCTCCGTCGCCTTTGCCGTGTTGTTCATCGGCTTGAGCGTCGATTTCGGCATTCACTTCGCCTTGCGCTACCGCGAATATCGGGGGACGGGGCTCGACAACGGCCCGGCTTTGGAAGAGACGGCGGCGACCGGCGGCGGCGGGTTGACGCTCTGCGCCGTGGCGGCGGCGATTGCATTTTATTCGTTCCTGCCCACGGACTATGTCGGCTTGGCCGAATTGGGGCTGATCGCCGGGTCGGGCATGTTCATCGCGCTGTTCGCCAATCTGACCGTTCTGCCTGCGTTGCTGACGATTCTGCCGGTCAAGGCCGCGCCCATGACCGGCGGCGGCTGGACCGATGGGGCGCGCAAGGCGCTGCAGGCTCGTCCGCGCCGTGTGCTGATCGGGGCGGCGGCCGTTGCGGCGGTCGCCTTGGTCTTTCTGCCGCAGGGGCGGTTCGACTTCGATCCCCTGAACCTGCAGGACGACAGCCTGGAATCCGTGGCGGTCATTCATGAACTGGCGGCGGGCGAGGGGCACGCTCCTTATGCCGCGACTGTCTTGGCGCCCAACGTCGCGGAGGTGCAGCCTTTGGCAGACAGGTTAAACGCGCTGCCCGAGGTTGCGGGCGTGGCTTCTATCAACAGCTTCCTGCCGGGCGATCAGGACGAAAAGGCTGATATCGTCGGCGATCTGGCCATGTTCATGTTGCCGTCCCTGTTGACGGGCAACGGCCAAGGCGACCGCGACCCGGCGCGGCGGCAGGCGGCGAGCGCCGACCTGCGGCAGGTGTTGGGCGCGCTTGACGGCGTCAGCGCCGGGGCCGAGCTGTCGACGGCGGCGGCGCGGTTGTCGGCGGTTCTGGGTAAATTGGACGCGGCGGGACTGGCGGGGGTTGAGGAAGGCCTATTGACTGTCTTCCCCGATGCGGTGGAACGCCTGCGACAGACCATGAGCCCGGAGCCTTTTGGATTGGACGACCTGCCGGAAAACATTCGCCGCCGATACGTCGCCGAAGACGGTCAGGCGCGGATGGAGATTCTGCCTAAGAACGACCTGCGCGATCCGGCGGCGGTGGCGCAGTTCGTTTCGGCCATTCGGACCATTGCCCCCCATGCCTCCGGTGCGCCGGTCACGATCTATGAAGCCGGACGCGCCGTGTTGTCGGCCTTTGTCCAGGCCGGGACGATCGCTGTTTGCGCGATCCTGTTGTTGCTGGGCGTGTTGTTGCGGCGGCTGCGTGACGTCGTCTTCGTGTTCATGCCTTTGGCTTTGGCGGCCCTGTTGACGGTCATGGTCTCGGTTCTGATCCAGGTGCCGT
>DJHY01000090.1 GCA_002433335.1 Rhodospirillaceae bacterium UBA6608 | reverse complement strand
CGGACCCAGAGTTCTACATGCGCAGCAAGATGGGCCAATGGAAGGGCAAGGACGCAACGTTCGAGCCTGAGGCCATGGCCGAATACGTGCGCTGTTTCTCCAAGCCGGAGACCATCCACGCGTCTTGCGAAGATTACCGCGCGGCAGCGACGATCGACATGGAACACGACCGCGCCGATATGGCGGCGGGAAAGAAATTGACCTGTCCGGTGCTGGCCCTGTGGGGTGCCCGCGGACTGGTCGCGCGTAAATTCGATGTCCTGGCGGCATGGCGGGAGCGGGCGGAGAATGTCACCGGCGGCACCCTCGACTGTGGCCATTTTCTTGCCGAAGAGTTGCCGGACGATACCTATACCCAGCTCAGGAAATTCCTGGGCGATGGGCCCTGGGGCTGAGAAAGCCCGGGATAACTGGCTAGGGAAAGCAACCGCCACATGAGCGACGACACGCAACAGGCCGACCCGAACGCAAAGGCCGAACCCTCGGCTAATGGGTTCTTCCCGCGCATGCGGGCTTATTTCTTCGCCGGAATTCTGGTCACCGCGCCGGTCACTTTCACCTTTTATCTGGCGTATTTGTTGATCCACTTCGTGGATAGCACCGTCCGGCCTCTGATCCCGGCCAAGTACAACCCAGAGACCTATCTGCCTTTCGCCTTGCCGGGGCTGGGACTATTCGTGCTGATTGTGTCGCTGACCCTGATCGGTGCGCTGACCGCCGGATTCATGGGGCGGTTCTTCATCAAGCTGAGCGAGCGCATCCTCAACCGCATGCCGGTGATCCGCAGCGTCTACAACGCGACCAAGCAGATCCTGGAAACGGTCCTGGCGCAGCAATCCAACGCCTTTCGCGAAGCGGTGCTGGTCGAATACCCGCGGCGCGGGCTATGGGCCATCGCTTTCATCACCGGGCGGACCGAGGGCGAGGTCCAGAACGTGACCGAAGAGGAATGCATCAACATCTTCCTGCCGACCACGCCGAACCCGACCTCGGGTTTCCTGCTGTTCGTGCCCAAGGCCGATCTGGTCAGTCTGAACATGAGCGTCGAGGAAGCCATCAAGATGGTGATTTCAGGTGGGATCGTCACGCCGCCGGACCGTCGTCCTGATGCCTTGAAGCAACAGCCGGTGACCTCGGCCCGGGTTTACGAGAGCGTGGATGTGATGCGCGAGGCCGAAAACGCGCCGGTTGCGTTGATCGCCAAGCGCCCCGGCGACGTTCAGGCGGAGTTGAAGAATAAGGACAAGAAGTCCTGACTCCGTTTTAGCCGGACCGCAGGGTCCGCGCCGCCGCATCCCGTTCGAACAGATACAGCAACACCCGCAGGGCCGCCCCGCGCGGCCCTGTCAGGTCGGGATCGCGGTTGAGAATCAGGGCCGCGTCGTCCCGCGCCATGGCCAACAAGTCGCCGTCATGGGCGATATCGGCCAGACGAAACGTCGGCAGGCCGCTTTGCCGCGTGCCCAGCAGTTCCCCGGCCCCGCGAAGACGCAGGTCTTCCTCGGCGATCAGGAATCCGTCGTCGGTTTCGCGCAAAATTTTCAGACGCGCCCGGCCGTTTTCAGACAGCGGCGGGGAATAGAGCAGCAGGCAGGTGCCCGGCTTGTCGCCACGCCCGATCCGGCCGCGTAGCTGATGCAATTGGGCCAGCCCAAAGCGCTCGGCATGCTCGATCACCATTACCGTGGCATCGGGCACGTCGACCCCGACCTCGATCACCGTGGTCGCGACCAGGATTTGCAGCGGCCCGTCGGCGAAAGCCGCCATCACAGCATCTTTCTCCGCCGCTTTTAGCCGCCCGTGGACCAGCCCGACCCGGTCGCCGAAGACCTGTTTCAGATGGGCGTATCGGTCTTCGGCGGCGGCGGCATCGACCTTTTCCGATTCCTCGACCAGGGGGCAGACCCAATAGGCCTTGGCCCCGGTGGAAAGCGCCCGTTTCAGGCCGGTCACGACCTCGTCCAATCGGTCGGCGGGCAGGGCGCGGGTGTCGATCGGGGCGCGGCCGGGCGGTTTTTCGGTCAGGCGCGAGGATTCCATATCGCCGTAGGCCGTGAGCATCAGGGTCCGGGGGATCGGCGTCGCCGTCATCACCAGCACGTCGCATTTGCGGCCCTTGGCCGAAATCGCCAGGCGCTGATGCACGCCGAAGCGATGCTGCTCATCAACCACGGCCAAGGCCAGGTCGCGGAACGCGACGTCGTCGGTGAACAGGGCATGGGTGCCGACGGCCAGATGCGTGCTGCCGTCGGCCAGCCCGGCCAGGATGGCGTCGCGGGTGCGGCCCTTTTCCCGCCCGGTCAACAAGGTGATGGTCAGCCCGGCGGCGCGGGCCAGGGGCTCCAACGTGGCGAAGTGCTGACGGGCGAGGATTTCCGTTGGGGCCATCAGCACCGCCTGCGATCCGGCCTCGACCGCGCGGGCCATGGCCAGTAAGGCGACCAGGGTCTTGCCGGAGCCGACATCACCTTGCAACAGGCGCAGCATGCGTTCCGGGGCGGCCATGTCGCGGGTGATCTCGTCAATGGACTGGCGCTGTGATGCGGTCAGGGCGAAGGGCAGGGCGGCGGTGATCCGCGCCATCAAGGCGCCGTCGCCGTTGACGGTCCGCCCGGCGACCTTGCGCATGTCGCGCCGAACCAAGGCGATGGCCAATTGGTTGGCCAGCAGTTCGTCATAGGCGGCGCGGCGGCGGGCCGTGGCCGAGGGGGCCATATCGGCCAGGGTTTCCGGGTGGTGCAGGGCTTTCATCGCGGCCTGCCACGTCGGCCAGCCTTCCTTGGCGACCAAGGCCGGGTCGTGCCATTCCGGCATGTCGGGTGTGGCCTCCAGCGCCGCCTGCGCAGCCTTACCCAGGGTTTTCGGCGATAGGCCCTGGGTCATGGGATAGACGGGCTCCGCCCGCATGATCGAGGCCTTTTCCGATTCGGCCACGATATGGTCAGGATGGGTCATCTGCAGGGCATCGCCATAGCGTTCGACCACGCCGGAAATCACGCGGGTTTGCCCCTCGGGCAGGGTCTTGGACAGGTAGTCGTCGCGGGCATGAAAGAACACCAGGGTCATGAAGCCCGTGTCGTCATGAACCTCGACCTTGTACGGCTGGCGGCGGCTGCGGGGCTTGTGATTCTGGCCGACGGTCACCGTCAGGGTTGCGGTGCGTCCGGCCTCGGCCTCGGCGATTTTCGGGGCGTAGCGGCGGTCAATCAGGCTCGAGGGTAGATGGAACAACAGGTCGATCAGGCGATCGCCACCGCACAGCTTTTCGATCAGCGCGCCCACGCGCGGGCCGACGCCGGAAAGCGTCGTCACGGGCTTGAACAGCGGGAACAGGATTTCCGGGCGCATGGCGGGATCGGCCTTAATCGGGTGGCGGCGGTGACGTCGGCGCATTCATCGGCTGACAGGAACGTGCCGACGGACTATACCGTACACCGCTTACCCCGATCATCCCCTGA
>DJHY01000165.1:3134-10712 GCA_002433335.1 Rhodospirillaceae bacterium UBA6608 | reverse complement strand
CCGCCGTGGCGCTGATCGCCCTGGCCCTGGTCCGATGGTTTCCCTATCGGGCATTTTACAAAACCCACCGGCTGCTGGCCGTCGCCTATCTGGCCCTGGCATTCCATACCGTGATCCTGACCAAGCTCGATTACTGGCTGTCGCCCCTGGGCTTGGTGCTGGCGCTGTTGCTCGCGGGGGGCGTGATCGCCGCCGTGGTCACGCTGTTGCGGCGGATCGGCGCGTCCCGACGGGTGCCCGGCGAGATCGTCGCCTTGCAGGCCTATCCCGGAGTCCGCTCGCTGGAAACGGAGATCGCCATGGCGCCCGGTTGGCCGGGGCACAAGCCCGGGCAGTTCGCCTTCGCCATGTCGGACCCGACCGAAGGGGCGCATCCCTATACGATCGCCTCTGCCTGGAACCCCGACGCGCCGCGCATTACCTTCATCACCAAGGCCCTGGGCGACCATACCAGCCGCCTGCCGGAAAAGTTGCGGATCGGGCAACGGGTCACGGTCGAGGGGCCATACGGCTGCTTTACCTTCGACGACGATGCCCCGCATCAGGTCTGGATCGGGGGCGGCATCGGCATCACGCCGTTCGTCGCCCGGATGAAGCATTTGGCCCATGAACGCGGCCAGGGCCGCGCGGCCGGACCGTCGGTCGACCTGTTCCATACCACCGCCGAGGTCGACGAAGGCGCCCTGGCCCGGCTGCGCGCCGATGCGGATGCGGCGGGGGTCCGCCTGCATATCCTGGTTGATGCCCGCGACGGCATGTTGACGGCGGAACGGATCCGTCAGGCCGTGCCGCAATGGAAGGATGCCGGATACTGGTTCTGCGGTCCCGCCGGCTTCGGCGCGGCCCTGCGCCGCGATCTTGGCGCCGCGGGCGTCCCGACCGACAGCCGCTTCCACCAGGAACTGTTCGCCATGCGTTGACGGCTATGCCAGCAAAGCGGCTTGCCCGCCCTCGCCCATCCGGCCTAGGTTCGCCTGTAGACACGACCGACACAAAAAAATGCACGACCGGGAGGATATAGCATGAAGAAAATCAGCGCCCAGGAGATCAAGACCTGGCTGACCGACGGATCCGAATTCGCGCTGTTGGATGTGCGCGAAGACGGCCAGTTCGGCGAAGGCCATTTACTGCATGCCATCCCCCTGCCGTACAGCCGCCTGGAGCTGGAAATTACGCCTTTGGTCCCGCGGGCCGACGTGCCGGTCTGCCTGGTCGATGATGGCGAAGGTGTCGCCGAAAAGGCCGCCAACCGCCTTGAAGCCATGGGCTACACCGACGTGCGGGTGCTGGACGGCGACCTGGCCGCCTGCGAGGCTGCGGGCTTCACCATCTTCAAGGGTGTCAACGTCCCGTCCAAAACCCTGGGCGAACTGGCGGAAGAAGCCGCCGACACCCCTTATATCGAAGCCGAGGAAATGAAGCGCATGCTCGACGCGGGCGAGGATTTCATCCTGCTCGACGGACGGACGCCGCGCGAATTCAACACCATGAGCATTCCCGGCGGACGGTCCTGCCCCAATGCGGAACTGGCCTATCGCCTGCCCCTGCTGGTCGACAATCCGAACACCAAGGTCGTGGTCAATTGCGCCGGGCGAACCCGCAGCCTGATCGGCGCGCAGTCGCTGCGCAACTTCGAGTTCGATAATCCGATCTTCGCCCTCAAGCACGGCACCCAGGGCTGGCGGCTGGCCGGGTTCGAGCTGGACAACGGCCGCACCCCGGCACCACTGCCGCAGGCCACGGGCGAGGCCTTCGCCGCCGCCCAGGCCCGGGCCCGCGACTTCATGGAAAAGCACGCGATCCCCTCGGTCGGGATCGAGACCGTCGCCGAATGGGTCGGCGACGACAGCGCGACGTTCTTCCTGTTCGACGTCCGCAGCGAGGAAGAATTCAACGCCCGCCATCTGGACGGCGCGGTATTCGCCCCAGGCGGGCAGCTGGTTCAAGCGACCGACCAATGGGTCGCGGTGCGCGGTGCGCGCATCGTGCTTTGCGACGATAGCGGCATCCGCGCCGCCAACACGGCCTATTGGCTGCGCGCCATGGGGCATGACGCCTATGTGCTGGAAGACGACGTCTCCGACAGCGCGATCACCCTGCCGGCCCGCAAGGTCGCCGTTCGCCCCGTCGGCGCGACCCTGGCCGAGATCGACGCCAAGGAACTGGCCGCGGGCGGCGATCGTCTGATCATCGATCTGCGCGCCAGCGCCGATTATCGCGCCGCCCATATCAAGGACGCGGTCTGGTCGATCCGTCCCAAACTGGCGGACCTGACCATCAACGGCGCTACCGAGATCGTGCTCGTCACGCCGAACAAGGCCTTCGCCGAACTGGCGGCGATGGACCTGCGCGACGCGGGCGCATCGTCGATCCGCGTTCTGACCTCGGGACCCGACGCCTGGGGCCAGGCGGGCCTATCGGTCGTCGCCACGCCGGACCTGCCGTCCGATGCCGAGCGTCTGGACTTCCTGTTCTTCGTTCACGACCGTCACCTGGGCAATGCCCAGGCGTCGCGCGATTATCTGAATTGGGAATTGGGACTGATCGGCCAGCTCAAGGATTGGGAACTCGACCTGTTCCCGACCTTTGCCGATCACGCGCACTAATCGACGGCGCCTCGTTACAGGTGGTCTGACAAGCCCTGCGCCAAAGCGGCCAGGGCCGGGCCCCATTCGCCGATCAGGGTTTCCCGGTCCATGGCGAAGGTCTGCGAGACGCAGTTGATCGACAGCCGCAGCCGCCCATCCCGCGACACCAGGGGGGCGGCGATGCCCCGGATATTCTGCCGCCAGGTCTTATCGACCAGGCAGAAGCCGTTCGCCGCGACCGCGTCGACGGCGCGCTCGATCGCTGCCTGCAACGGGGGCCAATCGTCGCCATGGTGGTCCGCCAAACGGGCGCATAAGTCTTCGCGCGCAGCTGGGTCCAAGGCCGCAAGATAGGCCTGCCCCGTCGCCGTGCAGGCCATGTCGATGGTCGATCCGACGCTGAAGTAATAGGGCATGGCGTCGCCGCTGCACCGGTCCAGATAGATCATATGCGGCGCATCGGGCCAGGCCAGCGATACCGCGCAGCCCGACGCCGTCGCCAACCGCTGCATCCGGTCATGGGCCATCGGCAGAAATCGCACATTGCTCAGGAACGAAAAGCCCAGGGTCAACACCCGGGGCCGCAATCGGTATTTCCCGCCCTGGGGCTCGAATTCCAGATACCCCGCCTCGACCAGGGCCCGGGTCAGGCGCGACACCGTGGCCTTCGGCAGGCCCGTCGCCGCCGAGATGTCGGCATTCCCCAACAGGTCGCGGCCCGGGCCGAAGACCTCCAGCACCTCCAACCCGCGCAGCAGCGTGCCGCTGGGACTGGCCGGGCCCTTGAGCGCAAAGTCGGTCGGGGAAGTACGTTTCATGGGCGGGCGGGTTCCGTGTCCTGGGGCGGTTTGGCGCAGAATTCACAGCTTGACGCTGCATTCGTCAGGCCATACTTGTTTCGATATATAAAACAAAGGAACCGTATATTGAAACATTCAAATGGCGCCTTGAGCGGGATGAAGGTGATCGACCTGACCCGCGTTCTGGCCGGGCCCTATTGCACGCAGATCCTGGGCGACCACGGGGCCGAGGTAATCAAGATCGAGCCGCCCGCCGGCGACGAAACGCGCACCTGGGGACCGTTCGGCCCGGGGGGCAGCGCCTATTACAGCGGCGTCAACCGCAACAAACGTCATGCCGCGGCGGATTTGTCCAAGCCTGCTGGGCGCGATCTGTTGCTGCGCCTGTTGGACGACGCCGACGTGCTGATCCACAATTTCAAGGCCGGAACGTTGGAGCGCTGGGACCTCGGTTATGACGCCGTTTTGGCCGAGGCCTTTCCCCGCCTGATCTATTGCCAGATCACCGGCTTCGGCGAAGACGGCCCCCTCGGCGGCCTGCCCGGATACGATTCCGTGGTTCAGGCCATCGCCGGATGCATGAGCGTCAACGGCGGGCCGGACAGCGGGCCGATGCGGGTCGGCATGTCGATCGTCGACCTGGGCACCGGGATGAACGCCCTATCGGCAATTTTGATGGCGGCGCTGGAACGGGAACGGTCCGGACGCGGGCAGAAGATCGACATCAGCCTGTACGACTGCGCGCTGACCTATTTGCACCCCCATGCCGCCGGATACCTGCAGACCGGCCAGGCCCCGGTGCGCAGCGGCAACCGCCATCCGTCGATCGCGCCGTATGAAGAATTTTCGACCCGGACCGGCCCGATGTTCCTGGGCGTCGGCAATGACCGCCAGTTCCGCGCCGCCTGCGCCCTGTTGGATTGCGGCGCGCTGGCCGACGACCCCCGGTTTACGACCAACGCCCTGCGCGTCACCAACCGCGACGCCCTGCATGACCTGTTGCAGGCTGTCCTGATCGACCATGACGGACAGGCGTTGAGCGAAGACCTATTGGCGCGCGGCATTCCGGCCAGCGCCGTGCTCGACGTGCCGCAGGTTCTTGCCGCGCCGCATACCCGCCACCGCGCCATGGTCGTCGAGGACGGCGACTACAAGGCGCTGGGCATTCCGATCAAGTTCTCCCGCACCCCAGGCAAGGTGCGCAGCCGACCGGGCGTCTTCGGCGCCGACAGCCGGGCGGTGTTCCAATCCGCCGGGCTCGACGATGCGGCCTTCGATCGTCTGGCCGCCGACGGCATCGTGTTCGACACGCCGCCCACGAAAGGAGGCGCGTCATGACATCCGAGAATGAAACCGTGCGCTATCGCCTGGACGGCCCGATCGCGGTCATCACCATCGACCGCCCGCCGGTCAACGCCCTGAGCCTGGAGCTGATCCGCGACGTGGTCGCCGCGTTTCGCCGCGCGGCGGCGGACAAAAACGCCCGCGCCGTGGTTTTGAAAAGCGCCCTGGCCAAGCGGTTCTCCGCCGGGTTGGACCTGGACATCCTGCTCGGCAAACCGGGCGAGGAAATCCGCCCCTTTCTACAGGCGCTGTATATCGACCTGTTCGACGCCCAATACCATCTGGGCAAGCCGTCCATCGCCGCCGTCGGCGGGGCGGCGCGCGGCGGCGGCATGACCATGGCCGTGTCCTGCGACGTGGTCCTGGCGGGCGAAAGCGCGACCTTCGGCTATCCGGAAATCGACGTCGGCGTGATCCCGGCGATCCATTTCGCCCATCTGCCGCGCCTGATCGGGCGGCACCGCGCGTTCGAGCTTTTGTTCAGCGGACGCGCCTTCGACGCCGGTGAGGCCATGGAACTGGGCATCGTCAATTCCGTGGTTTCCGATGCCGAGCTGGATGACCGGGCGATGGCCATGGCCATGGAATTCGCCTCGAAATCGGAAGTCGTCATGCGCATGGGCCGCGCCGCCTTCATGCGCCAGATCGATCTCGACTATCGCCGGGCGATCGCCAACGCGGTCGAGGATTTCTGCAACGTCGCCGTGACCGACGCCGCGCAGGAAGGCCTGCGCGCGTTTTCGGAAAAGCGAAAGCCGAATTGGACCTGAGCGCTCAGGTCCGCTTGGTCAATCGGCGCGGTCGCGGATCAGATTGATGATCCCGGAAAAATCCTTTCCGGCCTCTCCCGCGTCCGAGTAATCCTGATAAAGCGTCGCCGCTTTTTCCGCGACCGAGACGTCGGCGCCGCTGTCCTTCGCCGCCTGAATCGCCAAACCCATGTCCTTGAGCATCAACGCCGTGGCGAAACCGGCCGCATAGTCACGGTTGGCGGGCGAGGTCGGCACCGGCCCCGGCACCGGACAATAGGTGGTCAGCGACCAGCATTGGCCCGACGCCGTCGACGACACGTCGAACAGGCGCTGGGCATCAAGGCCGAGCTTTTCCGCCAGGACGAAGGCTTCGCAGACCGAGGCCATCTGAATGCCCAGCATCATGTTGTTGCAAATCTTGGCCGCCTGACCATTCCCCGGCCCACCGCAATGGACAATGGTCTTGCCCATCTTCTCCAATAGCGGCTTGGCGCGCTGAAAGGCGTCGTCCGCCCCCCCGACCATGAAAGTCAGTGTCGCCCCCTCGGCCCCGCCGACGCCGCCGGAAACCGGCGCATCGACCATGGCCAGGCCCTTCGCCGCCGCCGCGGCATGAACCTCGCGCGCCGTCGCGACATCGATGGTCGAACAATCGATCACCAATGTGCCGGGGGCGAGACCGCCGAACAGGGAACTCAGGCAAACGTCTTTCACATGCTTGCCGGCGGGCAACATGGTGATCACGACCTCCGCCCCGTCGGCCGCCGCCGCTGCGCTATCGGCGGTCTTGCCGCCCGCCGCCGCGACACTGGCCAAAAGCTCGGCCGAAAGATCGAAGGCGGTCACGGCATGGCCGGCCTTCAACAGATTCCGGGCCATGGGGTTGCCCATGTTGCCGACGCCGATGAATGCGATCTGGGTCATTTGGTTTCCTCACGATTGGGGCGGATGACGGTGCGCGCCCGGCCGGACAAAAGAACGGCTTAGAGACTAGCAAGCCGGGCCATCCCCCCGGAAGCGGCATCTGGATTCCCGCGCCGGTTCTGATCAAGATCATGTCGCTCGACGGCAAGGTCGGGCAAAAAGAAAGCGTCCGCTGCAAACGCCAGGAGCCAACGATGTCTCGATTTTATTCCGCCGTCCTAGCCTTCGTTTTCATCCTCGGTGTGCAATCCGCCGCCCATGCCTTGGAAATCCGCCCCGTGACGAACGGCGTCTGGGCGCTGGTCGGCGACAAGGCGCAGCGCGACAAGGAAAACCTCGCCAACAATGCCACCTTCGGTCTGGTCGAAACCAAAGACGGCGCCGTCCTGATCGACCCGGGCGGATCATGGAAGGGGGCGGCGGCGATCCACGCCAAGGTGCGCGAGGTCACCAGCAAGCCGGTCAGATACGTGATCGACACCGGCGGACAGGACCATCGCTGGCTCGGCAACGGGTATTGGAAGGCCCAGGGGGCAACGGTCATCGCCTCGGCGGCGGCGGTCGCCGATCAGAAATCGCGCGGCAGCCTGCAACTGACGGGGCTTTCGATGTTCCTCGGGCCCGAGTTGGCCGGGACCGAACCCGTTCGCCGACGTCACCTTCAAGGATCGCCATGTGCTCGATTTCGGCGGTCTGCGGTTCGAGATCGTCCACCCCGGCCCCGCCCATACGCCAGGCGACAGTTTCGTCTGGCTGCCGCAAAAGAACACGGTTTTCACCGGCGACATCGTGTACGTCGAACGGCTGCTCGGCGTCCTTGAATTCAGCTCCATCGCCAACTGGCCCAAGGCGTTCGAAGCCATCGCCGCGCTTAACCCCGACCATCTGGTTCCGGGCCACGGCGGCCCGACCACCCTGGCCCGCGCCAAGGCCGAGACCTACGACTACCTGATCAACCTGCGGACAAAGATAAAGGCCCATATCGCCGCCGGCGGCGACATCATCGGCTCGACCAAGGTCGACCAATCGGCCTTCGCCAAGATCGAACTATTCGACGGCCTGGCCCGGCGCAACGCGCAAACGGCGTTCCAGCAAATGGAATGGGAATGAGGATGTGAGGCATTAGGGAATTTTGGCGGAGGGAGGGGGATTCGAACCCCCGATAGAGTT
>DJHY01000165.1:0-2969 GCA_002433335.1 Rhodospirillaceae bacterium UBA6608 | reverse complement strand
AACGTTGCTGTTTGGTGATAGCGCCTGCACGGCGGGGGGAAAGGAAAAAGCCTTAAATCAATGGCTTATGGTGTCCCATGCACCGCCCTGCACCGGGTAGGTGGCGGAGGGAGAGGGATTCGAACCCTCGATACGGTTTCCCGCATACACGCTTTCCAAGCGTGCGCCTTCAGCCACTCGGCCACCCCTCCGTCCTCGCAAACCCCAAGCGGCTGGCTAAGCCCTGGGAACGCGTTTGCGTAAACTAGCCGTTCCGCAGCAGAAGGCGCGTGGCCCCCGTGGGAACAGGGGGCGGAAAATAGCGGGCGGCGCGGTGGCTTGCAACGGTTAAAGCGCGCAAACGGGCAGGAACTGCATGATTGCCTGAAAAGGCAACCTCAGGCCCCTATCCGGCTTGTGCGGAATATCATTGCCCGCCACCCCGGCGCGGCCCCATAAGAAAGCCATGAAAACCGGTTGGACCATACGCCGCGTGGCGTTTTACCTGGGCTGGGCCCTGCTGCTGGCGGCCTTTGCCTCCGGCGCGGCGGAAGCCCTGGTTCACGCCGATCCGGGCCGGGGCCGCAAGCTGGTGACGGCCTATGACCTTTGGTACACGATCTGGCCCGGCAACCTGGTGATCACGCAAATCCGGGTCGAGCGGCTGTCGCCGGAGCTTTGGGCCTCGGTCATCCGCCCGGCGCTGGATTTTCCGGCCTGGATGCTGTTCGGGCTGCCGGGCGCGGTGTTGACCTGGTTCTGCCGCCCGCGCCGCCCCCTGACCGCCGACGAGGAACAGGACCTGCGCGACCGCGAGGAATCGATGTTCCTGTATGACGAATTGGCGGAACAGGCGAAGGCCGAGGGGTATACCGACGGCGACGATATGGAGCCGACCCACGACAATCAATTGTTCCTGGACGAAGCGGGCATCACCCATGCCGAGTCCGAGGCCGATTACGACATCGATATGGACAATCTGCCGCCCCCGCCGGGCATGGGCGGGCGCTGAAGCCTCAGGTGTGGGGCCCGCGCCGCCGCGCCGCCCAGCGCATCACCACGATCGAGGCGATGGGCAGGGCCAAGGCGACATAGATCAGCCCGTACCAAAGCATTCCGGTCAGCAGGAAATCAACCGTCGGCCGGCACACCCCGTAAAGCGAGCCGCCGTCGGGCACGCAATATCCGGCGCCGCTTTCCTGTTTCAGGGTCCAAACCATCAAGCCGCCGGTCACCACCGCGGCCAGGAACAGGCACCCCGTCAGGAAGGACCGGACGGGCGCTTTGGGATTGATCAGCATCATGGGGGAAGCTTCCGGTTATTCGCCGGTCTTCAAGGCGGCGAGGAAGGCCGATTGCGGGATTTCGACGTTGCCGAACTGCCGCATCCGCTTTTTGCCCTTCTTCTGCTTTTCCAGCAGCTTCTTCTTTCGCGTGATGTCGCCGCCGTAACATTTGGCGGTCACGTCCTTGCGCATGGCGCCCAGGGTTTCGCGGGCGATGACCTTGCCGCCGATGGCGGCCTGGATCGCGATCTTGAACAGCTGACGGGGGATCAGATCCTTCAGCTTTTCGCAGATCTGACGTCCGCGCGATTCCGCATGGGTCTTGTGGACGATGAACGACAGGGCGTCGACCGGCTCCAGGTTGACCAGGATCGAGACCTTGACCAGATCGCCCTCGCGGTAGCCTTCCAGTTCGTAATCGAAGCTGGCGTAACCGCGGCTGACCGATTTCAGGCGGTCGTAGAAATCGAACACCACTTCGTTGAGCGGCAGGCGGTAGACGGCCAATGCCCGGTTGCCGACATAGGTCAGGTTGATCTGCTCGCCCCGCCGGTCGGCGCAAAGCTGCAACACCGCGCCCAGATATTCGTCGGGGACCATGATGTTGGCCTTGATCCAGGGCTCTTCGATGTAATCGACGGCGACCGGATCGGGCATGTCGACCGGATTGTGCAGTTCCTTCATGGTGCCGTTGGTCAAATGCACCTTGTAGACCACGCTGGGCGCGGTCGTGATCAGGTCCAGGTCGAACTCGCGTTCCAACCGTTCCTGAACGATTTCCAAATGCAGCAGACCAAGGAACCCGCAGCGGAAGCCGAAGCCCAACGCCGCCGAGGTCTCGGCCTCGTAATGGAAGCTGGCGTCGTTAAGATGCAGCTTTTCCAGGCTGTCGCGCAGGTCTTCGTAATCACCCGCGTCGATCGGGAACAGGCCGCAGAACACCACCGGAATGGACGGCTTGAACCCGGCCAGCGGCTTGTCCGCCGGTTTGCGGTCGTCGGTCACCGTATCGCCGACCGAGGTATCGGCGACGCGCTTGATCGCGGCGGTGAAATAGCCGACTTCGCCCGGGCCCAGTTCATCGACCTTGGTCGGTTTCGGGCCGAAGATACCGACCTGTTCGACCTGATAGGCCGCCTGCGACGCCATCATGCGAATGCGCTGACCGCGCTTCAGGATGCCTTCCTTGACCCGGACCAGGATCATCACGCCGAGATAGGGGTCGTACCAGCTGTCGACCAGCAGGGCCTGCAACGGGGCATCGCGCTCGCCGGTGGGCGCGGGCAGGCGCTCGACAATGGCCTCCAACACCGCCTCGATGTTCTGGCCGGTCTTGGCCGAAACCTCGATCGCGTCCGAGGTATCCAGGCCGATCACTTCCTCGATCTGGTCCTTGACGCGCTGCGGCTCGGACGCCGGCAGATCGACCTTGTTGAGGACGGGAATGATTTCGTGGTCGACGTCCAACGCCAGATAGACGTTGGCCAGGGTCTGCGCCTCGACGCCCTGGGTCGCATCGACGATCAGCAGCGACCCCTCGCAGGCCGACAGCGAGCGCGAAACTTCGTAGGCGAAGTCGACGTGCCCGGGCGTATCGATCAGGTTGAGGACATAGGTCTCGCCGTTTTTCGCCTTGTAGTTCAGGCGCACGGTCTGAGCCTTGATCGTGATGCCGCGTTCGCGCTCCAACTCCATGTTGTCGAG
>DJHY01000172.1:2522-2752 GCA_002433335.1 Rhodospirillaceae bacterium UBA6608 | reverse complement strand
GCGATGCGCAGGGACTGCGCCAGCACGCCGCGCGTTTCCTTGGGCGTGACGATGCCGTCGTCCCACATCCGCGCCGTGGCGTACATCGGGTCGGCCTGTTCGGTGAACTGGTCGATGATCGGCTGTTTGAAGGCCTGTTCTTCTTCCTTGGACCAGTCGCCGCCGGATCGTTCGATGCCGTCGCGTTTGACCGTGGCCAGCACGCCCGCCGCCTGCTCGCCGCCCATCAC
>DJHY01000172.1:0-2224 GCA_002433335.1 Rhodospirillaceae bacterium UBA6608 | reverse complement strand
GCCGCCTGCTCGCCGCCCATCACCGCGATCCGAGAATTGGGCCAGGTCCACAAGAAGCGGGGCGAATAGGCCCGCCCGCACATGCCGTAATTGCCGCCGCCGTAAGACGCGCCGATGAACAGGGTGATCTTTGGCACGCGGGCGGTGGCCACGGCGGTGACCATCTTGGCCCCGTCCTTGGTGATGCCGTCGGCTTCGAACTGGCGGCCGACAATGAAGCCCGCGATGTTCTGCAGGAAGATCAGCGGAATGCCCCGCTGATTGCAGAGCTCGATGAAATGGGTCGCCTTCAGGGCCGAGGCCGAAAACAGGATGCCGTTGTTGGCGACGATGCCGACGGGGATGCCGTCGATATGGGCGAACACGCAGACGATGGTTTCGCCGTACAGCCGTTTGAATTCGTCGAACCGCGAGCCGTCGACGATCCGTGCGATGACCTCGCGCACGTCATAGGGCATGCGCGGGTCGGCGGGGATGATACCGTTGATTTCCTCGGGGTCGTAGGCCGGGTCGACCGGATTGCGCAGGGCCAGACGGTCGGCCACCCGGTCGGTGCGGTTAAGGTGCGAGATCGCGGCGCGGGCGATGTCCAGGGCGTGGATGTCGTTTTCGGCGTAATGGTCGGCGACGCCCGATTTGCGGCAATGCACGTCGGCCCCGCCCAGGTCCTCGGCGGTGACTTCCTCGCCCGTCGCGGCCTTTACCAAAGGCGGGCCGCCCAGGAAGATCGTGCCCTGGTTTTTGACGATCACGCTTTCGTCGCACATCGCCGGAACGTAGGCCCCGCCCGCCGTGCACGACCCCATGACCACGGCGATCTGCGGGATGTTGGCCGCCGACATGTTGGCCTGGTTGAAGAAGATGCGCCCGAAATGGTCGCGGTCGGGAAAGACCTGATCCTGATTGGGCAGGTTGGCGCCGCCCGAGTCCACCAGGTAGACGCAGGGCAGGCCGTTCTCCATGGCGATTTCCTGGGCCCGCAGGTGCTTCTTCACGGTCATCGGGTAATAGGTCCCGCCCTTCACCGTGGCGTCGTTGCAGACGACCATGCAGTCGGTGCCCGAAACCTTGCCGATCCCGGCGATCATGCCCGCCCCCGGAACCTCGCCGCCGTACATGTTCCAGGCGGCCAGTTGGCCGACCTCGAGGAACGGGCTGTCCGGGTCCAACAGGCCCTTGACCCGGTCGCGGGGCAGCAGCTTGCCGCGCGACAGGTGGCGTTCGCGGGCCTTGTCGTTGCCGCCTTTTTCGACGCTGGCGCGATGGCCGGACAGGGTGTCGATCAGCTCGTCCATCCGCGCCTTGTTCTTTTTGAAGGCGGGGGTGTCGGTGGCGATACGGGATTCGAACTTCGGCATCATGCCGTCTCCTGAAACAGTTCACGGCCGATCAGCATGCGGCGGATTTCCGAGGTCCCGGCGCCGATCTCGTACAGCTTGGCGTCGCGCAGCAGGCGGCCCGTGGGGCTTTCGTTGATGTATCCCATGCCGCCCAGGGTCTGTACCGCCTGCAATGCGACCTGGGTCGCTTTTTCGGCGGCGTAGAGGATGCATCCGGCGGCGTCCTTGCGGGTGGTCCGGCCCTGGTCGGCGGCCTGGGCCACGGCATAGACATAGGCGCGGCAGGCGTTCATGTCCGTATACATGTCGGCCAGCTTGCCCTGCATCAACTGGAACTCGCCGATCGGCTGGCCGAACTGTTCGCGTTCGTGAACGTAGGGCATCACGACGTCGAGGCAGGCCTGCATGATACCGACCGGCCCGGCGGCCAGGACCAAGCGTTCATAATCCAGCCCCGACATCAGCACGCGGACGCCGCCGTCGACCTGGCCCAAGACGTTTTCCATCGGGACTTCGCAATTGTTGAACACCAACTCGCCCGTGTCCGAGCCGCGCATGCCCAGCTTGTCCAGCTTCTGCGCGGTCGAGAACCCGGCCATGTCCTTTTCGATCAGAAAGGCGGTGATGCCTTTCGATCCGGCCTCGGGCTGGGTCTTGGCGTAGACGACCAGCACATCGGCGGTCGGGCCGTTGGTGATCCACATCTTATTGCCGTTCAGGACATAGCGGTCGTTGCGCCGCTCGGCCCGCAGCTTCATCGAAACCACGTCGGACCCGGCCCCCGGCTCGCTCATGGCCAGCGCGCCCAGATGGTCGCCGGAAATCAGCTTGGGCAGGAAGCGGGCCTTTTGGTCGTCCGTGCCGTTGCGGTTGATCTGGTTGAC
>DJHY01000153.1 GCA_002433335.1 Rhodospirillaceae bacterium UBA6608 | reverse complement strand
GGTAGACGCGCTGGATTCAAAATCCAGTTCTGGTGACAGAGTGGGAGTTCGATTCTCCCCGCCCGCACCATCCCTTCCTAAAAATCAGGCGGTTGCCCGAGCTTCCTCGACCAGGGTCAGGCGCCACATTTCGCGTTCGTACTTGGCGTAGTCGAAGCCGGTGCCCGAATGGATCGTGCAGCGGTTGTCCCAGACCACGATGTCGCCCGCCCGCCATTGCCATTTCACGGTGAATTCCGGGCCGGTCACGGTCGGCAGCATGTCGCGCCAGATCATCACGCTGTCGTCCTCGACCCCTTCCAGGTCCCACAGGTCCAAGTCATCGGGGGCGATGTCCTGGCCGATCGGCACGATGGCGCAGGTCGAGCTGTTGAGGCCGTACAGCGCCGGTCTACCTGTGACCGGGTGGTTGAGCACCAGGGGCACGCGGCGGGGCGGGTTCTCCGCGCGTTGCTCGGGCGTCAGCACCGGGTATTCGGGGGAATAGCTGTTGATCTTCTTGTCATGGTGGGCGAGCGAGCAGACCGCTTCCAGGCCGTCCAGCTTGCGCCGTTCGGCCTCGGGCAGGGCGGCATAGGCCCCCTGCATGTCGGCGAACAGCGTTTCCGAGCCTTCGGGCGGGGCCTTGCGGCAGTGAAAGACCGAGCCCACGGGCGGGCGTTCGCGGAAGGTCGAATCCGTATGCCAGACGGGACGCCGGGTTTCCGGGTTGTAGCGGATGTCGGCGTCGCTGGTCAGCTGCGGCACCTGAAGCAATTGCGCCGCCGCCTTGCCGTCCTTGTGGCGGATGTTGCCGATGCGCAGGATCGGATAGCCGGGGACGGTCTTGTCTTCGCGCGCGGCCTGGGCCTTTTGTTCGACCACGCCGAACACTTCGGACCAACGAACCAGGGCGTCCGGCGAAAGGTCGGCTAGGCGCTCGCCGCGTACGGCCAGCAGGCCGCCATGGTCCAGCCACAGGCCGCGGGCCCAGGCCTGAAAGTCCCGATCAGCCAAGTCTTCCGGCGTGACGTTCTCGATGGCGATCCCGAAATCGCCGTTCAGCGGCGCGGTGGTATGTTTCATTGGTGTTCTGCTTTCCATTAGATGTTCCCGATTAAAGGATACGTCAGCCTCGGCCAAACTCAAGACCGGAACATTGCCGTGGCGGCGCTATCGCGTTGTCAGAACGCGGGGGGGCTGATAGAAGCGGCCCACCCATTCAATGACGGAACCGGCCCGACGCCCATGCTTCGCCGCCTTTACGACCGGACCATGGCCCTTGCCGGCCATCGCCACGCCAGCCGCTGGCTGGCCCTGGTCAGTTTCATCGAAAGCTCGGTCTTTCCCATTCCGCCCGACGTGATGCTGGTGCCGATGGTTCTGGCCGACCGGACGCGGGCCTGGCGCATCGCCCTGATCTGCACCATCGCCTCGGTCCTGGGCGGCATGCTCGGCTATGCCATCGGCCTGTTCCTGTTCGACCAGATCGGTCGCCCGATGCTGGAATTCTACGGCTACGCCGCCAAGTTCGATCAGTTCCGCGAAACCTATGCGGATTGGGGCGCTTGGGCGGTGTTCATCGCCGGGGTCACGCCGTTCCCGTACAAGGTCATCACCATTCTGTCCGGCGTGGCCTCGCTGGATATCTGGGTGTTCTGCGTCGCTTCGGTGCTGGCGCGGGGGCTGCGATTTTATCTGGTGGCGGGGTTGCTGTGGTATTTCGGCGAACCGATCCGCGCCTTTATCGAACGCTACCTGGGCCTTCTGTTCACGCTGTTCTGCGTGCTGCTGATCGGCGGGTTCGTCGTTCTCAAGTTCGTGCTATAGAAGGGCCATGTTGGCCTATTTGGACGATCCCAAACTGCAAAGCTGGTATCCGGCATTTCTGGTCGCTGTCGCGGTCGGGGCCTTGGGCTTCGCCTACCATGCGCAAATCGTGCTGGGGCTGGAGCCCTGCAACCTGTGCCTCTATCAGCGGGTGCCCTATGCGGTGATCGGCTTGGCCGGGGCGGCGGCGCTGGTCCGACCAAAGGCGGGCTTGCGCCGCGCGGTGGTCTGGCTGGCGGGAGCGGCGTTCACGGTCGGGTCGGCGATCGCGGTCTACCATGTCGGTGTCGAACAGCATTGGTGGGCGTCCGCGGTTTGCGGCGGCTCGGTCGCGGCGGTCGGATCGACCACGGATCTGCTTGCGGGCCTGTCGGCGCCGCCGGAAAAATCATGCGATTCCGTGGACTGGGTCTTCCTTGGATTGTCCATGGCGACTTATAATGCGGCGTTTTCCGCCGTGATGGCGGTGCTTTGCTTGGTTGCCGCCCGGCGCATGCGGGGCGCGGCCCGAAGCGACCACGGATCGACGACCAACTGACAAGAACGGTACAGGACGCCATGGCGACCGACCCGAAGAAAACCGCCCATAAGCCCCGGCGCATGCCGGGCGACCCGTCCAAGGAAGAAATGATCGAGCGTATGTTGCGCGTCGACCACGCCGGGGAATACGGCGCGGTGCGCATCTATGCGGGCCAGATGGCCGTGCTGGGCGAACAGGCCAGCGGCGGGGCGATCAAGCACATGGCCGAACAGGAAGAGGTCCACCTCGCGACTTTTAACGAGCTGGTCGCCGACCGTCAGGTCCGCCCGACGGCGTTGTTGCCGCTGTGGCATCTGGCCGGGTTCGCCCTGGGCGCCGGGACGGCCCTGTTGGGCGAGAAAGCGGCCCATGCCTGCACCGTCGCGGTCGAAGAAGCGATCGATGAACATTACGCCGCGCAGATCCGCCGCCTCGAAGGCGAGGGCGAAGACGGCCTGCGCGATACCTTCGAGAAATTCCGCCAGGAAGAGGTCGAGCACCATGACAAGGCGTTGGAGATGGGGGCCGAGGACGCGCCCGGCTTCGATGCCTTGAAAGGGGTGATCAAGACCGGTTCGCGCCTGGCGATCTGGCTGTCGGAGCGTATCTGATCATTCTCAATGCTCGGGGCCCATCGCCCATGACCGGCGTGGGCCAGGGCCAATCAATCCCATCTCTCCCAAAAAAACAAAAGGACAGACAAGATGAAGGCAGTGGTGTTTGCGGGCGACCGCAAGATCGAAATCATGGATTTCCCCGATCCCCATCCGGGCCCGGGCGAAGTGGTGCTTCAGATGAAGGCGTCCGGCATGTGCGGCAGCGATCTGAAGTACTACCGCAATCCGGCGGGAACGCCGACGCTGGGCCTGGGCGAGCGCAAGGGCCCGATCATCGCCGGGCACGAACCCTGCGGCGTGGTCGTCGAAGTGGGTGCGGGCGTGACCGAGGCCCAGGCCAAGGTCGGCGATCGCATGATGGATCACCATTATTCGGGTTGCGGCGTGTGCGGCCATTGCCGGACCGGCTGGTCGCAGATGTGCGTCGACGGAACCATCGTCTACGGCACCACCGGCCACGGCGGGCATGCCGAATACATGAAAGTTCCGGCCCATACGCTGGTCAAGTTGCCTGACGAATTGAGCTTCAAGACCGGTGCCGCCATTTCCTGCGGTACGGGCACGGCTTACGGCGCATTGAAGCGCATGGACCTAGCCGGCGACGAGACGGTCGTGATCTTCGGCCAGGGGCCGGTCGGCCTGAGCGCCACCCAGTTGGCGAAAGCCATGGGGGCGCGGGTCATCGCGTTGGACGTGGTGCCCGAGCGGCGCAAACTGGCCGAGGATTTCGGCGCGGACTACGTCATCGATCCGATGAACAACGACGTCGTTTCGGCGATCCGCGATCTGACCGGCGGGTTCGGCGCGCATAAGTCGCTGGACTGTTCGTCCAATGCCCAGGCGCGGGCCGACGCGGTGCGTTGCCTGCGCGGTTGGGGCACGGCCTGTTTCGTCGGCGAAGGCGGCCAGGTCACCCTGGACGTGTCGCAGGACATTCTGCGCCGTCAAATCAACATCGTCGGCTCGTGGACGTTCTCCAAGAACGGCCAGGCCGATTGCGCGGCGTTCGTCGCCGAGCGGAAGATCGACGTCGATGCTCTGTTCACCGACGAATACAGCTTGGACGAAGCGTCCGAGGCGTATCAGAAGTTCGAGACCCAAACGACGGGTAAGGGTGTATTCTTGATGGATTAATCCGTCACCCCGCCCGGCCCTGGGGCCGGGCGGGGGCCGTCATGGCCACGCCGTGCATGGGGGAAGCGGTGCAACGCGTGGAGGCGTCCGATGCAGGCGCGAGAAGTTGTCAAAGACGCCGACCCCCGGGTCGGGGAGCTTCTGGAATTCTGGTACGCGGCGCGCGGGGATAACCGTTTTCCGGCGCAGAAGGACCTCGACCTGTCCTCCATTCCGCGGCTTCTTCCCAATCTTTATATTCTCGATGCCCTGCCGGGGCCGGATTTCGGTTACCGCTTCATCGGCACCAAGATCGACGAACACATGGGCGTGTCGCTGACCGGCAAGCGGTTCTCGCAAGCCCGTTCCGGCCGGATTCTGCACGAAATCACCAACTTCTTTTCGCGGATCGTGGATCGGGGTTTGTTGGGGTTGTTGGCGACCCGCCTGCCGTCCGAAAAATTCGAATGGGTGCGCTATACCCGGTTCGGCCTGCCGCTCGCCGACGACCATGAAACGGTGAACAAGATACTCGGCCTGTATCTGTTCGACCCAGTCCGCGAGGAGTTGGATCAGACACCCAACGTCGACGAAATGGACCAATCGGAATTGGGCGAAGTGGTCTATCAGTTCGGTGACCTGGACTAGGGCGGATTAGGCCTCGTCGTCACTGTCGCCGGCTTCGACCGGCCCCCGCCGCAGGGATTTGATGACGCCGTGCAGCGACCGTACCTCCTGTTCCGTCAGGCGGGCGCGCCCGAACAGATTGCGCAGATTGCGGACCATCACCGGGGCCCGCTCCGGCGGGTGCAGGAAGCCGCAGGCCTCCAATTCACGTTCCAGATGTTCGAAGAAGTAGACCAGTTCCTTGTGCTCCGCCGGGCGCGTGGTCTTGGGCATGGTCATCTCTTCGTCCGCCACGTCCAGCCCGGCCATGCGCCATTCATATCCGGCCAGGAACACCGCCTGCGCCAGATTGAGCGACGAAAACCCGGGGTTCAGCGGCGCGTTGAGAATGGCGTCGGCCAGGACCACGTCTTCGTTGCTTAGGCCCTTGGCTTCTTTGCCGAACAGAATGCCGGTGCGGGTGCCGGACTGGGTATAGGCCTCGCGAATTTCCTGGGCCGCGCGGCGCGGCGTCAGAACCCGTTTGGTCATGTCGCGCGACCGGGCCGTGGTCGCAATCACCAGGTTCAGGTCGGCGACGGCCTCGGCGGTGGTCTCATAAACGCGGGCGCCGTCGATCACCAGGTCGGCGCCCGAAGCCGCCGCCCGGGCCGGCTCGCTCGGCCAGCCGTCGCGCGGGCTGACCAGGCGCAGGTCACGCAAGCCGCAGTTGAGCATCGCACGCGCCGCCATGCCGATGTTTTGGCCCAATTGCGGTTCGACCAGAATGATGACGGGGGCGCCGGAAGCGTCGATGACATCGTCCGCGCCGCGGGTGGAATCCGTGCCTGCCATGGGCTCAGGCGGCCTTTATGCCGACGGGGGCGGTCCGGGGGTGTTTGTCCGTCATGTGGAGAACCTGTCTATCTGTCGTGCCGATAACCGGGGGCGCTCGGCAAGGGTCGGGAGAATGCCGAATACGGCGGTGATTCTCAAGGATTCCGGTCGTCGTTTAAGGGGCTCGATTGTCATCTTTTTGTAATGGTCGATTGGAAAAGCCCACAAGGGCGATTATTCTTACGAAGTACGCTAATATGCACAAAAGCGCGGTGACGCGATGCGTGCGCCGAGCGACGA
The DNA here is from genome assembly GCA_002433335.1 of Rhodospirillaceae bacterium UBA6608. The sequence goes on along the minus strand of DJHY01000153.1, from coordinate 10,208 downwards.
AAACAACCGCCTGCTTGGGGGAGGCGGTCGGAAAGGAAACAGCGTGGTTTCGATATCCGCGAAGGCTGCGAGCGAACGTATGGCCCCCGAATTTTCGCCCGAATATGAGGACATGAAAGTCCGCGCCGCGGCGTCCAATCTCGATCCCGAGACCCTTCTGGCGACGGACTATCTGAACCATTTCAATGAAATCGTGATGCTGTTGGAAATGGTGCCCGACATGCCCGAAATCATGGAAGAGGTGAAGGCGTGGCAGCCCAAGGGCTATGTCGACCATTTCAGGGATTCCACCATCGCCGACCGTGAACTGGCGATGGAAGCCTATGACCACGTCTTGCCGATTTATCGCGAGCCGTTCGAACAAACGGTCGAGCAGTTGAACAACCTGATCGCGACCTCGGTCGGAAAGTTGGACCAATACATCGCCGCCGGCGACATGGGGATGCTGCGGGAACAGGCAACGACGATGTCCCGTATGTTGCAGCGTTTGCTGGATACGGCATCAGGGATCATCCACGGTGCGACCAACACCATGGATCAGAACGAAATCGACGCGATTATCGCCAACTAGGCTCACCGCCTAGGCGACGCAACGCATCTAACTTTCAGTGAAAATCAGGCTCCGGTCGCGGGCGGCGCTTTGGCAAAGGCGCTGGATCCGGCGCGGACCAGGTCGACGAATTTTCCGTTGCTGACCGGCGGGCTGAACAAATACCCCTGGCCGATCTGACAGCCCAAGGCATGCAGGAAGCCGACCTGGCTTTCCGTTTCGACCCCTTCGGCGATGATCCGCAGGTGCAGGTTCTGGGCCATCGAGATAATCGCCCGGGCTACGGCCGAGGCATCGCGATCATCCGGCAGGCCGGTCACGAACGAGCGGTCGACCTTCAGGTTATCCAGCGGGAAGCGGGTCAGATAACTGAGCGACGAATAGCCGGTTCCGAAATCATCCATCGAGACGTTGACGCCCATATCCTTGATGACCTTGAGAATACGGATCGTCTCTTCGGCGTTGCTGACCAGCATGCTTTCCGTCAATTCAACGTCCAGCAGATGCGGGTCCAATCCGCTTTCGTCCAGAACGTCGCGAATTTCCTGCGCCAGGTCGCCGTGAAGGAACTGCATCGCCGACAGGTTGACCGCCACATGGCAGCCCATCAGGCCATCACGTTGCCATTCGGCGGCGGTCTTGCAGGCCTCTTGCAGCACCCAACTGCCGATCGATACGATCAGACCCGTGTCTTCGGCGACGGGAATGAATTCGACCGGCGAAACCTTGCCCAAGGTCGCGTTTTCCCAGCGCAACAGGGCTTCGGCCCCGACGATGCGGCGGGTTTCCAATTCGACCTTCGGCTGATAGAGCAGCTCGAACTCGTTGTTTTCCAATGCACGGCGTAGGCCGCTTTCGATTTCGATGCGGCGGCGGGCGTCTTCCGACAGCTGTTCGGTGTAGAACTGGAAGTTGGCCCGGCCTTGCTTCTTGGCGAAGTGCGCGGCGGTATCCACATTGCGCATCAGTTCGACCAAGGACCCCGCGTTCTTCGGGTACATGACGACGCCGATGCTGCACGAAGTGAAGACTTCGCGGCCATCGACCTTGAACGGCTGCGATACGCTTTTGAGAATTTCTTCGGCGATCTTGGCAGCACGGGCTTCGTCGCTCATGCCTTCCAGGATCACTATGAATTCGTCGCCGGACAGATGCGCGACCGTGTCCTGGCCGCGGACGCAGCCGCAAACCCGCTGACCCGCCAACTGAATGATCCGGTCCCCGATCAAATGGCCAAGGGCGTCGTTGATGTTCTTGAAGTTGTCGAGGTCCAGGAACAGCACGCCGAAACCGGCGCCGGTGGTGTCGGCGCGCTCGATCGCATCTTCCAGGCGCTCGGTAAACAGGTTGCGGTTGGGCAGCCGGGTCAGCGGATCGCGGGTCGCCAGATCGCGCAGGCGCTCTTCGTTTTCCTTGCGGTCGGTGATGTCGCGCATCGCACCGATGTACAGCCGCCGCCCGGAAAAGCGCATTTCGCTGACCGCCAATTCCAGCGGAAAGACCGATCCGTTCTTGCGCCGCCCAAAAACTTCGCGCGTCACGCCGATGATACTGCGCAGCCCGGTATTGTTGTAACGGGCCAGGTAATGGTCGTGGTTTTCGGCATCTTCCTCGGCCATCAGGACCTTGATGTTCGAGCCGACAAGCTCGCCCGGCTTGTAGCCGAAAATTTCCTCGGCGGTCGGGTTCAAGGTTTCGATGATGCCGCTTTCGTCGATGGTGATGATCCCGTCGGCGACCGTATCCATGATCTTGCGCAGGTGTTCTTCACGCGTCGCCTGGGCCTTCAGGGCGCGGTTGCGTTCGGTCACGTCGCGGGCCATCAGGATGAAGGAATGTCCCGCCGCATCGTTGTCGGGCTCGTCTTCCTGCTCGTCATAGGGCAGGGCGGCAAGCTCCACATCCAGGGTCGTGCCGTCGGCCCGCAGCAGCACCATCGGCGTGCGCAGCCGTTCCTTGGTCAGGTTTTCGATCCCGCCCTTGAAGTGTTCCAGGCTGTCCTTGTGGACAAACTCGGTGAATGCCCGTCCCTTCAACTCCGCCGCCGGCCAAACCCCAAGCATGTCCGCACCCGCCGGATTGATCAGGTCGATAAGCCCGCCCCGGCAGATGGCGATCAGGTCCGGCGCCAGTTCGATCACATGGCGGAACCCTTGCTCGGTCCGTTTCATGTTTTCGAAGCGCTTGCGGTTCAACAGGTCGTTGATGAAGTCCAGCATGCGCCGGCCTTCGGTCGAGATCACTTCGACGTATTCACGGTAATGGGGGTTGCTGAGTGGGCCCAGGATTTCCTGCCCCATCATATCGGCGAAGCCGATGATGGTGTTCAGGGGCGTGCGGAGGTCGTGGCTCAGGGTTTCCAGAAGGGCTTCGTTGGCCTCTTCCGTGGCGTCGGCGGCATTATTCAGCTGCTGCCCTACTCGCCGCGTACCCGGCTTGATCTCGTAAATGTCCGCCATTGAACCAGCTTGCGTCCACCCATTGGCCAATTTTCCGCATATTTTCAGCGGGTTCTGAGCCGACTCTCCACCATGAACACCATTATAGGACCTTAAAAATGATATTCGTCAAGGTAGCCAAAAGGTAACGGTGGAATTGCTGGGGCATGAATGCAGATGCAAATGCCTTTGATCGTCTGTTCCATTGTCCGGGGGCGTGTTAGCTTCCGTCCATGCCCAGCGAAATCGTTCTGCTGACCGGAGACGTTGAAGGGCCGCATTTGGCGGCGGCGCTTTGCGTGCATAACCCGGCTCTCAGGGTCAATCATGTCACCGACGCGCAGGAATTGCGTGATGCCATCGACGTCGCGGGCGGCCCTGCCGCCAACGCGGGGCGTCGCTTGGTCGCATTCTGCACCGGGGCTGTCGTTCCCGCCGATGTTCTGGGCGCCCTGCCAGGTCCTGCCTATAACTTTCATCCCGGCGCCCCGACATTCCCCGGAAGTTGGGCCGCCGGGTTCGCGCTGTACGACGGGGCAAGCCGGTTCGGCGCCACGCTGCATGTGATGGAAGACCGGGTCGATGAAGGGGCGATCATCGACGTCGCCTGGTTCGACCTGCCGCCCGGAAACAAGATGCGATACGACGAGCTGGAGGTTTTGGCCTATCAGCGCGCGGTCGAACTGTTCCACAAATACGCCCCGCATTTGGCCGCCGATGACAGCCCCCTGCCGGTATCCGGCGAACGGTGGTCCGGGGTCAAGCGGACCAAGGCCCAGGTCGCGGCCATGCGAGAGCCGCCGCGTGACGCCTCCGAAGACGAAATCCGCCGCCGTTTTCGAGCATTCGGGATTTAGAAATCCAGGATCAGCCGCGCCGCCAAGTGGTCCCGCCGGCGCCGTCTTCCAGCACGATCCCCGCCGCTGTCAGTTCATCCCGGATCGCATCGGCGCGGGCGAAGTCCTTGTTCTTGCGGGCATCCTGCCGCTCGACGATCAAGGCGTCGATATCGCCGTCGCTTAACCCGCCATCACCCTGCGCCTGGGCCGGGGGCTGCCATTTGAACCAGGTTTCGGGGTCCTGCTGCAAAAGGCCCAGCGCGGCCCCGGCTGATTTCAACGCCGTCGCTGCCTGTACCTTGGCATCGCCTTCGGCCTTGTTGGCCGCGGCGGCGAGGCCGTGAAGCTGGCTGATCGCCAAGGGCGTGTTCAGGTCGTCGCTCAGCGCGTCGATGACGCTGTCCGGGGCGCCGTCGGTCGCCTTGGCGGTGGTGCCGCGCAGGGCAGCATAGAATCCGTCCAGTTCCGATTTCGCTTCGCGGATGCCGTCCTTGGTGAAATCCAACGGCTGGCGGTAATGGGTCTTGAGCAGCGTCAGGCGGATCGCCTCGCCGGGGAATTCCTGTAGCAGATCGTGCACGGTGTAGAAGTTGCCCAAGGATTTGGACATCTTCTCGCCCTCGGCCATGAGGTAGCCGTTATGCATCCACACGCTGGCCATGATCGGCGTGCCGTGGGCGCAGCGGCTTTGCGCGATTTCGTTTTCATGGTGGGGGAAGATCAGGTCCTGCCCGCCGCCGTGAATGTCGAAGGTCGGCCCCAGGATCTTGGCCGACATGGCCGAGCATTCGATGTGCCAGCCGGGCCGTCCACGGCCCCAGGGGCTGTCCCAGCCGGGCAGTCCGTCTTCGATCGGCGAGGGCTTCCACAGCACGAAATCGGCGGGGTCTTTCTTGTAGGGCGCGACCTCGACCCGTGCGCCCGCGATCTGCTCATCCCGGTCGCGGCGCGACAGGCGACCGTAGTCGGCCATCGCGGGCACGCTGAACAGGACATGGCCTTCGGCCTCGTAGGCATAACCCTTGTCGATCAGCGAGCCGATCATCGTCACCATCTCGGCGATGTGCTGGGTCGCGCGCGGCTCATGATCGGGCGGCAGGGTGTTCAACGCCGCCATGTCGGCGTGGAACTGCGCCGCCGTCTCGCGGGTGATGTCGTCGATGGCACGGCCCGATTCCTGGGCGCGGGCGTTGATCTTGTCGTCCACGTCGGTGATGTTGCGGACGTAAGTGACCTTTGGATAGAGCCGCCGCAACAGGCGCGACAGCACGTCGAATACGACCACGGGCCGGGCGTTGCCGATATGGGCGAAGTCGTAGACCGTGGGCCCGCAGACGTACATCCGCACGTTGGCCGGGTCCAGCGGGGCAAAGGGTTCCTTCGCCCGGGTCAGGGTGTTGTGCAGTTTCAGGTCGGTCATTGGAACTGCTTCGTAAATCCGTTGGTGATGGGATAGCGGCGGTCGCGGCCAAAGGCGCGGCCCGTGATCTTGACCCCCGGCGGGGCTTGGCGGCGTTTGTATTCGGCCCGGTCCAGAAGCACCCAGATGCGGCGCACGACTTCGGCGTCGAAGCCTTCCTTGACCGTGGCGTCGAAGCCCATTTCCTTTTCGACCAGACACATCAGGATCGCGTCCAGGTCTTCATAAGGCGGCAGGGAATCCTGGTCCTTCTGGTCGGGGCGCAACTCGGCCGAGGGCGGTTTGGTGATGATCCGCTCCGGCACGACCCGGCCCTTGGGGCCCATGAAGTCGTCGGGGCAATGCTGGTTGCGCCAATGGCACAGCTTGAACACGGTCGTCTTGTAGACGTCCTTCAGCACCGAATAGCCGCCGTTCATGTCGCCGTAGATGGTGGCGTAGCCGACGGACATTTCCGATTTGTTGCCGGTGGTCAGCAGCATATGGCCGAACTTGTTGGACACGGCCATCAGCAGCAGGCCGCGCGTGCGGGCCTGAATGTTTTCTTCGGTGATGTCGCGGTCGCGCCCGGCGAACAGCGGGGCCAGCATCTCGTCGAACGCGGTCATCGCCGGTTCGATCGGCACGCTTTCCAGCCGCGTGCCCAGCAATTCCGCCGCCTCGGTCGCGTCTTCCAGGCTGTCGGCCGAGGTATAGGGCGAGGGCATCATCACGTTCAGCACCCGGTCCGCGCCCAGGGCATCCACGGCGACGGCGGCGCTCAGCGCCGAATCAACCCCGCCGGACAGGCCCAGGACGACGCCCGGAAAGCCGTTCTTGTTCACATAGTCGCGCAGGCCCAGGACCATGGCGCGATAGATCGATTCCATGTCATCCGGTTCGGCCACGATCTCGGCCTTTTCCGGGACAAAGCCGTCGCCGCTGCGGGTCCAGCGGGTCAGGGTCACGGCTTCCTGCCAGGCAGGCAGCTTGGCGGTCAGGTTGCAGTCCCGGTCGAGCACGAACGACGCCCCGTCGAACACCAATTCGTCCTGCCCGCCGATCAGGTTGGTATAGATCAGCGGCAGGCCCGATTCCTTGACCCGCGCCACGGCGTGGAACAGGCGGTCGTTGCCTTTTGATACGTCATAGGGCGAGCCGTTGAGGACGATCAGCAACTCGGCCCCGGATTCGTCCAGGCATTCGGTCACGTCCTCGAACCACATGTCTTCGCAGACCATCACCCCCAGCTTGGCGCCCTTGAAGGCGATGGGGCCGGGCAGGGGACCCTGCGTGAACAGGCGCTTTTCATCGAACACGCCGTAGTTCGGCAATTCGTGCTTCAGGCGTACGGTCGCGACCGCGCCGCCGTCCAGCAGCAGCGCCGCGTTGTACAGCTTGCCCTTTTCCCGCCAGGGCGCCCCCAACAGCAGCGCCGGGCCGCCGTCGTCGGTCTCCCCGGCCAGAACCTCGATGGCATCCTGCAGGCGGTCCTGAAAGGTCTGCTTCAGGACCAGGTCTTCCGTCGGATAGCCGGACAGCGCCAGTTCCCCGGTCACGACGATATCCGCGCCCAGGCCCGCGGCCTCGGCACGGGCCTTGCGGATCAGGTCCATGTTGCCGGCGATGTCGCCGACGGTGGGGTTGATCTGGGCGATGGCGATGGCCAGGGAATCTGTCATGGGTGCGGTTTTCAGATGGGGTGACGAAGCGGCGCAGGGTAGGGACGGCGGCGGAGCCTGTCAACGACACCGGCGCGGCGCATCATACGCGGTCAATCGCTTTGTTCCGGGCGTTGCAACAGGAACTCGCGGCCCAGCTTGACCCTAGGTTCGCCGTCGTAGGCGATGATGTCGGCGGTGGCGTAGGTTTCGTTCCAATTGCTGGGCAGGTAGGACCCGGTGCCGACCACGTCGATGGGGGCCTCGACATCGGCCATGACCTTGCATTTCTCGACGTCGAAGCCGGATGAACAGACGATCTTGGCCTTGTCGTATCCGGCGGCGTTGAGGCGTTCGCGGAACAGGAAGATCGCCGCCGCCGAGACGCCGGTGCCGGTCAGATAGCGCAGTTCCTTTTCGTTGCGATAACGGCGCACGGCCAGCGGCACGTGGCGTTCCAGCACGGCATAGCTTTCCTGCGGGTCCAGGCCTTCCATATACCGGCCGCCATGGGTGTCCAGGCGGAACGCCAGCTTGCCTTCCGCCGCCATGTCGGGGAAGCGGTCGCAGACCAACAGAGCGTCCGTGATCTCGGCCCCGAAATAATCGGCCAGCACCGTCATCGGCTCGCCCGGAAAGGTCTCGGCATACATTTCGGCGGCGCGCAGGGTCGATCCGGCATAGCCGATCATGGCGTGGGGCATGGTGCCCATGCCGTCTTCGTTGCCGAAGTAATGGGCGGTGGCGCGGGTGGCGTTGCCGATGAAGCCGACGGCCCCGGCCTGTTCGCGGGCGGCGCGCGAGCCGACGGCGCAGGCATAGGCCATTTGGTCCGCCATTTCCGTGCCCGCGCAATGGCGCGCATCCATGGCCAGGAAGGCGACCTTGGGCAGGGTCGCGCACATCACATAGGCGTTGTTGGCGGCGACGCAGCAGGCCCCCAGCTTTTGCAGCAACAGGGTTTCCAGATCGACCAGATGGACCAGGGAGCCGGTGACGTACATCAGCGGCTCGCCCGCGCCGACCCATTGACCCTCGGCGAAATTCGGCTCGATCCGGAATTCGGTCTTTCGCGCCTGGGCGGCCTGGGTCAGCCAGTCAATCGCCAGCTTGGGCGCGAACACCACGGGGCGGCGCATGAACAGGGCATAGGTAACTTGCGTGTCGCCGAACCGGCGCACGGCTTGTTTGGTGCGAAGGAAGTAATGGTCGGCCCAATGGGCGATCTCGGTTTCGAACCGGGCGGCGGCGTCATCGCCACCGCCCGTCGAAAAGGTATCGCCGCTATTGGCGTCGTTTGTCGGATCGTCCAGATCGTCGGGTGGGCTCGCCATGGATCACTCCCCAGCTTTCCCGTCCGGTGGGCGATTACGACGTCAGCGCCGCGTGCTGCTTCAGCTTCGGCGTGCGGGCGTCTTTCAGCATTTCCGCCATCAGGAAGGCCAACTCAAGGGCCTGGCGGGCGTTCAGCCGCGGATCGCAATGGGTGTGATAGCGGCTGGCCAGATCGGAATCGCTGATCGCCTGCGCCCCACCGGTGCACTCGGTCACGTCCTGCCCGGTCATTTCCAGGTGAACGCCGCCGGCATGGGTGCCTTCGGCCTGATGGACGGCGAAGAAGTCGCGCACTTCCGACAGGATGCGGTCGAACGGGCGCGTCTTGAAGCCGTTGGAGGCCTTGACGACGTTGCCGTGCATCGGATCGGAAATCCACGCCACCTTGCGGCCTTCGGATTTGATCTTGCGGACCAGCGGCGGCAGGCCCTGGGCGATCTTGTCCGAACCCATGCGGGCGATGATCGTGATCCGGCCCGCGTCGTTGTTCGGGTTCAGGATGTCGATCAGGCGGATCATTTCGTCCGGGTCCAGGGACGGACCGGCCTTGAACGCGATCGGGTTGTTGATGCCGCGCATGAATTCGACATGGGCGCCGTCGGGCTGACGGGTGCGGTCGCCGATCCACAGCATATGGGCCGAGGTGTCGTACCAGTCGCCGGTTGTGGAATCGATCCGGGTCATGGCCTGCTCGTACCACAGCAACAGCGCTTCGTGAGACGTGTAGAAATCCGTTTCGCGAATTTGCGGCGTGGTTTCCGACGTCAAGCCGCAGGCGGCCATGAACGCCAGGGTTTCGTCCAGGCGGTTGGCCATGTCGGCGTATTTCTCGCCTTCGGCAGAGTCCGCGACGAAGCCCAACGTCCACTGATGAACCTTGTGCAGGTCGGCGTAACCGCCCTGGGCGAAGGCGCGCAGCAGGTTCAGGGTCGACGCCGACTGGTTGTAGACGCGCATCAGGCGTTCCGGATCGGGGATGCGGGCATCCTCGGTGAACTCCATGCCGTTGACCATGTCTCCCCGGTAGGACGGCAGTTCGACGCCGTCGATGGTTTCCGTCGGGGCCGAACGCGGCTTGGCGAACTGACCGGCCATGCGGCCGACCTTGATCACCGGCAGGGCCGCGCCAAAGGTCAGGACGACAGCCATCTGCAACAGCACACGGAAGGTGTCGCGGATGTTGTCCGGGTGGAATTCGGCAAAGCTTTCGGCGCAATCGCCGCCTTGCAGCAGGAAGGCTTCGCCTTCGGCAACCTGGGCCAGCGACTTCTTCAGCGAGCGCGCTTCGCCGGCGAAAACCAACGGCGGGCTGCGGCGCAGCTGCGTTTCAACGGATTCCAGGACCTTCTGATCCGGGTAGTCCGGAACTTGAAGAATCGGCTTGCCGCGCCAGGAATCGGGCGTCCATTTGATCGCCATGTGGCACCTCATCAAAGGCTTAAAATGTTAATTTCCCAGGGTCTGTAACGACCCGATATAAGGGGCATCGTCGCGGATTTCCAGTTAAACCGGCGTTAAAACGGCGTTTTCAGCGAATTCATCGTGTCAGGTGCTTGCGGCGGTGACGGTCTTGTGAACGTTCGTGTCCCGCGATCGGGTCGCGAATGGCGTAAATACAGGGCGGCGGTATCCGCCGATGTCACCAAAAACGCGCGAGCCGACCATGATCCGTATTTCGCTGTTTGTATTGTTTATTCTGGCCGCGCCTGCTTACGCTGGCGGCCCCAAGGCGGACTTGTGGGCGCGCTGGCAGGCCCATGATTCCGCGTCTGTCATACGGGTCGACCACGCACCCTGGGCACGGTTCTTGAGCCGTTATCTGACCGTTGCCCCGCAGCAGGCCAATCGCGTCGATTATGCCGCTGTCCGTTCGGCGGATCGCGCGATCATTCAAAAATACCTTGCAGCACTCCAGGGGGTTGAGGTCTCGACCCTCAATCGGGCCGAGCAACTGGCTTATTGGATCAATTTGTATAACGCGCTGAC
>DJHY01000171.1 GCA_002433335.1 Rhodospirillaceae bacterium UBA6608 | reverse complement strand
ATCTGCCGTTCCGAGAACGACTGATCCGGCTGACCGACGTTGCGGTGAAGATCGCGGACAACCTCGGCGATGGAAACGGGGTTGCCGGAATTGATCTTCGCTTCGTATTCCTGGGCCCGGCGGCTCCACATGGTGCGTTTAACGCGCGCGCGGCCCTTCAGGGTGGTCATGGCTTCGTCCATGATCTTACGGGTCGACAGCTTGCGCAGGCCCGAGGTCGGGGCCTTCGACACGGGAACCCGCAGAGTCATGCGGTCTTTATCAAAGGAAATAACAAACAGGTCGAGCTTATGGCCTGCAATTTCCTCGCTCTCGACGCCAATCACTTTGCCGACACCGTGGGTCGGATAGACGACATAATCGCCGGTCGCAATCTGCAGTTCTTCTTGTTTGGACATAGGTGAGGTCAACTCCGAAATTACCCTTCTTTTTCAATGGGCTGCCCAAGCCCACCGCGCCCGTCTTCCCTTCATCGACGGCGGTGCACGGCCCGTTTCAGAGGTTAAAAAAACCGCCCAGCGACTCGATAGGGGTCGCAGACCGGTTCTATCCCTGAAACGAATGGCTGCCTTCCCCGACAGGACTGAAGCCTGCTCCACAGCCGGATGCCGAACCCAAAAAATCCCCCCGGACGGTCGAATGGGCGATTCCGAGGGGACATATAGACCTTTGGGTCGACAATGGCGGATTGTAACATAAAATTCAGCGAAAAACCACCCCCGGCTTCGCGGGCGCACAACCGCTGCTAGAACGCCGCTTTCCGCCATAAGGCAAGGCGCGTCCCGTCATCACGGAACGCGCCTGCGAGATTCATTCGGCGAAATTCAGGCCGAAGAAACGGCGTTAGGAACCCTGGCCCGGATTGGAGCTCAGCATGTCCTTCTTGCCTTCCTTGCCGTTCCAATCGTCGGCATCGGCGGGACAGTCACCCTTGGAGGTGATGTTCGGCCAGGACGTGGCATACTTGGCGTTGATTTCCATCCATTCCTCAATCCCCGGCTCGGTGTCGGGAACGATCGCCTCGGCCGGGCATTCCGGTTCGCAAACACCGCAGTCGATGCATTCGTCGGGATGGATGACCAGGAAGTTTTCGCCCTCGTAGAAGCAGTCCACCGGGCAGACTTCGACACAGTCCTGGAATTTACATTTGATGCAGTTCTCGGTGACGACGTAGGTCATTGCGGGCTCCGTATGATGGGTAATCCTGAAAAATTCAAAATGCGGCCTGTTGAAACAAGCAATAAGTTTGCAAAACCACGGCCAGGGCCATTATTTGAGCCTTCTATTACGCCCTATCGCCGTTCGGCTCAAGCCGCGCCAGAACCCGTTTACGGGCGGCGCCGCTATCGCGGTCCGTAACATACAGCAATCCGGCGACCCGGCGCGCCAGGCTGGCTTCGTAATCGTGCAGTTCGCCATCGGCATAGGCAACCGCCCAAAGCATCTCGACGATGCGCACCCGATCCTCGGGCGTCATGTGATCCTTGATCGGTCGGGTCATGCCGTAAAGTTCGACCGAGTCGTCGGCGCGGACGCGGGCATCGGCGATCAACCGCGCCACTTCGGCGTCATCCAGGCCGAACTCAGCAATCAACAGTTCGCGGATCACCGCTTCCTCGCCGTCGTCGAATTCCCCGTCCAGGCTGGCGGCCTCGACCAGCAACAGGGCCGTCGCGGCTTCGAGTTCACTCGCCCCGGCGGCGGGCGCATGACCGGCGTCAGCGGCGGAAAGCCGGTCGGCCCAGGATTTCAATTTCGCAAGCATGCATGTCAGTTAGCATGTGCAGCGCCGGTCCTCAACCACAGCTAAATTACGGGTTTATCTTGCCCCGGGCGACCGGCGCCCCTAAATCCCGTGCCATGATACCGCCATCCGACGATTACCGCCTCGACTTCCCCGCCACCCGCCGCAATGGGCAGGCGATATTCGACGTTCTACAACGGGTCCTGCCGGAACAGGGCCGGGTGCTGGAAATCGGATCCGGATCGGGTCAACACATCACCGCCTTCGCCGCCGCCCTACCCCATTTGGAATGGCAGGCGTCCGACCCGGACCCACGCCACCGGGCCTCGGTCGATGCCTGGGCGGAATTCGCGGGCCTGGACCAGCCGCCCGCCCTGGACCTGGACGTCACCGCCCATCCCTGGCCGGTCGACAGGGCCGACGTCGTGCTATCCGCGAACATGATCCATATCGCCCCTTGGGCCGCCTGCCTGGGGTTGCTCACGGGCGCCGGGGACATTCTTTCCGAAGGCGGGCTGTTGTACCTCTACGGCCCGTTCATGATCGACGGTCGCCACACGGCGGACAGCAACGCCCGGTTCGACGGCTCGTTGCGAGCGCAGGACCCGGCCTGGGGCGTACGGGACTTGGACGACGTCTCGGCAGAAGCCGCGAAGCATGGCTTGCGACTGATCGAACAGATCGAGATGCCTGCAAACAATCTGTCGGTGATTTTCCGAAAACAGGCGTAGGGCGCGCCTAGCTTTGGCCTTCGCCCTGGCGGATCGGGGCCAGGGTCGCATCCATGACATCACGCAATTCCGCCGGGCCCATGCCGACCTTGATCAGCACCCGCAACCCCATATACCCGGCCAGCAACGCCATGGCGCGGCGGCGGCGCAGGGCGACGTCTTCGTCATAAGGGGGCGATACGGCCAGCGCGCTTTCGATCGCTTCCTGTAACCGACGCAAGATGTTGCGCACCCGGGTTTCCGTTTCCGCATCCAACGAGGCCTGATCGACACTGGCGTTCCCAACGAAGCAACCGCGTCGGTCGTGCCCTTCGGTCAGATGGCGGATGGCGTCTTCGAACAAGCGTTGGATGCGTTCGGCTGCGGTTCCCTTCTGGCGCAGCAAATCGGCACCACAGGCGATTTCCGTCCGCTCATACATATCCAACGCCGCCAGATACATCGCGCGTTTGTCGCCGAAAGCGCGATACAGGCTTTGCTTGTTCAAGCCCGTCGCCGCCTCCAAATCCTGCAACGAAGCGCCTTCGTATCCCTTTTCCCAGAACACGTTGAGAATATGGGACAGGGCTTCCGAGGGCTCGAAACTGCGGGGGCGGGCCATGTTGTTCGTCCTTTCGATCGACTTTTTTCACCGGCATGAAAATAATTGTTGACTGACCGGTCCGTAAAGAAATATAACCCCTTCACCGGCCGCTTCAAGCGGCTTTTTCAAGGACTAGTTTGTTACCGACCGGTCCGTAACATTTATCAAGAAGGAGTTTCGACCATGTCCCGCCTGAACCAAGTCAATCCCGTCAACGCCGAAGGCCGCGCCAAGGACCTGTTGGATATCGTAAAACAGAAGCTGGGCGCCGCGATCAACCTCACCCAGGTGATGGCCAACCAGCCGGCCGTGCTCGACGGCTACCTCGCGTTCTCCGGCGCGCTGGCTGGCGGCGCCCTGACGGCCAAGACCCGCGAAGCCATTGCGCTTGCCGTCGCCGGGTTCAACGGCTGCGAATATTGCACTTCGGCCCATACCTTCATTTCCAAGAACCTGAAGGTCGATGAGGCGGAAACCCGCTTGAACCAGACCGGCCGGTCGTCGGATGCCCGCATCCAGGCCGTCCTCACCCTGGTCCGCCGTATCCTGGAAACCCGCGGTCAGGTCACCGACGCCGACATCTCCGACGCCCGTTCCGACGGCCTGTCCGATGCCGATGTGACCGAAATCGTCGCCCAGGTCGCCCTCAACCAGTTCACCAACTACCTGAACAACGTCGCCCGCACGGATATCGATTTCCCGGTCGTCGATCTGGTTACCCGTCAGGCCGCCTAAAACCCTGCACCCCCCTCTGGTGGCCCCACGGAAGGCCGCCCGGAAACCGCCCGAAAACGATTTCGACGCGGTCCCTCCGGGCGGCCTTTTCCGTTTTGGAGAAACAAGAAACTCAGGCTTCGTCGCCGCGCAAGCGGTCCGTTTCGCGCCGCTCGCGCTTGGTCGGTCGCCCCGCCCCGGGCGAGCGCTCGGCCACCGGCATTGTTTCCACCGCCGGTTCGGCGTCGTCTTTTCGAACGGGCGGAGGCGACAAGTCTTCGTACAGCCCCTGGGCCTCGGGCGCCGGGCCACGCCGCGCGCCCAAAGCCACAACCTTGACCACCTTGATGTTCGTGTGCAGGGGAAATGTCAGAACGTCATCGACCTTGATCGAATAATGGGGCTTGGACACGATCACCGAATTGATCCGCAATTTCCCCGTCTGCACGAACTTGGTGGCCAGCGAGCGGGTTTTGAAGAACCGCGCGAACCACAACCATTTATCAAGGCGCAGGGGCCCGGCGTCGGCGTCGCTCATGACGACATCAAATCCTTCAGCTTGGCGAATGGCGAATGGGGGTCGACCTTGACCGGCGCGGGCTGGGCCTTTGTCCGGGCGCGGCCTTTTTGTTTAGCGCCTTGCTTACCCTTGCCGTCCTTCGGCGCCGACGGCTTGGCAGGTGCGTGGCCCGAGGGCCGGAAGCGCATAACCCCCTCGACCTCTTTCGCTCGAAAGCCCAGGCCTTTGAGAATCTGCTGCATTTCCTCGGCGCCGCATCCGGCCAGGGATAACAGATCGGCGGAAATCTCGAACCCGGCCCTGCCTGCCGCCTTGGCCATGTCCCAAGCCACCGATGCGACCCGCTCAACCATGTCGATACGCAGGGCCAATCCGCCGAAGCGGCGAAAGCCGACCTGTTCCCAGTACGCCGCGGGCAGATGCCGGTCGGCGGCGACCGAAACCCGGCCCGGCGGCGGCGGGGCGACGGGTTGGCATCCGTCGGCCAGGGCCCAAAGGAAGCCCCGCATTGTGGCCTGCGCCGGTTTGACCAGGCTCGGCAGGTAAACCGTTTCCCGCCCGATGCGGATGCCCAGGGCGCGCAATGCCCGGCGGTCGTCGCGCCCGATCAGGGTCAATTGTTCGTCCAGCCGCTGGCGCGGCAGCGACCCATAGGCCTCGCGCAATTGAAACACCAAACCCTTGGCAGCGCCCGAAACCTCGGCCCGGTCCAGCGCCAACAGATCGCGGAACAGGGCATCCAGATGACCGGCGATCCAGGTCTCCAACGAGCGTTTGACCCGCTCGCGCCCCTGGGCGTCGAGATAGTCCGAAGCGATGACCCGCACCTTGGGCCGCAACAAGGCATCGCCGCGCGATAGCCGCCCGACCGGCGCGTCTTGCCACAGGATCAACCCCGCGTCCGGCCCGTCCATCGGCGCCAGGGTCAGTTCGCCCGCCGGGGCATGTTCCAGCGACCGCACCCGGCGGCGGAATTCCCCGCGCAAGGCCCGGCCCGCCGCCGCCGCGATGGCCCGCCCGGCGGCGTCGGCGGTATTGCCCGCCGGATCGAACATGAAGCCCTTGAGAAACCCGACCGGGTGTCCTTCGACCACCACGTCGCCGCCCGCCGTGACCGCCGCCATCAGGTCCGGCGTGTCCTTCAGCTTTTTCATCAGATGCGCGGTGCTTTTGTCGACGAAGCGCTGAGTCAGGCGTTCGTGCAGGACATCCGACAATTTGTCCTCGATGGCCCGGGTCCGGCCCTGCCAATGCAGGGCATCGGGCAGCCAGGCCCCATGGAACGACACATAGGTCCAGGTCCGGATATGGGCGATCCGTTGGGTCAGGGCGTCGATGTCACCGTCGAGCCGGTCCAGCCGTTTGACCTGATTGGCCATCCAATCCTCGGGCAGGCGCGCGCCCGGTCCGGTCAAATAATTGTAGATCGTCGCCAACAACTGGGCATGGGCGTCGGTCATCACGCCTTGGAAATCCGGCACCTGGCAGACCTCCCACAACAGGCGCACGGCCTGCGGCGTGGTCGCGCGGTCGGTCACCACCTCATCGCGCAGCAACAGGGACAGGGCCTGTTCGTCCTCGGCCGCGCGGGCCCGCACCAATCCGCCCGCCGGGGCCGGTCTGCCCAGGCTGTGGCGCAGGGCATGGATGGTCGAGAACTCCAGATCCGCATTGCGCCAATACAGGCGCGTCAAGGGATCGAACTGATGGCCTTCGATGGCTTCGGCTAGGTCCGGGTCCAGCGCGCGCTGGTCCGCCGTGGTCCCGAAGGTGCCGTCGTTCATGGCCCGCCCGGCCCGGCCCGCGATCTGCGCCAATTCCGCCGGGGCCAGGTTGCGGCGATGCCGCCCGTCGAATTTGGAAATACCGGCGAAGGCGACATGGTCGATATCCATGTTCAGGCCCATGCCGATGGCGTCGGTCGCGACCAGGTAATCGACCTCGCCCGCCTGATACATCGCGACCTGGGCGTTGCGGGTGCGTGGGCTGAGCGCGCCCAGCACCACCGCCGCCCCGCCCCGTTGCCGGCGCACCAGTTCGGCCAGGGCGTAAACCTGCGACGACGAAAATGCGACCACGGCGGATCGCGGCGGCAGGCGCGTGACCTTTTTCGACCCGGTGTAGCGCAGCACGCTCATGCGCGGGCGGGTCATGAATTCGGCGTCCGGCACCAATCGCTGGATCAGGGGGCGCATCGTTTCCGCCCCCAGGAACATGGTTTCGTAGCGCCCGCGCGCGCGCAGCAGGCGTTCGGTGAACACATGGCCTCGGTCCGGGTCGGCGCACATCTGAATTTCGTCGATGGCCAAAAAATCCACCGGCCGATCCAGGGGCATGGCTTCGACCGTACACAGGAAATAGCGCGCCCCTTCGGGCAGGATCTTTTCCTCGCCGGTGATCAGCGCGACCTGCCCCTTGCCCCGGGCCTTGACCGCCCGGTCGTAGTTTTCCCGCGCCAACAGACGCAGGGGAAAGCCGATGATGCCGCTGGGGTGCGCCAACATGCGTTCCATCGCCAAATGGGTCTTTCCGGTATTGGTCGGACCCAGGACGGCGACGATGCGCTGTTGCTGCGTGGACAGTTCCATAACATATGAAATGTGCGCGGCCCGACGGCCCGGCGCAAGTGCGTTAGTCGGCCTCGTCTGATATGGGCTTTTGGACCATCGGCACGAAGGCCACGGGCAGCACGCTTTCCCGCGAAACCCCGCCGTTTGCGCCCTTGGTGACCAGGTTCAGCATCTGGCGGTCGTGGGCCGGGCCGACCGGCAGGATCATCCGCCCGCCGGGGGCCAGTTGGTCGATCAGTTGCTCGGGGATTCGCGTCGGCGCCGCCGTGACGATGATCGCATCGAACGGCGCTTCCTCGGGCCAGCCCTGATAGCCGTCGCCGATGCGCACCTGCACGTTGTCGAAACCCAGCCGCGCCAGCCGGTCGCGCGCCGCCTCGCCCAGGGCCGCCAGGACCTCGACCGAATAAACCCGGCCCGCGACCCGCGACAAGACCGCCGCCTGATAGCCGCAGCCGGTTCCGATCTCCAACACCTTCTCGGTCCCCGTCAAATCCAACAGGTCGGTCATGAGGGCGACGATGAAGGGCTGCGATATCGTCTGGCCCTGACCGATCGGCTGGGGCCGATTGATATAGGCGACGACCGCGTCCTTTTCCGGCATGAAGGCATGGCGCGGCACCGCCGCCACGGCATCCAAGGTACGCTCGGACAATGCCTTGCGGCCGGTCCAGAACGCCGTGTCGCGGGCGTCCTGACGGATCTCGTCTATCAGGCGGCGGCGTTTCTCTGCAAAGGGGTCGGATTCCGGCATGACGGCCTCAAAGGCTTGCATTCCTTTTCTCACCGTCACATATCTCGGCCACCAAGGGCAAGACGGGCCAAAGCCCGCCGGCTGCAACCGACCATTGGGGGTAGATTGACAATGACGACCGCATCGACCGTTGAAAAACATGCCTTTCAGGCGGAAGTGGGCAAGCTTCTCGATATCGTCGCGCACTCGCTATACAGCCAGAAGGAAATCTTCCTGCGCGAATTGATTTCCAACGCATCCGACGCCTGCGACAAGCTGCGCTATCAATCGCTGACCGATCCCAAGCTGATCGAGGGCGATCCCGGTTTCCGCATCACGATCACACTCGATGCCAAGTCCAAGACCCTGCGCGTCTCGGACAACGGCGTCGGCATGGACAAGGACGACCTGACCGGCATCCTGGGCACCATCGCCCGATCCGGCACCCAGGCCTTCGTCGAAGGGTTATCCGGCGACGCCAAGAAGGACAAGGACAAGGCCGTCAACCTGATCGGCCAGTTCGGCGTCGGGTTCTATTCGGCGTTCATGGTGGGTGATCTGGTCGAGGTCGTGACCCGCAAGGCGGGCACGGACAAGGCGTTCAAATGGTCGTCCGACGGACGCGGCGAATTCACCATCGAAGACGCGACGCGCGACGCGCGCGGCACCGACGTGATCGTCCATTTGAAAAAGGACGAAAAGGAATACCTGGAGCCGCAGCGCATCGAACACATCGTGCGCACCTATTCGGACCACATCGGCATTCCGATCCTGCTGGCCGGCGACGGCGAGGACAAAACGCTCAACACCGCCTCGGCGATCTGGACCCGCGACAAGAAAGACATATCGGCCGAGCAATACACCGAATTCTATCACCACACCGCCCATGCCTTCGACGATCCGTGGATGACCATCCACAACCGGGTCGAGGGCGTGGTGAGCTACACCAACCTGCTCTACATCCCGTCGATGCGGCCATTCGACCTGTTCCACCCGGACCGCAGCGGGCACGTGAAGCTTTACGTCAAACGGGTCTTCATCACCGACAATTGCGAAGGCCTGTTGCCACCCTATTTGCGGTTCGTGAAGGGCGTGGTCGACTCGGAAGACCTGGCCCTGAACGTCAGCCGCGAGATGATGCAGCACAATCCGGTGGTCGCGAAAATCTCGCAGGGTCTGACCAAGCGAGTGTTCAGCGAACTGAAGAAGTCCGCCGAGAAGAAGCCCGAGGAATATCAGAAATTCTGGGAGACCTTCGGCCCGGTACTGAAGGAAGGGATGTGCGAAGACCAGAGCAACCGCGACAGCATTCTGGAGCTGGCGCGCTTCAAAAGCTCGGAGCGGCCCGGCTGGGTCAGCCTGGCCGAATACATCGAAGGGATGAAGGACGGCCAGGACGCGATCTTCTACATCGCTGCCGAGGACGCCGATCAGGCCCTGGCCAGCCCGCAATTGGAAGGCTTCAAGGCCAAGGGCGTCGAAGTCCTGCTGATGACCGATCCGGTCGATGAGTTCTGGTTGGGTCATGTCGGCGCCTATCAGGACAAGGCGTTCAAATCGGCGACCCGCGGCGGAGCCGACCTGTCGAAGATCGCCAAGGCCAAAGCCGCCAAGGACGGCGACGACAAGGCGGAAGACAAATCCGAGGACAAAACCGAGGCCACGACGCCCGGCATGGATCAGTTGATCGCGGCGTTCAAGGTCGCCCTGGGCGACCGGGTCAAGGATGTCCGCCCGTCGGAACGCCTGACCGACAGCCCGGTCTGTCTGGTCGCTGACGACGGCGACATGGATATGAACCTGGAGCGCCTGTTGAAGCAGCACAAGCAGCTGGGCGGCAAGGAGCTGTCGCCGCGCATTCTGGAGATCAATCCCGACCACGGCCTGATCGGCAAGCTGGCCAAGCTGGCCGAGGACAAACAGGCAAAAGACCCGGCCCTGGACGATGCGGCGTTTCTGCTTTTGGATCAGGCGCGGATCATGGAAGGCGAAGCAGTGCTGGACGCCCCGGCCTTCGCCAAGCGGCTATCGAAGCTGATGGCCCAAGGCCTGGCGGAATAAGGGCCTAGCGTAACAAGGGCCTGGCGTAACAATTGCCGCCCCCCGAATAAAGATACCCCGGCGGTTTTTTCCGCCGGGGTATCCGGGTCGTTTCCCAGGGCTTTTTGTAAACCGTCGTTAGAACGAGCTTTCCGCCGCCAGCATCTGGCGGAACAACAGCCGCGAGCGCGCTGCCGAGACGACATCCCGCATGTCGTCCAGGGTGACGCCGTCGCGCGCCATGACCAGGCGCACCACCGGGTCGGACAACACGTCGTCCAACTGCGGTTCGCGCCGGGGGCTCAGGTAATATCGGGACATCAAAGCCATATCGTTCATCGCGTGTGACTCCTCATTGGTCGCACAAAATCGCTTCATCAATGCAATTGGGGATCGCTCCGGCCCGCGTCCCCCCGGGTCCGGCTGTCCTTGCCGCATGGTTGGAACCTACACGCCCCCCATGAATCGCCCGTGAACCCGATATGAATCGAAGATGACAAGCCGATGAATCTACGACTGCACAAAGTGACGTAGATCACGGTCGAAACCGCCCGCGTATGGTGCACTCACCTGGAACGGTCCAAAAAAGGACCAATGACAACAAAGGAGCACCAGCAATGAAACGACGCGATTTTTTGAGCCTTCTGACCGGGGCCGCCGTGATCGCCATCGCCCCCGCCGCACAGGCCAAGAGCGAGAAGGCGAACGAAGGCAACAAGGGCGGCATGTCCGGCGATCATCGCAAGGACGATGACAACAAGCACAAGGGCCAAGACAAGGAAAAGAAAGAGAAAAAAGAAAAAAAGGAAAAAGGTGACAAGGGCAAGAAGGACAAATAGTCCGGCCCTTACGGTAGGCACGAAAAAGGCCGGCCCTTACGGGCCGGCCTTGATCGTTTTGGTGATTTTCTTTTCGGCGGTCGGTCGCGCTTAGGCCGCCAGCCGCTTCAGCACGTATTGCAGGATGCCGCCGGACAGGTAGTAATCGACCTCGTCCAGGGTATCGATACGGCACAGCACCGGGGTTTCGTCAGTGGTGCCGTCCTTGCGGTGGATTTTCAACGCCAGGGTCATGCGCGGCGTGATGCCGTTTTCCAGCCCGACGACGTCGAAGGTTTCCGTGCCGTCCAGTTTCAGCGTCTGGCGCGTCACGCCCGACGGGAACTGCAACGGCAGCACGCCCATGCCGACCAGGTTGGAGCGGTGGATGCGCTCGAAGCTTTCGACGATCACCGCCTTGATGCCGAGCAGGCGCGTGCCCTTGGCCGCCCAGTCGCGGCTTGATCCGGTGCCGTATTCCGCGCCGCCGATGACGACCAGCGGAATGCCCATCGCCTTGTAGCCCATGGCCGCGTCATAGATCGTCGTGACCTCGCCGGTCGGCTGCATGGTGGTCACGCCGCCTTCGGTGCCGGGGGCCATTTCGTTCTTGATGCGGATATTGGCGAAGGTGCC
>DJHY01000154.1:4896-7672 GCA_002433335.1 Rhodospirillaceae bacterium UBA6608 | reverse complement strand
GCGTTTGTTGTCGCGTTCAGACCGCGCATGCGCAGATCCGTGTAACGCGGCTCGTTCCCGTAGGGTTGGGAGTCGATGCCCGGCGTATAGCGCAGGGCTTCGTTGATCTTGTTGACGTTGCGGGCGTCCATCTGGTCGCGGGTAATGACCGAAATCGACTGCGGGGTTTCGATCAGCGGCGTGTCGGTTTTGGTCGACGACGAGCTGCGCCGCGCGACGTAACCGGAAACGGCGCCGCTGGCGTTCTCTTGCCGGCCTTCAACCGTGACCGGGCCCATGGTCATCACGTCTTTCGAACTCTCGCCTCCGCCGGGCTGTTCGATGGTGACCGAGGCGGCAGAGGTGTAACGCCCGACCAGGCCGGATCCGGCCAACAGTCGCTTCAATGCGTCTCGTGCGGTGAAGGTTCCGGTCAGTGCCGGCGCGGTGTGATCGAACACGGCGGTTTCCGTATAGAGAACCTGAAGCCCGGTGACCGAGGAAAATTCAGCAATCGCCTTAGGCAGAGGTTTCGACGCAATGGCGAAGGTAAATGACCGGTCCGCCTGCGCTTCTTCCAGCGGCAGGTTCGGGCTCGATTGTTCGTTGGCCATGACAGCCAAGGGCGTCGCCATGACCAATACGGCCAGCGATACGCCTGCGGTCAAACGGATGCGCGTAGCGCGCCGGGTGTTTGTCCCTCTGATCCCCACGTTAGTTACCCCTTTTTGAAAGTCTCATTTATTTTAACTGCGACTAATTAGCAGTCGCGTATGATCATGAGACGCCCCAGGGTGAGGGGGTCCCCCAGTCCGTTGGAAATTTTTTTGGCCGCTGCTTATTTTGCTCTGCCCCAGCCGTTAGGGCGGCTGGATCAATGTAGCAGGACCAGAAAGTCCGTCAGACGCGTCGCGGTAACCGGCAGGGTTCCCGTCAGGACGGAAAGCGCGGCATCCGGATCGTCGGTCCGGAACACCCCGCTGACGCGCAGGTTGCCCAGGTTTTCCCGGGTGACCACGATCCGCCCCGGGCGATAGCGGTTGATCTCTGAAACGACCTGGGTCAGCGGCGTGTCGTAGAACACGAACTGCCCGCGAAGCCAGGCGGTCACGGTGGTCCGGTCAAACGTTTCCGGGGCGGAGATGCCCGAGGCCATCAGGTCTGCGGACTGTCCCGGCATCAGGACGACCGGTGAGGCCCCCTCGGCCTGGCCGCCTGTTCGCAGCTCGACCCGCCCATGATCGAGGCTGACCCGGGCGTTGCCGTCGGCCGTCAGTCTGACGTTGAAACCCGTGCCGGTCACCCGCACGGTGCCGCCCGGCGTCTCGACGGTGAAAGGGCGGCTCGGGTCCTTGGCGACGTCGAACCAGGCTTCGCCGCGCAACAGACGGACGCTGCGCCGGTTACGGGAAATGTCCAGAGACACAGCGCTGTCCGTGTTCAACGTGATGTGGCTGCCGTCGGCTAGGTCGAGCGGCGTCTGGACGCCGACGCCGGTGTGATAATCGCTTTGCAGGCGAACGGAAATATCGTCGCGCCATACCGTGGCTCCGCCGATCAGGCAGGCCAAACAGGCCGCGGCGGCGATCATACGCTGGGCGAAGGGGTGGCGGCGTGCGGACGTTCGGCGGTTGTCCCTGGCCATCCGCCGAACAGGCATCTCCAATCTGCCCCACAGGCGCTCGGCTTCGGCGAAAGCCTGACCATGTAGCGGGCTGGCCCCCAGCCAAGATTGAAATGCGGTCAGGCGGTCAGTCTCGGCCTTAACGTCGGATTCCGGTTCGCGCAGTCGCGCCAACCAGATCGATGCCTGTTCGAACACGGCATCGCCTTGGTCTCGTCGGCCTTCGCCGGTCTGGCCGGTGTCGGGAAAATGGGGGGGCGAATTGGATGTCATTTATTTCAAGTCCCGTTGCGGCGATCGGCCCGGGTCCTGTTTCGGAATAGGACTGCCGCCACAGATAAGACGTGGCCGGGCGGGGGGGTCCCCCATAGGGAAAACGGAATTATGCGACGGATGCGCCATTGGCTAGACGTCCCGGCCCGCATCGCGCAGGCGTTGACGACAATGCAGCATCGCCCGCGCGATGTGCTTTTCCACGGTCTTGTCGGAAATACCCAGGCTCGCCGCGATCTGACGCATGGTCATGCCCTGCCCGCGATACATCAGGAACACCGCGCGGCATTTTTCCGGCAGTTCTTCCACCGCCTGGGTCAACAGGTCCCATTCCTGGCGCGAGGCTAAAACCTCATCCGGCGGCGGGGTGCGGCTTTCCGCGCGTTCCATGGCGGCGTCATTGTCGTCTTCAAGCCAGGCATTGGTGCGGTCGACTCGGCGCAGATGGTCGATCGCCAGGTTCCCCGCCATCCGGTACAGATAGGCCCGCGGATTGTCCGGCATGGCGACGTCCGTGGCGTTGGCTCTGATCCAGGTTTCCTGGACGACTTCGTCGGCAATCGCGGGCGAGCCGGTCCGCCGGTGAATGAACCGGCGCAGCTCGTCGTAATAGGCCTCCACGGCCTGCGCCAAGGATTGGAACGTCCGGCTTGTCATGTTTTTCGTATGAGCCCCTCCGGACCGCGCCGCGGGCATTATGCCGAGGCGCGACCGGGTATTTCCCCGATTGGTCGGCGCGCATCCTACATTTGTTAAGAACCATTCTCAACATTTCTTGCTATTAAGTGTTATTCGCATTATGACCCCATTTGTCGGCAGAGCGCAGGGCAGCGCCGCCGACACCAGGAAAATGGAAAAATGAGGATGTCGAAGATGCGTTTTTGCTACCACGCCCGCCCT
>DJHY01000154.1:0-4593 GCA_002433335.1 Rhodospirillaceae bacterium UBA6608 | reverse complement strand
GGTTTTTGCTACCACGCCCGCCACAATCACGCCCGCCACAATCACGCCCGTCTGGGATTGGCTTGGGGCCTTGTCGCGATGTTGGTCGTTATTGGTGTGACCGGCGCAGCGAACGCGGCGGAAAAAGGACGCATCGGGGTCGAATTGAACAAGCTGGAAGCGGTCGGTGAATCGTGCCGCGCCTATCTGGTGCTGGCGAACGGGACCGGCAGCGTATTCAAATCCTTGAAGCTGGATCTGGTGATGTTCGATCCCGACGGGATCGTGCAGCGGCGGGTCGCGGTCGAGGCCGCGCCCTTGACGGCGGGCAAGACGACCCTGAAGGTGTTCGATATCGCCAAGATGTCCTGTGCTTCGGTCGGTAAGGTTTTGCTGAACAGCGTGATGTCCTGCGAGACGGCCGCCGGGCCGATGGACGATTGCCTGGCCAATGTGTCGGTGTCGTCGCGAACCAAGCAGCCGCTGATCAAATGATTTTTCGCAAATAAATTTTGCTTGGGAATGAAGGAAAGCAGGTTCCCAAACGTCGTAGGATATAGGGACCTGTTTCTGTCGAATGCGGGACGGTCCCGTCGTGCCTGGGGAAGGGCGCGTTTTGACCTTTTGCTAAGGAGTTCGTGAATGGAGAACCAACAAGCGGGGGATGCCTTGACCGCAGTGGCCGAGGAGCCCGGAATGTTGGCGCAGGGCCTGGATTGGATTGTCGCCGGCGGGCCGGTCGTCGCCATTCTGTTGGCCATGTCCGTCGTCGCCGTCGCCATCGTCGGATTGAAGTTGTGGCAGTTTTATAGCGTGCGCCTGGGCGACCGTGACACGGCGCGTCGGGGCTTGGCCCTGTATCGCGCCGGGAAAGCCGGGCGCGCCGCGGAGTTGCTGCGCTCTTCGCCGAACCCGGCGTCACGGGTGGTGCTGCTGGCCATGCGTGGCCGCGCCCGCCGCGATATCGACGAGGGTAAGGTGCGGGAAGAGGTGACCCGCTACGGCCTGGATATGCTGGAAGCGCTGCGCGGCTATATGCGTCCGCTCGAAGTCATCGCCACGTTGGCGCCGCTGCTCGGTCTGTTTGGTACGGTCCTGGGGATGATCTCGGCCTTTCAGCAATTGGAAGCCGCGGGCAACCGGATCAATCCGGCGATCCTGTCCGGCGGGATTTGGGAAGCTCTGTTGACGACCGCCGTCGGTTTGGCCGTCGCTATTCCGACCGTCGCGGCAGTCAACTGGCTGGAGCGGATGATCGACCGCACCGCCCACGAAATGGACAACCTCGTCACCCAAGTTTTCACCGAAGACCTGGCGGGTGTCCCCGCCAAGGAAGAACGGCATGTCGGCACCAACAACGCAGCGCCTGTCTCTAGCCCCGCAGAATAACCGGCGGCGCAACCTGATCTCGCTGACGCCACTGATCGATGTGGTGTTCATCCTGCTCGTCTTCTTCATGCTGGCGTCTTCGTTCCTGGATTGGCGGTCGATCACCCTGGACCCGCCGAAACAGACGGGCGGATCGCCTTCGTTGGAGCAAGCGGTGCTGATCGAAGTCCGCGAGGACGGCTTGCGCCTGGGGGGCGAGGTCATGGCGCTCGACAGCGTCGCGGCCCGGGCGGCGGCCCTATTGCAGAAAAAACCCGATCGGCCCGTCCTGGTGCGCCCCGACGACGGCGTGCCGGTTCAGGACGTGGTCGTGGTGTTGGATGCCCTGACCGCGGGCGGCGTCACGAACCTGTCGCTGATCAGGAAAAAACGATGAGCATGTCTTTTCAGAACAAGGCCCGTCGGACGACCAGCGATGATGACCGCATTCTGCCGTTGATCAACGTGGTGTTCCTGCTGCTGATCTTTTTCATGCTGGCCGGGCATTTGGCGGCGACCGACCCCTTCAATGTGGAACCGCCGACGTCTTTGAGCGAGACCGAGCCGGAGAAAAGCCCGCATGTGGTTTTGATCGGCGGTGATGGTCAACTCGCCTATGACGGAAAGGTTCTGGAGCAAGAAGCCTTGGTTCAGGCGCTGACGGCGGAAGTCGATGGCGGTGCGGTCGATTTCCAATTGAAGGCCGATGGTGGCGCTGCGGCCGTACGAATGGTCGAGATCATGGAATTGATGCGTCAGGCAGGGGTCAAGAAAGTCCGCGTCCTGACGGTGCCGAAGGCGCTGTGATGGAAATTCGCGTCAGACATTGGAACATGGCGTTGATCGGCGCCGCGGCCATCCATATCGCGGGCGCCGCCGCGATCCTATGGACGCCCACGCCGTCCGGCGCTCAGTTGCCGGGGATCGGCGGGGTCGAAATCTCGCTCGGCCCGGCGGGGGGTGCGCCCGGTTCGGCGGCGTTGGATGCGCCGCCCCCGACCGAAACCAAACCGGTCGAGCCGGTGGAAACGGTCGAAGCCAAGGAACCGGAGCCCGTCGAAATTCAGGAAGTGGCGGAAGCGAAGCCGGTCGAGCCGGTGGTCGAGGACGCGGTCGCGATCGAGCCGGTAAAGCCGGTCGAACAAAAACCGCGCAAGCCGCTGCCGATCCCGCCCAAGGTCGTCCGCCCGCAAAAGCCGGTGCCGCCGAAGCCCGTCGAAACCGCCCTGGCCCAACCGGCTCCGCCCGTCCAAACGACGGCTCCCGCCGTGGCCGGAACCGAAGGCAAGGCCGGCACCAAGGACGCCAAGGAAGCGGGTAGCGGCGACAATTCCCAGGGCGGCGGTATGGCCGGATCGGCGGCCGATTATATGTCCGTGCTTCAGGCTTGGCTGGAAAAGCATAAGGAATATCCCCGTTCCGCCCGGTTGCGCCGGATCGAGGGGGCGGTGCTGTTGTATTTCTCGATCGATAAGGAAGGGCAGCTTTTGGCCTATCGGATCGAGCGTTCGTCCGGCCATCGCATGTTGGACAAGGAAACCATCGCCATGGTCAACCGCGCCCAACCCCTGCCGCCGATCCCCGAAGACATGCGCCGGGACAAACTGGAAGTGGTCGTGCCGGTTCAATTCTCGTTGCGGTGATTTTCGCGCGTCTTAGTAATTGAGAATCATTCGCAATATGAGTATTGTGCCCCCTGGTATGCATGCGCGGCGGGGGTGCCGCGCCGATTAGGGGCAAAAGTCTATACAGCCATGCGGGAATCGCTGCTGCTCAGGGCCTATCACGAATGCGAATGGGAACTGCTGTCCTTTTTGGGTCGGCGGCTCGGTTCGCGTTCGCTGGCGGCCGACATCGCCCATGATCTTTATCTGAAGCTGCTGCGAAGTGATGAGGATCCGTCGGTACGTGACGGGCGGGCCTATCTTTTCCGCATGGCGTCGAACCTGGCGATCGACCACCAGCGGCGGGAAAGGCGGCGCGCGGAATTGATTGCCGAGGCCGATGCATTTTTGACCGGCGGGCTCGCCCCTGTGACGCCTGAGCAGGCGTTCCTGGCCCGCGACGAATTGGCGCGGTTGGAAAGGGCATTGGCCGAACTGCCGGAAGTGACGCGCCGGATATTTCATCTGTGCCGTATCGACGGGGTGCCGCAACGGGATGTCGCGGCGATGGTCGGGTTGTCGCCGACAGCGGTGTTCAAACACCTGCGCAAGGCCGTCGACCATCTGGCGCGGGTTCGCGATCCGTGACCTTACGCAAAAGTTTCCATATTTCCGGTGAGCAATCCGTGCCGCGAAACGTCGTGTTCGTAGGCGCCCTTTGCTTTGCGGGCGTCTGAGGCGCCGACGCTTGCGAGGAATTCGGAAGAGACCATCATGACCGACCATTTGAACGATGCCGCCGACGACCGGGCGGACCCCGTGACCGCGCAGGCGCGCGACTGGGTCCTGCGTCTGGCGTCGGGTGATATGGTCGAGACTGATATGGCGGCCTTCAAGACCTGGTTGGCGGCGGCCCCGGATCACCAAGCGGCGTTCGAGCGCGAACGTCAGTTCTGGCATCGCCTGGAAGCGCTCAAAGGCCAGCGGCCTGCGCGCGTGCCGGTCCAGCGGGTCGTGCCTATGCGCCGCGCGGCCGCAGTCGGCATGTTGCTGGCGGCATGCCTCGCCCTGTTTGTGGCCGTCGGCGGCGAATTGCCCGGTTATCCCAGGCCTGATTTCCAAACCGCCCAGGGGACGCAGGATCGGCTTGTCCTGGCGGATGGATCGACCGTCTACCTGAATACCGACACGGGAATTCGTGTCGCCTATACCGATGGGGAGCGGCGGATTGAGCTCTTACACGGTGAGGCTCTGTTCGATGTCCAGCCGAACAAGGCGCGGCCCTTCCGTGTCGTTGCGGGGGGTGGCGTGACCGAAGCCGTGGGGACGGCCTTTGTGATCCGGACCGGTGGCGAGGGCACAACGGTGACCGTGACCGAGGGCGTGGTGCAGGTTTCGTCGCCGCTGGATGCCAGGGGGCGGAACCTGGCGGCGGTCCGGGTCGAACGCGGGCAGCGAACGGCTTACCGCAAAGGCGGCGCGCCGGGCGCGACGGCGGTGGCTTCGGCCGAGGATGCCGTCGCTTGGCGGCGCGGCTTGATCCGGATTGACGGCCTGCCGCTTGATGCGGCCGTGGCGGAACTCGACCGCTATGTGCCGGGTCGGATTCTGTTGTTGGCGAAAAGTGCGGAGTTCCAACCGG